>JACMKT010000235.1 GCA_014380005.1 Rhodospirillales bacterium
CCTTGCGCACCTTCTCCAGCGGCATGATCAGCTTTTAGGCCAGCTCATCCGGGGTCGGCTCGCGGCCGATCTCGTGCAGCATCAGTCGCGAGGTGCGGACCCGCGTGTTGATGGTCTCGATCATGTGCACCGGGATACGGATGGTGCGGGCCTGATCGGCGATGGAGCGGGTGATGGCCTGACGGATCCACCACGTGGCGTATGTGGAGAATTTGTAGCCACGGCGGTATTCGAACTTATCCACCGCCTTCATCAGGCCGATATTGCCTTCCTGAATCAGGTCGAGGAATTGCAGGCCGCGATTGGTGTATTTCTTGGCGATGGAGATCACCAGACGCAGATTGGCCTCGATCATCTCCTTCTTGGCCTTGCTGGCCTCGCGCTCGCCCTTCTGCACGGTCTGGACGATGCGGCGGAATTCGGAAATGGGCAGGCAGGACTCGGCAGAGACCACGCTGATTCTGCCGCGGATATCGCCGACCTCGCGGCCATGCTTCTCGGCGAAGTCTTTCCACTGCTTGGTGCGCACGCCGACGATCTCGAGCCATTTGGGGTCAAGCTCGTTGCCAAAATAATGGTCCAGGAAGTCCTGGCGCTTGACCTTGCACGATTCGGCCAGACGCAACAGGCGGCCTTCCTGCATCATCAGGCGCTTGTTCAGGCCGTTCATCTGCTCGACCAGCTGCTCGATGCGGGCGTTGTTCAGGTGAACGCCGTCCATCAGGCTGACCATCTCGGCCTTCAGCTTCTCGTACTTCTTTTCCGCAGCCGGGGTGACGGCTTCGCCCTTGGACAGGATGGTCAGGCGGTCCTTGCGGACTTTTTCCAGCTTGGCATGGGTGGCGGCGATGGCCTCGAAGGTTTCCAGCACTTGGGGCATCAGCTGGATTTCCATGGCGGCCAGCGAAATGCTCTGGTCCTCGCCTTCGCCCTCGCCTTCCTCGCCCTCGCCTTCCGGCGGGACGGGGGCTTCCTCGCCTTCGCCCTCGGCGCCGGGCTCCTTGGCCTCAGCCGGGGGGATTTCCTCCTCGGGGCCGCGCTCCAGCTCTTCCTCGGACAATTCGCCGGCGGGGCCGGAGCCGTAGGTGGCGTCCAGGTCGATGATGTCGCGCAGCAGCATCTTGCCGTTGGCCAGGGCGTCGTGCCACTCGACCACGGCGCGGACGGTCAGCGGGCTTTCGCAGATGCCGCCGATCATCATCTCGCGGCCGGCTTCGATGCGCTTGGCGATGGCGATTTCGCCCTCGCGGCTCAGCAGCTCGACCGAGCCCATTTCGCGCAGGTACATGCGCACGGGGTCGTCGGTGCGGCCAAGGTCTTCCTCGTCCACATTGCCGCCAGCACCGGTGAAGCCCTCGGCTTCCCCTTCCTCTTCGGCGCGGGCCGGTGCGGCTTCCTCGCCTTCCTCGCTCTCGACCACGTTGACGCCAAGCTCGCTCAGCATGGCCATGGTGTCTTCGATCTGCTCGGACGACACCTCGTCGGGCGGCAGGGCGGCGTTCAGTTCGTCATAGGTGACGTAGCCGCGTTCCTTGCCGCGTGCGACCATCTTCTTGACGGCTACGCCAAGGGTGTCGAGCAGCGGTCCGTCCAGTTGCTCTTCCTGGCCCTCGTTGGTTTCCGCCGTATTCTGGGATTTGGTCGCCATTAACCCACTGCTCCTAGGATCCTGCCTCGGCCAACTACCCGTTCGCGCCCCCCGGGGGACGGGTTGTCGGCCACCCTTGACCAAACAAATAAGAACGTTTCGCCGGGACGAAACGGGCATTACGCCATCAGGCGTTCTGGACGCATTCAGCGCTATCCGGCGCCGGTACGCTCGTCATCTTCATCCAACCCGCGTCCCCGGCTGTTTATCAGCGCCGCGAGGTAATTGAAATTTGCTTCCGACGGCTCCCGCGCGAAGGTCTCGACGGCGTGCCCGCAGTCGGCTTGCAGCTCCTTGCGCGTGTACAGAGTGAATATGTGTTCCCAAAGCGACCTAGCCTCGTGGACCGCGTCGGGCCGGGCGATCTTGTATGCATTCGCGTCCAGCAGGGAGTCCAGCACTGGTGAGAACCCATCCGACCTGAGATGGCCCTGCAACGACTCCGAGTCAAGATCGCGGGCTATATCGAGGTGCTTTAGAATTCCCCGTCTGAGCTTGTCAAGCTCCGAATCGGTAAAGGTGGTTTCGCCCAGCCGTTCGGCGACCTCTTCGACCAGGGGTGGATGCACCAGAATCAGGGTCAGAAGCAGCCGTTCCTGCCGGGTTTGCGGCGATGCGGGGGGCATGGGCCGGCCCGCGCCGGGCAAACGGCCATCCATGCTGCGCAATGCCGGATCGCCGGGGCGGCGCTTGATCTCATAACGCTTGCCGCCACCCCCACCCGGGCCGTTCCATTGCGGACGAGGGGGGCGGAAGGCGGTTCTCATGCGCTCGCGGAAGGCGGCGAGATATTGATAACGCACCCCCTCATCGGCGATTTCGAAAGTTTTTTCTTTCAACTCTTGCTCGAGTGCGGCGCGGCGCTCGGGGGTGTCCAGGGCGCGGCCCTCAGTAGCCAATTGCCATGTGACTTCGAACAGGGGGCTTGCGGCGTCCAGCACCGCCTGCATGGCGGCGGCGCCCTTGGCCTTGATCAGGGAATCGGGGTCCTCGGGGTAGGGCAGCACGGCGAAGCGCAGGGACTTGCCCGGCTTGAGGATGGGCAGGCCGCGCGCGGCGGCCCGCGCCATGGCCCGCTGGCCGGCATTGTCGCCGTCAAAGCACAGGATGGGCTCGTCGGCGAGGCGCCACAGCTCCTCGATCTGCTGTTCGGTCAGGGCCGTGCCCAGGGGCGCCACGGCGTATTGGAAGCCGGCCTGATGCAGGGCGATGACGTCCATATAGCCTTCCACCGCCAAGGCCACGCCCTTTTCGCGGGCGGTCTCGCGGGCATGGGCAAGGCCGTACAGCATGGAGCCCTTGTGGAACAGCGGGGTGTCCGGCGAATTGAGGTATTTGGGCTGGCCGTCGCCCAATGTGCGGGCGCCGAACGCCACCACCCGGCCCCGGCGGTCGGTCACCGGGAAGGTGACGCGGCCCCGGAAAAAATCGAAGCTGGCGCCGCCCCGAGGGGAATCCGCATCGGGTTTCTTCAGCAGCCCGGCTTCGATCATCAGGCTTTCCGGCACGGATTCGCTCATGATCGCCTTTTTCAAGGCTTCGCGGGAATCGGGCGCCCAGCCCAGGCGGAAGCGGGCGATGGTCTCTTCGCTCAGGCCGCGGTCACGCAAGTAAGCTAGGCCGTCGCGCCCGGCGGCGTTGCGCAATTGGGTCTCGAAGAAGCGGCAGGCGGCCTCCATGCAATCGTGCAGGGACGCCCGCTGGGCTTCGCGCTTGCGTTCTTCCGGCGTGGCCTTGGGCACGTCCAGGCCCAGTTCCGACGCCAGCTTCTCCACCGCCTCGGTGAAGCCAAGGTGGTTGGCGCGCATCTCGAAACCGATGGCGTCGCCATGGGCGCCGCAGCCGAAGCAGTTTCCGGTCAGCAGATTGTCTTCAAGGGCGAAGGAATGGGTGCCGGGCACCTCGGCGCAATAGACCTCCTCCACCCGGTCCGTGGGCTCGACGCTTTTGACCACCCAGCGGGTCCGCTCGAATTTCTTGCGGGAGGCATCCATGCGCAGGCGGGCCTGGGCGCGCAGCACCATGGCGGCGGGCAGGGTGGAGGTCAGGAAGTGGATGCGGTGGATGGAGGACGGCGCGTCCCCATAGCCCTGCCGTTCCTGGGTGGTGATGCCCAGCGTGGAGACGCCTAGCCTGATGGCGGCGTCGCGCACCCATTGCAGGGCGGCGCGGTCGATGCTGTGCAGCATGATCGTGCCGTCCTTGGCCACATGGCCGTCGGTGGCCAGATAACCGGCGATGAAGCCAGCCACATAGGCGGGGTCGGCATCAAGGGCCGGCAGTTGCTTCAGATGGGCGGGCAGGTTGCGGATCTGGGTATAGGGCTCACCCTGCTCGCGCTTGTAATGGCCGGTGGGGAAGCCGTCGAACCACGGCGCCAATTCCTCCTTTTCCATGTGAAGGTTGACGATGCAGTAATTCTTGGCTTGGTCCAGGAAACCGTCACCGAACACGATGCCGTGGCGGATTCCTTCCGCATGGGGGGCAACGTCCCGCATATGGGGCAGGACCGAGGCTAAGCGGTGCCCGCGCCGCAATTGGGCGGTGGTGGTCTCCGCCCGGTCCCGGACGAACCAGCGATGGCCATCGGTGGCGTAGATTTCTTTGGTGACGCCATTGCGGCCCAGCACGATGCGGTGAAGCCGCTGGGTGCCGTAAGCCTTGAACTCTGCGTCCACCCATTCCCCGCCCTCGGTCAGGACTCGGTGGCGCCCGCCCGCCAATTGGGCGATGGCGATGGTGCCGTTCCAGGTGACCACGCGGGTTTCGCCCGCCAAACAGTGAAAAAAGCCCTTGTCCTCGTTCACCGTGAAGCTGGGCGACTTCTCGTTATGGAACGGGCACAGGCCGGAATATTCCCGCCCCTTCTTGGCAAGCTTGACCCGCCGGCCAACAATGCCGGCCAGACCCACGCGGTTGCGCAGCTCGTCAAGAAATTCGGGGGGAAAGGCCACGGGGGTGAGGGGCCGTTAGCCCCCCAGCTCCTTCTTGGTGGCGGCGCTGGCCTTGGTGAAGTCCATGCAGCCGGCGAAGCGTTCCTTCAAGGCGGCCATGACCCGGCCCATGTCCTTGATGCCGGTGGCGCCCACTTCGGCGATCACGATCTTGACGGCGTCCAGGGTCTCGGCCTCGGTCATCTGCTTGGGCAGGAAGGTTTCGATGATGGCGATCTCCTCCTGCTCCTGCTGGGCAAGCTCAAGGCGCCCGCCCTGCTCATACAGCGAGATGGATTCGCGGCGTTGCTTGATCATGGATTGCAGCATCTGCAAAATCTCGTCCTCGCCGATGCCGTCCATCACGTTGCGCGAGCGCGCGGCAATGTCACGGTCCTTCAGCGCGGCCAGGATCAGGCGCACGGTGGATACCACGCGGGCATTCTTTGCCAGCATGGCGGTCTTCAGTTGGTCGCTGAGCTGCTGGCGCAGCATGGGGCCTCCCCGGTGTTGCGCGATTTTGCCGCTAATATGGAAAGGATCAGGCTACCCCAAAACCGGCTTGAACGCAAAGACTCTCTCTCGCACTAGTGGTTTGAAAAACCACAATTTTACTCCGGCCCTGTCCGTGCTTGACAGGCTGGCGGGGATTCTATAGAAGGCGCGAAATTTACCTGCCGCCGCCTGGGTCCGGCCGGACCCCGCCAGAGGACTTTCGCTTGATCAAGCGAGTCCTCACGCCGGTGCGCGGCCTAGTGCTATGGTCTCACCGCTTCCGCCACACGGACGCGCTACTTTAAAGGACAAACATGCCGCAACAGCACGCGACGGAGCCGAACTTCGACATCCCTCGCCCCCCTGGTGCCACCGCCGCTCTGGTGATGGCCGACGGCACCGTGCTGTGGGGCAAGGGCGTCGGCGCCGCTGGCATGTCGGTGGGCGAGGTGGTGTTCAACACCTCCATGACCGGCTACCAGGAAGTGCTGACCGATCCGTCCTATGCCGGGCAAATCATCACCTTCACCTTCCCGCATATCGGCAATGTGGGCACCAATTTCGAGGACATCGAGACGGTGACCCCGGCGGCGCGTGGTTTGATCCTGCGTGCCGACATCACTGATCCTGCCAATTGGCGCGCCAATCGTCATCTGGACGAATGGCTGAAATCCTATGGACTGATCGGCCTGTCCGGAGTGGATACCCGCGCTTTGACCCGCCGCATCCGCGACCAGGGCGCCCCCAACGGCGTGGTGGTGCATGCCCCCGACGGCAATGTGGACCTCAAGGCGGCGTGGCGCCTGGCTGCCGGTTGGCCCGGCCTGGAGGGCATGGATCTGGCCAAGGACGTCACCTGCACTCAGCAATTCAGCTGGGACGAGGGCGAGTGGAGCCTGGGTGCCGGCTACGGCAAGCAGACCGAGCCCAAATTCCACGTGGTCGCCCTGGATTACGGCGCCAAGCGCAACATCCTGCGCTGCCTCGCCAGCGCCGGCTGCAAGGTCACCGTGCTGCCCGCCACCGCCACCGCCGAGGACGTCCTGCGCCATCAGCCCGACGGCGTCTTCCTGTCCAACGGCCCCGGCGACCCGGCGGCCACCGGCGAATACGCGGTGCCCACCATTCAGGGTGTGCTGGCCGCCGGCAAGCCGCTGTTCGGCATTTGCCTGGGCCATCAGATGCTGGCCTTGGCCCTGGGCGCCAAGACCTACAAAATGGACACCGGCCACCGCGGCGCCAACCACCCGGTCAAGGAACTCGCCACCGGCAAGGTCGAGATCACCAGCCAGAACCATGGCTTCGTGGTGGACGAGGCGTCCCTGCCCGCCGGTGTCACCGTG
Source organism: Rhodospirillales bacterium (assembly GCA_014380005.1). Taxonomy (GTDB): domain Bacteria; phylum Pseudomonadota; class Alphaproteobacteria; order Rhodospirillales; family Magnetospirillaceae; genus Magnetospirillum. The sequence continues at coordinate 6,420 of JACMKT010000235.1, forward strand.
ACCCATCGTTCGCTGTTCGACCAATCGGTCGAGGGTATTGCGGTGGACGGCAAGCCGGTGTTCTCGGTCCAGTACCATCCTGAGTCCAGCCCTGGGCCGCAGGATAGCCATTATCTGTTCCATCGGTTCGTGGAGATGATGGAGAAACCGTGAAAAAAGGGGTAATTCAGCTAGACGTGATTGCTCAGGCTATCCTTCTTGGCCTCTACGAATCTTTGTTCGATGATTCCAAGAAGAGCCTGACATCGACCAGCATCGGCAATCTTCTGTTCCGCGCTAATGAGAATGTTGTCCAATTGTGTCTGGATAGGCTCAAAGAGCGTGGGTTCGTCAGAGGTGAGAAGAGAATGGAATTAGATTTCACTCTCTTTGCGCCCCTAGGTGAACCAGACAGGGTTGAAGTCGAACGGTTGTTTATTACGGAAGCTGGATTGAAAGAGGTCGAAGGTCTTTCCGACGAGCACCGGGACAAAATTCAGGCGCTTCTCAAATCAAGTGAATATCCGCAAAGGGCCGTTCCGACGTTGCAGGTGTTGTCCATTCCGGCTTCTGACCGGATGGTTACAATCAACCACAATCAGCCTGAATATGTAGAGGCCGTTGGCAAGCTCGATGAGGTAATTGAGGAATTCCGCAACGACCTTCGTCTAGATAACGAACTCGGCCATGAAAAAGGCGCCCTTCTGAAGGCGCTAGAAGGTGGCCGGGAGCTGTTGAATGACACGGTCATCAATGTTCGGATTGGGACTGCGCTGATCCTTGAACCATTGTGGCGGCTTGTTCAAAAGTATGAGCATGCGTTGGTTGGAGCTGTGGCACAGGCGGCCTACGATCTGATCAAAATGTTGTTCAGTTAAGAAGGTTAACCACAGAGACAAAGAGGCACAGAGATGTTGTGCCAGACGGTGACGATGTGGCTTTCCTAGGATGGTTTATGGGTTTCGTGGAGGCACGGTTTCGCAGTCTGGACGGTCTCTCTGTGCCTCTGTGCCTCTGTGTCTCTGTGTCTCTGTGGTTCATTCTCTTTCTTTCGCGGCCTCATCGCCTGCGGGTCCGCCAAGGGTAGAAGGTTAACCACAGAGACACAGAGGCACAGAGATGGTGTGCCAGACGGTGACGACGTGGCTTCCCTGGGATAAGTTTTTGCGTTTCGTGGAGGCACGGTTTTCGGAGTTTGGACGGTCTCTCTGTGCCTCTGTGTCTCTGTGGTTAATTATCTTTCTTTCGCGGCCTCATCGGTTGCGGGTCCGCCAAGGGTAGAAGGTTAACCACAGAGACACAGAGGCACAGAGATGGTGTGCCAGACGGTGGCGATGTGGCTTCCCTGGGATGGTTTATGGGTTTCGTGGAGGCATGGTTTCGCAGTTTGGACGGTCTCTCTGTGTCTCTGTGTCTCTGTGGTTAATTCTCTTTCTTTCGCGGTCCGCATCGGCTGCGGGACTGCCGAGGGTAGAAGGTTAACCACAGAGACACAGAGACACAGAGATGGTGTGCCAGACGGTGGCGATGTGGCTTCCCTGGGATGGTTTATGGGTTTCGTGGAGGCATGGTTTCGCAGTTTGGACGGTCTCTCTGTGTCTCTGTGTCTCTGTGGTTAAGTATCTTTCTTTCGCGGTCCCATCGGCTGCGTGTCCGCCGAGGGTAGACGGTTAACCACAGAGACACAGAGACACAGAGACACAGAGGCACAGAGATGGTGTGCCGGATGGTGACGATGTGGCTTCCCTGGGATAAGTTTTGCGTTTCGTGGAGGCACGGTTTCGCAGTTTGGACGGTCTCTCTGTGCCTCTGTGTCTCTGTGGTTATCTAATTTTTTCTTAAAGGCGCAGCCAGAATGCAACCACTCAGGGACCCGTTGACCGACCGCATTATCGGTTGCGCCATCGAGGTCCATCGGACCCTGGGTCCGGGGTTGTTGGAATCGGCTTATGAAGAGTGCCTGTGTTATGAACTGGCGCAGTCCGGTATCACCTTTCGCCGCCAAGTCCCGTTGCCGGTGGTATACAAAGAGGTGAAGCTGGATTGCGGTTACCGGATGGATGTGGTGGTGGACGAGCGGGTGGTGGTCGTTTTGAAGACGGTGGAGCGGTTGGCTCCCGTGCATGACGCTCAGATCCTCACCTACCTTCGCCTCAGCGCCTATCCGGTGGGATTGCTGATGAACTTCAACGTTCCGGTCCTCAAGGACGGGGTTAAGCGGTTCGTGCTGTAGGGTTAATGAACCACAGAGACACAGAGGCACAGAGAGACTGTGCCAGACGGTGGCGCTGTGGGTTGCGACGAGAATTTCGCGGGGCATGACCCGAGGTCTTTCCGCCAGGAAGGCATCTCGGTGTCTCTGTGTCTCTGTGGTGAACTGAACTGTTTTTGCGCCCGGAAGTGGATCGATGCCCAAACGTACAGATATCAAGTCCATCCTCATCATCGGCGCCGGTCCGATCGTCATCGGCC
>JACMKT010000236.1 GCA_014380005.1 Rhodospirillales bacterium
CGCCGATGTGGCCCTGAAGGAACGCCGCCGGCTAGTGCTGATGGTGCGCGAAACCCCGCTGCACACCGGCCATCTGCGCACCATGCTGAATTTGTCGGAAATGGGCGCCGTGGTCGCCCCGCCGGTCCCGGCCTTCTACGCCCGCCCCGACAGCCTGGATTCCATGATCGACCACACGGTGGGCCGCATGCTGGATCTGTTCGGGCTGGATACGGGGCTGGTTAAGCGCTGGGGAGAATGAAAACCCCTCCCCCGCGAGGGGGGAGGGGAAAGTTACCTACGACTTCAGGTCGCCGATATAGATGCCCAGGCCACGGGCGGTGTGGGCCAGGGTGCCGAAGGGATCGACGCCGCGGGTGATGCCGGCGATCTCGGCCAGGGGCACGTCCACCACTTGGCCGTGCTGCCACGCCACCATGCGGTCCACCTTGCCCTGGGCGATCAGATCCACCGCGTGGACGCCGAAGGCCGAGGCGATCAGACGGTCGCGCATGCCCGGAGTGCCGCCGCGCTGCACATGGCCCAGCACGGTGACGCGGGTTTCCGCTTCGATCAGATGGCCCAGCTTATCGGCCAGATACTGGCCGATGCCGCCGTAGCGGGCCTCGCCGCCGGTCTGCAACTGGGTCAGCGACTTGCCGCACTCGGTCTTGCAGCCCTCGGCCACCACCACCAAAGCGTGGTTACGGCCTTCCGCGCGGACTTCGTCGATCTTGGCGACGATGCCTTCCAGCGAATAGGGGATTTCCGGGATCAGGATGACGTCGGCGCCGCCGCCGATGCCCGAGGACAAGGCGATATGGCCCACGTCGCGGCCCATGACTTCCAGGATCATCACGCGGTGATGGCTGGCCGCCGTGGGGGCAAGGCGGTCGATGGCCTCGGTCGCCACCGCCAGCGCGGTGACGTAGCCGATGGCGTAATCGGTGTGCGCCACGTCGTTGTCGATGGTCTTGGGAATGCCGACCATGGGCACATCGCCCAGCTTGCACAGCTTGTTGAGAATGCGCATGGAGCCGTCGCCGCCGATGACGATCAGCGCGTCCAGGCCCAATTCCTGATAGCCCTCGACGAATTCGGACGAACGGTCCTTCTTGCTACCGTCGGGCATGGGATAGGCGAAGGGGTCGCCCTTGTTGATGGTGCCCAAAATGGTGCCGCCCAACCGCAGCATCTCACCCGAGACCACCGACAGGTCGAATTCGACATAATCCAAGGGCCGGTTCATCAAGCCCATGCTGCCGTCGCGGATGCCGAACACGCGCCAGCCATAGCCACGGATGGCCCGATGGACCACCGCGCGCAAGGCGGCATTCAAGCCTGCGCAATCTCCGCCACTGGTGAGAATGCCGATACGTTTTTCTGCCATGAGTCCTCCTGCGGGCCATACGACCTTACCCATACCGTTTCACGGCAAGTTCTGCTACTGTCAAGCCCGCACACAGCCGCAAGTGTACACTTTCCGTCATGATTGATGAGAACATTGAAGAGATCCGCCGCCAATTAGCGGACCTCAGCACCGAACACCGGGATTTGGACGACGTCATCGCCCGCATGGCCGCTGACCCGTTCATGGATCAATTGCGTCTGCAGCGCCTGAAAAAGCGCAAGCTGATGCTAAAGGACCAAATGGCTCGGCTGGAAAACCAGCTGATCCCGGACATCATCGCTTAGCCCTGGCTGTGAACCGGGGGCGAAGGCGCTTGCCCCGGACTTTGAGTATCCATAGCGCAATTCAAAACACCGCTATGACGGCAGGCGTTTGATTCACCACCAAGGGCACAAAGCTATCTGCCAGATGGCTGACAGCGTGCACTCAAACACGCCCTCTTGGTGTTCTTGGTGCCCTTGGTGGTGAATCATACCCTACTCCAACCCACGCCGCGCCCGGTCCGCCGTCGCCAGCGCCTGCTCCGCCCCGTCGCCCTCGCGTAGCGTGTACAGGCCGAAGGCCGGAGTCAGGGGGATGCGTTGGCCCAGCCAGGTGAAGGGCGGGTTCATCAGGCGAGCGCAGATTTCGTCCATCTTGGCGCGGGCGTGATCCAGATCGGTGCCCGGCATCAGGATTGCGAAGTCCGAACCGCCCAGGCAGCCCACCACATCGGTGTTGCGCAGGGCGCCGATGATGTTGGCGGCGATGTGGCGCAAGGCGCCCTCACCCGCCACCAATCCGTGGATTTGACGCAGGGCCTCGACCCCGGCCACCTGAAGGACCGCCACCGCGCCATGGGCGTCGCCGCCGGACATGAGCGAGGCCAGCTCGCGCACCAAAGCGCGCCGGGTCAGGCAGGGCACCACGGAATGGCGGTCGGCCTGATGTTCCAGCCACGCCAAGCGGCGTTCGGTCTGTTCCGAATGGAAGTGCAGCCGGTCGATTTCCGCCAGCAGGGGCACCAGCGCGCCCATCACCGCCGGCGTCACCTGATCGGCGGGCAGCCCCAAAACCGAGGCCACGTCATCGGCGGAAGGATGGGGCGTTGGGCGCGGCGGTTGCTCGTAGGCATGGGGAAAGGGATGCCGGCGGCCGCCGTCATTGCCCTGCTTTGTGTAGCCCTGCACCCGCAGGCTGGGCTCGACACGTTCTGTGCGATAGTCGCTGGTCATGGATTTCTTCCATAAAATCAGCACGATCATAGCACAATCCACAGCGCACTTGCACGGAAGCGCGCGATTCCTATAATCCCCGCTTTCCTCGAATCCCCATGGGATTCCCATTGAGGACCATAGGTATGACAAACGCGGCGCCGCTTGTTGGCATCATCATGGGCAGCCAGTCCGATTGGGAGACCATGCGCCATGCCGCGCAGGCCCTGACCGATCTGGGGGTGCCGTACGAGACCCGCGTGGTTTCGGCCCACCGCACGCCCAAGCGGCTGGTGGATTTCGCCACCTCGGCCAAGGGGCGCGGCCTTAAGGTTATCATCGCCGGTGCCGGCGGGGCCGCCCATCTGCCCGGCATGGCTGCCGCCATGACGCCGCTGCCGGTTCTGGGCGTGCCGGTGGAAAGCCGCACCATGAAGGGGATCGATTCCCTGTACTCCATCGTCCAGATGCCCGGCGGCGTGCCCGTGGGCACCCTGGCCATCGGCAAGGCCGGCGCCACCAATGCGGGCCTGCTGGCCGCGTCCATCCTGGCGCTGTCCGACGATGGGCTGGCGGACCGGCTGGATTCATGGCGTCAGCGCCAGACCGACGGCGTGGCTGAAAAGCCGGTCGATCCCGAGCATCCCGATCTCATCGCCTAGGACCACAATGACCACGCCCGCTCCGCTCGCCTTGGGTTCGTCCGCTCCGCTGCCCCCTGGAAGCACCATCGGCATCATCGGCGGCGGCCAGCTTGGCCGCATGGCCGCCCTGGCGGCTGCCAGCCTGGGGTATCGTGTCCACGTCTTCTGCCCCGAAAAGGACAGCCCGACCGAACAGGTGGTGGCCGCCGCCACCGTGGCCGAATACACCGATCTGGCCGCGCTGGAGGCCTTTGCCCGCGCTGTGGACGTGGTCACCTTCGAATTCGAGAACATCCCCGCCGACAGCGTGCGCCTGCTGGCCAGCCTGGTTCCCGTGCGCCCCAGTTGGCGCGTGCTGGAAGTGGCCCAGGACCGCATCAGCGAAAAGCGCTTCTTCAACTCCATCGGCATCGCCACCGCGCCTTGGGCCGCCGTGACCAGCGCCGCTGAGTTGAAGGAGGCCGTCACCACCATCGGGCGCCCGTCGGTGCTGAAGACCACCCGGCTGGGCTATGACGGCAAGGGCCAAGTCAAGATCACCGCCGATACCGATCTGGACGAGGCCTGGGCCGCCCTGGGCGGTGCCGAGGCGGTGCTGGAAGGCTTCATCGATTTTTCCGGCGAGGTCTCGGTCATCGTGGCGCGCGGCGTGGACGGCGGCTGGGCCACCTTCGATCCGGCGTGGAACATCCACACCAACCACATCCTCGACACCACCACCATCCCCGCCCCCATCCCCCAATCCCTGGCCGACGAGGCCGAGGAAGCCGCCCACAAGGTGGCCGAGGCTTTGGATCTGGTCGGCCTGCTGGCGGTGGAACTGTTCGTCACCAAGGATGGCTGCCTGCTCGCCAACGAAATGGCGCCGCGCCCGCACAATTCCGGTCATTGGACCATCGACGCCTGCGTCACCGATCAGTTCGAGCAATTCGTCCGCGCCGTCTGCGGCCTGCCCCTGGGTAGTTCCCAGCGCCATTCCGATGCCGTGATGAAAAATCTCATCGGCGACGATGTGAACGATTGGCCCAAAATCCTTAACGATCCCGAGGCTAAACTGCATCTGTACGGCAAGGCGGAAGCCCGCTCGGGGCGCAAGATGGGCCACGTGACCCGCATTCACCCGCGTAAAGGTTAGGAAACGCCGCTTTACCCATGACGATTTCGTAAACTAGACAATTCGTCATTGCGCCTGCCGCCCGGATACGGGATTTTTTCCAGGCTGACGCGGTGCCCCTTTTCACGGGCCTCGCGGACTAGCCAAAGAAAATGTCTCAGGGAGTGAATTCGTCATGGCGACCCGTCTGATTCGCGAAGTCATCAAACACCGTACCTGCGTCACCATGCCGCCGCAGGCGAGCGTGCGCGAGGCCGCCCAGGAAATGTCCAAGCTGCGCATCGGCGCCGTAGTGGTAGTGGAAAACGGCAAGCTGGCCGGCATCTTCACCGAGCGCGACGGTCTGTTCCGCGTACTGGCCGACGGCCTGGACCCCGACACCACCCGGCTGGACCAAGTGATGACCACCAACGTCACCACCATCTCCGCCGACAAGCCCCTGCTGAGCGCCCTGCATTTGATGCAGGAAAACAGTTTCCGCCACCTTCCCGTGGTGGACGGTGGCCTGCCCAAGGGTATGCTGTCCATCCGCGACGCGCTGGATTACGAGCTGGTCCATTTCCTGCGCGACATGGAAAAGAAGGAAGCGTTGACCGAGATCATTTGACGCCTATACCTGCCCCTTCAGGTTATAGGCGCACGCACTCGCACCGTAATTTCGGCATAGCAGCAGGTCACCCTTGGAAGATGTCCTTCAAACCGTTCTGACCGAGTACGGCTTCCTGCTGTATCCGGTGATCCTTTTGTGGACGTTCGTCGAAGGCGAAACGGTGGTGATCATCACCGGCGCCCTCGCTTCCGAAGGCCGCTACAACATCTCAGTGGAACTGCTGGCGCTATCGGCCTTCGCCGGCAGCTTCCTGGGTGACCAGTTGTACTACTATATCGGCCGGCGTTACGGCACGCCGTTGCTGAACCGCTGGCCCACTCTGGGCAAGAAGATCGAATGGGCTTTCGGACTGGTGAAATCCCACCCCACCATCTTCATCCTGTCATTCCGCTTCATCTACGGCGTGCGCAACATTGCCCCCTTCGTCATCGGCATCTCGGGCGTCAGCCGGGTGCGCTATTTCGTCCTGAACTTCATCGCCGCCATGATCTGGGCCCACAGCTTCGCCTGGGGCGGCTATCTGCTGGGCCGGGCGCTGGAGCACTGGCTGGGCGACAACAAATTCATGCTGCTGGGCGGTTTCGTCCTGCTGGCGGTTGCCTTCGGCGCCTGGGGCTATTTCGGCCAGAAGAAGAAGCTGAAGGCCATCGAGGCCAAGGAAGCAGTGGACGGCGTCTGCGAAGCGCCCTCCACTTTGCCGGCGCGGGAACCTGCGGCGAGCGAGTAAAGGTAAAACTAGGCGCAACACGGATGGACACGGATATCCACGGATGAACACGGATAAGGATTAATTATTTTTTATCCGTGTTCATCCGTGCGACGGCGAAGCCGTCATTCGTGTTCATCCGTGTTGCTCCTGGTTTCTTTCGCCCCATTACCGCGCGAAAACCCGCCCCGGCTTCGGCAACGTCTTCAGCCACGCCGCAACCCGCTTGCGGGTGCTGGTGATACGGCCCACATCGGCCAGACGGCGGCGCAGGAAGGCCCAGGTGTCCGCACCGTCCTCGGATTCATCATCCAGCCAGCACAGCACCGTAGCGGAGAACACCGCCGCCAAGGTGGCGCGCCGGGTGTACCAGGAAAAATCGTTGGAGGAATCGCCGGCCAGATGCCAGATGGCATCCACCGTGCGGAAGGTGATTTGCATGGCAACGGTGCCATGGGGCGGCAGGGCCAGCACCGCCATGGCGCGGCGCACGGCCTCGCGGTGGGGCGCCCAGCGCTTCAGCCGGGCCTCGATGGCAAGGTAGACCCGGTCGGGCACCCGCAGGGTGGTCATGTCCACCAAGGCAAGGTCCTCGGCCATCATGCGGTCGGCCAGATCGGAGAAATGCTCCACCGCGTCCACCGGCCCGCCCAGGAAGGCGCGCTCGGCCAAAGTGGGGTCCAGGCCCTCGTCGCGGGCGGCCTGGGTCAGGGCTTTAGTGGACCAGCCATCGAATACCACATGGGGCAAGGCGGCCAGCACCAGACGGTCGCGGATTTGCTGAAATTCCATGATTACTCTTTTTGCTCCATCATGGCGCGCCGAACCTCTTCGACGAAACCGAACGTGCTCAGATCGTCCATGCGACTGGGATAGAGAACGCCGTCCAGATGGTCGCATTCGTGCTGCACCACCCTGGCATGGAAGCCCTCGGCCACCCGCTCCACCATCTCGCCATGACGGTCCAGGCCGCTATAACGCACGTTATGATAACGCGGCACGGCGCCGGTCAGGCCGGGCAGCGACAGGCACCCTTCGTACCCCACCTGCATGCGGTCGTCGAGGGGCTGAACCACCGGGTTGATCAGCACGGTCAGCGGCACCGGGGCGCCGTCATTGCGCGACGGCGGCGCGTGGAAGATCACGATGCGCAGCGGAATATGCACTTGGGGCGCGGCAAGGCCGGCCCCGCCCGCATCCTCCATGGTTTCGATCATATCATCGACCAAACGCTGGATTTCCGCGGCTTTGACATCTTCCACCGGGGCGGCGGGACGGGCCAGGACCGAATGTCCCATGCGGGCGATTTTTAAAATTGCCATCTGCCTCTTCGGTTCCTCTTCACAAGTGCATTTGGCTGTGGTATCAACGCCGCCTTCCCGGACGGCACACGTGTCGTGCGACGGGGTCCTATTCAGCGTAGAGGAGCTGTGGCGCAACGTGCAAGTTCTCGTTCGTGACAACAACGTCGATCAAGCCCTGAAGGCGCTCAAGAAAAAGATGCAGCGCGAGGGCGTTTTCCGCGAAATGAAGCTGCGTCGCAACTACGAGAAGCCCTCGGAGCGCCGTGCCCGCGAAAAGGCGGAGGCCGTGCGCCGCGCCCGTAAGCTTGAGCGCAAGCGCCTCGAGCGCGAAGGCTTCTAAAGCGACCAGCGCCTAGCGATTGCTGGCGGCCCTTGGCAAGGCTCCTCTACCCTCTTCGCCGGATCATATCCGGGTGAAGGGCGTCAGGGACTGACCAAAGTCAATTGCGCAAGAGCGCCGCGATGTCATCATCGCGGCGCTCTTGGCGTTTGTCCGCGGCATAAATCTCGGGCATCTCCCCCTGCCCCACCCCGAGGGAATGGGCCGACAACGCCAAGAGTACTCCATATTATGACTGCCTAATTTTTGGGCCGGACATATCATTCCTATGGCATGCCTAATTGGCGGGCAGCCATGCATCCTCAGCAATGGTTAACTTGCGGGCCGCTAAGCCATAACTGTGCTTAACGTTTCGTTTACCGTTTCTGTTGAGGTCCGCATGGCTTCCGTCGCCCACCTGCTTGAAATCACCAACACCGTGGCCGTCGAGACCGATCAGAAGATCGACCGCATCCACGGCATCACGCGGCGCTCGCGCATGCTGGCGCTGAACGCCTCCATCGAGGCCCAGCGGGTTGGGCAGATGGGACGCGGTTTCGCCGTGGTTGCGGACGAGGTCAAGGCCATCTCGGCGGAAATCTCGCAACTGACCGACAGCCTGCGCGGCGACCTCAAGGGCAAGCTGGCAACCCTGTCCGAGTTCGGCCGCTCGCTGGCCACGGATTTCGAGCGGGTGCGCGGTGAACGTCTGGCCGATCTGGCCCATAACGCGGTCGAAATCGCCGACCGCAATCTGTATGAGCGGTCCTGCGACGTGCGCTGGTGGGCCACCGACCCGGCCATGGTGGATTGCGCCGCCCATACGGACGACAGCGCCAAGGCCCGCCATGCCGGCAAGCGCCTGGGCGTGATCCTGGATTCCTACACGGTCTATCTGGATCTGTGGATCGCCGATGCCCAGGGCCGCGTCATCGCCAGCGGGCGGCCCAACCGCTACAACGCCGTCGGCACCGATGTGTCGGGCGAGCAATGGTTCAAGGATGCCATGGCGAGCCGCAACGGCGGTGAATTCGCCGTGGCCGACATCACCCGCAACCGGTCGCTGGACAATGCGGTGGTCGCCACCTACGCCACCGCCATCCGCGAAAACGGCGAGGCTGACGGCGCCCCCATCGGCGCCCTGGGCATCTTCTTCGATTGGCAGGCGCAAGGCCGCTCCATCGTCGAAGGCGTCCGCCTGTCGCCCGAGGAAAAGACCAAGAGCCGCTGCCTGATCATCGACAGCAACCACCGCATCATCGCCGATTCCGCCGGCCACGGCACCCTGACCGAGCACTTCCCGCTGGATACCAGGGGCGGCGAGCGCGGCTGGTACATGGACAATTTCGGCACCCTGGTGGGCTATGCCCTGACACCGGGCTACGAGACCTATGCCGGCCTGGGCTGGTACGGCATCCTGCTGCAAGAGGAGTAATCCCCAAAGCCAGCGAACACGCGGTTGGGTGGCCGTGTCCGCGCGTGCGGGTTCGCCCTGAACCCGCGCGGGCCCCCCTGTGTTGGAACGGGTACGGCAACCCGCACAGGAGGCAGACATGCCGCTCGCCCGTCAATCCACCCCGCACGACGCCGCCCAGACCCTGGCCGGCATCGGCTTCCCCGCCGACCGCAACAAGATCGTCGAATATGCCCGCGGCAAGAAAGCGTCCTCGGACGTGATCGACGCCCTGAACCGCATGCCCGACGATCAATACACCAGCATGGCCGACGTATTCAAAGGCCTGGGCCAGCACTCCCAGCGCTGAAGCGCCATATGACCTCCTCCCGTCGTCCCGCGGATGGCGGGGGGGCCTTGTTGCATCGCCACCGCCGCCCCACCTGCCCGTTCGCCATGATACGGCCCGTTCGTAATCATAAGGGAGGATGCAATGGCCGAGTGGAGCTTGGTGCCCTATCTCATGCTGTCCGACGCCCATGCGGCCATGGAATTTTACCGCAAGGCCTTCGGCGCCGAAGAAATCGCCCGCATGACCACGCCGGACGGCAAGCGAATCGTCCACGCCGAAATGTCGGTGCATGACTGCCGCATCTACCTGTCCGACGATTTCTGCCAACCCCAAAGCGGCAGCCGCATCGGCCTGCATCTGGAAGTCCCCGACGCCGACCAAGCCCTGGCCCAAGCCGCCGAGGCCGGCGCCAAGGTGACCATGCCGGTGTCCGAGATGTTCTGGGGTGCGCGCTACGGCAAGGTGGAAGACCCGTTCGGGGTGGCGTGGTCGGTCTCGACCCAGGTGCGCCAGCCGTCCGAAGCGGAAATGAAAGCGGCAATCGCCGAATGGTTCTCGAAGCCGCAGGAATAACGAAAAACGGCGGGGCCTTGCGACCCCGCCGTTTCATTTAACCCGAAGCTATCAGCCCAAACCCTTGACGATCTCCTCGGTGACCTTCTTGGCGTCACCGAACAGCATCATGGTGTTGGGGCGGAAGAACAGTTCGTTGTCCACGCCGGCATAGCCCGAGGCCATGGACCGCTTGATGAACAGCACCGTCTTGGCCTTTTCCACGTCCAGGATCGGCATGCCGAAGATGGGCGAGGTCGGGTCGGTCTTGGCCGCCGGGTTGGTCACGTCGTTGGCGCCGATGACGAAGGCCACGTCGGCGGTGCCGAATTCGTGGTTGATCTCTTCCAGCTCGAAGACCTCGTCATAGGGCACGTTGGCTTCGGCCAGCAGCACGTTCATATGGCCGGGCATGCGGCCCGCCACCGGATGGATGGCGTAGCGCACGTCCACGCCTTCCTTCTTGAGCATGTCGCCCATCTCGCGCAAGGCATGCTGGGCCTGGGCCACCGCCATGCCATAGCCCGGCACGATGATGACCTTGGACGAGTTCTTCATGATGAAGGCGGCGTCGTCGGCAGAGCCCGCCTTGACCGCCTTATCGCCCGAACCGCCGCCGGGACCAGCCGATGCGCCCGAGGTCTCGCCGCCGAAGCCGCCCAGGATGACGTTGAAGATGGAGCGGTTCATGCCCTTGCACATGATGTAGGACAGGATCGCACCCGACGAACCCACCAGCGCGCCGACGATGATCAGCAGCGAGTTGCCCAGGGTGAAGCCGATGCCAGCCGCCGCCCAGCCCGAATAGGAATTCAGCATGGACACGACCACAGGCATGTCGGCGCCGCCGATGGGCAGGATCAGCAGGAAGCCCAAAGCCAGCGCCACCACGGTGATCAGCACGAACAGGGTCAGCGAGCCGCCGGACAGGGCGAACATCGCCACCAGCACCACCAGACCGATGCCCAAAGCGGCGTTGAGCTTGTGCTGCATGGGGAACTGCAACGGCTTGCCCGAGACCAGACCCTGCAACTTGCCGAAGGCCACCAGCGAACCGGTGAAGGTGATGGCGCCGATGGCCACACCCAGGCTCATTTCCACCAGCGAGGCGACCTTGATGCCGCCGTCCGCGCCGACGATGTTGTAGGCTTCGGGCGCCGACAGGGCGGCAGCGGCCACGAACACCGCAGCCAGACCCACCAGCGAGTGGAACGCCGCCACCAGCTGGGGCAACGCCGTCATCTGGATTTTCTTGGCGACGATGGTGCCGATGGAACCGCCGATGAGCAGGCCCAGCGGGATCAGGATGTAGGACGCATCGGGGGTGAAGATGGTGGTGACGATGGCCAGCGCCATGCCACTCATGCCCCACAGATTGCCCGTGCGCGAGGTTTCCGGGCTGGAAAGCCCGCGAAGCGCCATGATCATGCAGACCGCAGCGACGAGATACGCGAATTGCGTCAGATTAGCTGCCACGTTCGCCCCCTTACTTTTGCTTTTTCTTGAACATGGACAGCATGCGTTCGGTGACGATGAAGCCGCCGAAGATGTTGACCGATGCCAGAACCACGCCCAGGAAGCCCAGCACCTTTGACGCAGTCACGTCGGTGGAGGCGGCGATCAGGGCGCCGACGATGATGACCGACGACACCGCATTGGTGACCGCCATCAGGGGCGAATGCAGGGCCGGCGTTACCCGCCACACCACGTAATAGCCCACGAAGCAGGCCAGCACGAAGACGGTCAGCAGGCTGACGAAGCCGGCGCCGTGGTCGCCGGTCTGCGCGGCCAGTTGGGTGGCCTGCTGGGCCAGCAAGGCGGCCTTGTTGGCCATGATTTCCGCGTCGGTGGCCAGCTTGGCGGCGCCGTCGACGATGTCTCTCGGGTCCATTTCTGTGCCTCCTTAGCCGGCCAGCGCGGGGTGGACGATCTGGCCGTCACGGGTCACGCACGACCCCTTCAGGATTTCATCATCCCAATTGAAGTTCAGCGTCTTGGTCTCTTTGTCCACCAGCGGGCTGATGAAGTTCAGCAGGTTCTTGGCGAACAGGGCCGACGCATCCACCGCCAGCCGCGACGGCACATTGCCGTAACCCACCAGGGTGACGCCGTGCTTGACCACGACACGATCGAATTCCGAGATGGGGCAATTGCCGCCCGCTTCCACCGCCAGATCGACGATGACCGAGCCGGGACGCATGCTCTGGACCATTTCCTCGGTGATCAGCACCGGGGCCGGACGGCCGGGGATCAGCGCGGTGCAGATGGCGATATCGGTCTTGGCCAGAACCTCGGCCAGCTTGGCCGCCTGCTTGCGCTTGTAATCCTCGTCCATTTCCTTGGCATAGCCACCGGCGGTCTCGGCGTTCTTGGTGGCTTCCGCATCCACCTCGACGAACTTGCCGCCCAGGGACTCCACCTGCTCCTTGACGGCGGGGCGCACGTCGGACGCATAGACCACGCCGCCCAGCCGCTTGGCGGTGGCGATGGCCTGCAAGCCGGCCACACCGGCGCCCAGAATCAGGAAGCGGGCCGGCGCGATGGTGCCGGCGGCGGTCATCATCATGGGCACGCCGCGCTTGAATTCATGCACGCCGTCCAGCACGGCCTTGTAGCCGGCCAGATTGGCCTGGGACGACAGGATGTCCATGGATTGCGCGCGAGTGATGCGCGGCACCAATTCCATGGCGAACGCGGTCACCTTGCGGGCGGCCAGCTTTTCCACCATGTCCTTGTTGGTCAGGGCGGCCAGACCGGCGATCAGCACGGTGCCTTCCTTGAACAGCGCGATCTCGTCATCGGTGGGGCGCTGGATCTTCAGCACCACATCGGCATCGAAGGCGCTGGCGGCGTCGGGGGCGATGGTGGCGCCGGCATCCTGATAGATGCCGTCGGCAATGGAGGCCCCGGCACCGGCGCCGGTCTCGACCACCACGTCAAAGCCCATCTGGACGTATTTCTTGACCGTATCGGGCGAGACGGCGACCCGCGCTTCGCCGGCGCGGCGCTCCTTCGGAATGGCAATCTTCATTATCGTTTCCCCTATCAGAGGCGTGCTGCCTTATTGGTGCGAGTGCCACAGGGTAATTTTACACAACCCCAGGCACATCGTCCTGTCCTTTTATTTCGCATACATGGCGCACCACACCCTGCCCCGGCGGTTTGTTGCGGCGCACCATAACAACCGACTTACACCACTCTGACAGTGCTGGCGAGGATATCATGGGCCTTATGACGTCTGGGTAGTTGACAGGGGCTGAGACGCCCCCGCCCCGATGGGTGGGGAGTTCATATCTCCCCATGCGCTCTGGCATCTTCCGCCCGCTTGCGCCATCTGTGCAAGGGGCGAGGACGAGGAGAGCGGCCATGCGTTTGCGTGCAATGCTTCTGGCGTTGACCATTGCCACGCCTGCTTGGGCTCCCGCTTACTGCGAAACCATCGATCCGGTTGAAGTTCGTTATGAGATGTTCTGGGGCGGCTTCCGCGCCGCCGAAGCCCGGCTGGTCCGCGCCGGCACCGAGGCCGAACTGGTCATGCGCGCCACCGGCATGGCCGACACCCTAGCCGCCTTCGCCATGGAGGCGGAAACCCAGCACAACCAGTTCCGCAGCCATTCCCGCAGCAAATCCATGGAAAGCACCCTGGCGGTGGATTTCCACGGCACGCCCCGCACCTTGGTGGACGAAATCCGCCGCACCAATCCCGACGACAACAAAGAGCCCCGCCCGCCCGTGCCCGAAGCCCTGAAGGCCGGCACAATGGACCCGCTGACCGCCATGATCACCGCGTCCCGCCGCATTCTCTCCGGGCATGCGGGCGAGCGTTTCACCATGCCGGTCTATGATGGCCGCAACCGTTACGACGCTGTGGTCACGGTGGGCGGCCCCGGCAGTACCACTTTGGGCAACCGCCGCATCACCGGCACCCGCGCCACCATCGCCTTCAAACCCCTGGCCGGCTTCCGCAAGAAAAGTCAGGAGCTGTGGGACGGCGCCACCTTCACCCTGCTGCTGGACCCCACCACCCAACTGCCCGCCCGCATCGTCAGCGACAGCTTCACCATCGCCACGGTGATCAGCGCGGTGCCGCCGGTGCAGAAGACGGGGGGATAAAGCAGCCCCTCGCCCCTTGCGGGAGAGGGTGGCCGCGCTAGCGGCCGGGAGAGGGGGCCGCGCGTCGGCGCGGCTGAAAGGACTTGTGTCCGCGCTGTCGCGCGTAAGCCCCCTCTCCCCGTCGCTTCGCTCCGCCCCTCTCCCGCAAGGGGCGAGGGGCTTAAAGACCCACCGCCGCCAGCGCCGCCGCCTGCTTCTTCGCCATCACCGCCACGTCGAAATCCGCCACCATATCGTGGAACAGGCGGTGCCAATTGACCTCGGCCTTGAGGTGCAGGAACACCGAGCCCAGGCCGATGGCGGCGCGGTCCATGAGGACGAATTCGCGGGGTGGGGTGACGCCGCCGATGCGTTTCAGTTCGCCATGAACCTTTTCCGCCACCGCGTGACCGTACATACCGGAATTGGTCTCATCGATGGAGCGGGCGCGGTTTTCCAGCAGCGGGGCGTAGATGAAGCGGGCCCAGATGTTGAGGACCTCCACCGCTTCCTTGGTCAGATTGGTGAAGCCCCAAATCTTGTAAGCCTCCACGGCCATCTGTTCGTCCTCCGCCTCGATGGCGTGATACAAATCGATGACGCCCTTGACCATGGTGGGTGGGAACACCCGGATGCAGCCAAAATCCAGCAAATTGATGGAGTGGTCGCCGGGCCGCACGGTGTAATTGCCCAGATGGGGATCGCCGTGGATCACGCCGTAATTATAGAAGGGCACGTACCACGCCTTGAACATGTTCATGGCGACCTGATTGCGCACCTCTAGGGGCGCATCCACCACGGTCAGGATGCGCTCGCCTTCCAGCCAGCCCATGGTCAGCAGGCGTTTGGTGGTCAGTTCGGGCACCAATTCAGGCACATGCACGCCCGGCTCATCCGCCAGCATGCGGCTGTACAGGGCCATGTGGCGGGATTCGCGCTGGTAATCCAGTTCCTCGCGCAGGCGTTCGGCGATTTCCTCATGGATGTTCGAGGTATCGATGGCGCGGTCATAGGCGCCGTACAGGCCGAAGATGACCTTCAACTGGCGCAGATCGGCTTCCACCACCGATGCCATGTCGGGATATTGCAGCTTGCAGGCAAGGCTGCGCCCGTCCGGCCCGATGGCGCGGTGGACTTGACCCAATGAGGCCGCCGCCGCCGCTTCATGGCCGAATTCCTGAAAGCGTTTCTGCCAATCCGGCCCCAATTCGGCGGCCATGCGGCGCTTGACGAAGGGCCAGCCCATTTGCGGCGCGTTGGCCTGAAGCTGGGCCAGTTCCAGGGTGTATTCGCGCGGCATGGCGTCGGGGATGGTGGACAGGATTTGCGCCACCTTCATGAGCGGCCCCTTCAGCCCGCCCAAGGCGGCGGTCAGATCGGTAGCGTGGCGCTCGCGGTCCATCTTGACCCCCAGCACCCGCTCGGCCCCCAGCCGTGCAGCCAACCCGCCCACGGCGACGCCCACCTGGGCGTAGCGCTTGACCCGTCCGCCGAGAGTGTTCTGTTCGTCAGGCATGGCCCCTCAATGGCTTGTTCGTCACCCCCGCTAAAGTGGGGGTGACGAACGACACTTTACATGGCCTCCAGCTCATCAATGAACCCAACCACCACATCCAACCCTTTGCGCCAGAATTCCGGCTTGCCGGCATCCAGGCCGAACGGGGCCAGCAATTCCTTGTGGCGTTGGGTGCCGCCGGCCCGCAGCATGTCCAGATATTTGGTGGGGAAATCGGCCACCGCGCCAGAGCGGTAGACCGAGTACAGCGAGTTCACCAGACAATCGCCAAAGGCGTAGGCATAGACGTAGAAGGGCGAGTGGACGAAGTGGGGGATGTAGGTCCAGAACCACTTGTACTCGTCGTCGAAGCGCAGGGCCGGGCCAAGGCTGTCCAGTTGGACTTTCATCCACAATTCGCCGATGCGTTCCGCCGGCACTTCGCCCTTGCGGCGTTCGTCGTGGACCAGGGTCTCGAACTGGTAGAACGCCACCTGACGCACCACCGTGTTCAGCATGTCTTCCACCTTGCCGGCCAGCATGGCTTTGCGGCGCTTGGGATCGGTCTCTTGCGCCAGCATGGATTGGAAAGTCAGCATCTCGCCGAAGACCGAGGCGGTTTCCGCCAAAGTCAGCGGCGTGTCGGCCATCAGACCGCCCTGCTTGCCCGCCAGCACTTGGTGCACGCCGTGACCCAATTCATGGGCCAGGGTCATGACGTCACGGCTTTTGCCCAGGAAGTTGACCAGTAGATAGGGATGGGCCGTAGTCACCGTGGGATGGGCAAAGGCGCCCGGCGACTTGCCCGGACGCACGGGGGCGTCGATCCAATTATTGTCGAAGAAGCGCTTGCCCACCGCCGCCATGTCAGGGCTGAACTCGCCATAGGCACCCAGCACGGAATCGCGGGCCTGCTCCCAGGTGAACAGCCGGTCGCTGTCATCGGGCAGGGGGGCGTTGCGGTCCCAGTAATCCAGCTGATCCACGCCGAACCACTTGGCCTTCAGCTTGTAGTAACGGTGGCTGAGCTGGCCGAAGCAGCCATGCACGGCGGCCACCAGGGCATCGACGACCTCGTCCTCCACCTGATTGGACAGGTTGCGATAGGATTGCGGGCGCGGGTAATTGCGCCACTTGTCCTCGATCTCCTTGTCCTTGGCCAGGGTGTTGGTGATCAGCGCGAATAGCGGCGCATTGTCACCCAGCACCTTGCCCAAGCTATGGGCGGCGGCCTTGCGCATGGCTGGGTCGCGGTCGCTCATGAGGTGCAGGGCTTCCGCCGAGGTCACCATCTTGCCGTCCAGCGGGAAGCGCAACCGCGCCATGGTCTCGTCGAACAGGCGGCTCCAGGCGCTGCGCCCGGCCACCGACTTTTCGTGCAGCAATTGCTCCACTTCGTCCGATAGCTGGTGCGGGCGGAACACGCGCACGTCGCGCAGCCACGGGGCGTAATGCTTGGCCTTGGCGGCGGTCAGCTTCTGGGCCAGCACGTCGTCGTCCAGGCGGTTGATCTCCAGCGTGAAGAACAAGGTGCTGGTGGAAATGGTGGTCACCCGCTCCTGCATGCCCTGATAGAAGCGCCCGCGCTCGGCATCGGTCTGATTGCCGGCATAGAGCAGCTGGGCATAGGCCATGGCGCGGTAGATGACCTCGCCGATGCGTTCATATTCGGCAATGGCCTCGCCCAGGGCATCCCCAGGCAATTCGACTAGGCGGCCATTATAAGCAGCATGGAACGCCTTGGCGGCGACGTCGGCAGCGCTCAAATCCTGTTCAAGCTTGTCCGAATCGGGGGCGGGATAAAGGTCGGTAAGGTCCCATTCGGGGAGGGTGCCGAGGTTGGCATTCTGACTGACGGTCATTGATGACTCCTTGCCCGATGCGGGATATGGGTATGGTTGCCGGAACGGCCAAGAGAAGCGGCTATCAAACGGTGCATTGCAGACGTAATCAAGGGTTCAGGAATGGTTATCGACACGTCCGCATGCAAAAGCATCACCGCCATGTTCCTGCAGCAGGCCGAGCGCAGGGGCGACCGCCCCTTCCTGTGGGCCAAGCGAAATGGTGCATGGACCGGGCAATCCTGGGCCGAGGTCAAAGCGGACGTGCTGGCCCTGGGCGCCGGTTTGCGGGCCTTGGGCCTGAAGCCGGGCGACCGGGTGATGATCGTGTCCGAGAACCGCCCGGAATGGGCCATGGCCGATCTGGCGATCATGGCGGCGGGCGGCATCAGCGTGCCGGCTTACGTCACCAACACCTCCGCCGATCACCTGCACATCCTGAACAATTGCGGCGCCCGCTTCGTGGTGACCTCGACCCGCGCGCTGACGGAAAAGGTGCTGGGTGCCGCCGCCCAGACCGGCTGTCCGCCCACCATCATTGCCATGGACCCGCCCGAGGTGAAGCAGTCCAATGGCCCCGGCCTGATCGCCTGGGCCGATGCGGTGGCCTTGGGGCGCGGCTTCGAAGACCAGTTGGTGGAAACCATCGAGGCCACCGGGCGCGGAGACACCGCCTGCATCATCTATACCTCGGGCACCGGCGGCGCACCGCGCGGGGTCATGCTGTCCCACGGCGCCCTGCTGGCCGATTGCTGGGGTGCGTGGTATCTGCTGGAAAGCATCGCCAGCGACGACGAGGTGTTCCTGTCCTTCCTGCCCCTGTCCCATTCCTACGAGCACACGGTGGGGCTGATGTTCCCCATCTCGCTGGGGGCGCAGATCTATTACGCGGAAAGCATCGACCAATTGGCCAACAACATGGCCGAGACCCACCCCACCATCATGACCGCCGTGCCGCGCCTGTACGAATCCATGCGCGCGCGCATTCTGCATGGGGTAAGCCGCAAGGGCGGCATGACGGAAAAGCTGTTCATGCTGGCCGTCACCCTGGGCGCCAAGCGCTATACCAAGGGCCGCTTGGGGCCGGTGGATGGGTTGCTGGACCGGGTGGTGGACAAGCTGGTGCGCGCCAAGGTGCGCGCCCGCTTCGGCGGCAGGCTGAAGGCCCTGGTCTCGGGCGGCGCGCCGTTGTCGTACGAAGTCGGGCTGTTCTTCACCGCCTTGGGCGTGCGCATCCTGCAAGGCTATGGTCAGACCGAGGCCGGCCCGGCCATCAGCTGCAACCCGCCGACCAAAATCAAGATCGACTCGGTCGGCCCGCCCTTGGCCGGCATCGAGGTGCGCATGGCCGAGGACGGCGAAATCCTGGTGCGCGGCGAAGTGGTCATGCAGGGCTATTGGAACGACCCGGCGGGCACTGCCCATGCCATCCGTGACGGCTGGCTGCATACGGGCGATATTGGCGTGATGGACGCGGACGGCTATATCCGCATCACCGATCGCAAGAAGGACATCATCGTCAATTCCGGCGGCGACAACATCTCGCCCCAGCGGGTCGAGGGCTTCCTGACCCTACAGCCGGAAATCGCCCAAGCCATGGTCATGGGCGACCGCCGCCCCCATCTGGTCGCCCTGCTGGTCCCCGATGCCGCCTGGGCCGAAGAATGGGCGCGCGCCCACGGAAAATCAGGCGACCTAGCGGAATTGCTGGACGATCCCGATTTCCGCCGCGCCATGGGGGACGCGGTGGAACGGGTCAACAAGACCCTGTCCACCATGGAAAAAGTCCGCCGCACCCTGCTGACGCCCGAGGGCTTCACCACCGAGAACGGCATGCTGACGCCGACCCTGAAGATCAGGCGTCATGTGATCCGGGAGAAGTATGGGGAGAGGCTGGAAGGACTGTACGGCGGGTGAGGGCTAATGCTTTCCCCGGTTCGTCTTGAACTTGGGGATTTCACCCTGGGACAGGGCCTTGCAGGCGGTGAAAACCCACTGATCCTCTCGGTTTTCAATCTTGGCACCGGCGTTCTTAAGTTTCGGCAGCGCGTCGGTCAAAGCGGTGGCGACCACATCCGGGCCAAGGTAACGAACCAGCGCGGCGACAACTGCTTCAAGCGCAGCGACGTGACCAATGAGTTCGCGAACATCATCTTCGTCGTGATGCATGGCTTAAAATCTCCAATATGTCGCGTTGCCCCTTCAAGGTAGGGGGTGGCGGGTAACGTGTCCAATCACGAAGACAGGCGTGAGCGCCGACCCTGAAGATCAGGCGTCACGTGATCCGGGAGAAGTATGGAGAAAGGCTGGAGGGGCTGTATGGCAACTACCCCCTCGCCCCTTGCGGGAGAGGGAGGGGCCCATCGAAGATGGGAGGGAGAGGGGGTAACACGCACGGTGCTGTGCGGCTCCCCCTCTCCCGGCGCTTCGCGCCACCCTCTCCCGCGAGGGGAGAGGGAAGATCACAGCGGCAACAACCCCTTACGCGCCGCCGCCAGGATGGTCTGCGCCTTGGTGGCCGTGCCCAGCTTCTTGCCGCAATTGCCCAAATGAAACTCCACCGTCTTGGACGAAATGCCCAGGATGGTGGAGGTTTCCCACGCCGTCTTGCCTTGGGCCGCCCATAACAGCACCTCGCGCTCGCGGGCCGAGAGTTGGGGCGCCGGGGAATCGTGGCCGGGGGCGGATTCCACGCGGGTGAAGACTTTCAGGATGCCG
>JACMKT010000237.1 GCA_014380005.1 Rhodospirillales bacterium
CGATCTGGAGGACGCAATCCGCCGCTACATCCGAAATCACAACGGCCAAGCCAAGCCCTTCGTCTGGACCAAAACCGCCGACGCCATCGTCGACAAACTCAGCCGCCTGCCTGCACCTTCTGAATGAGTCGGTGCACTAGGAGGAAAAAACGATGGTCAACTGGCTTAAGAAGCTGCTTCCGATCATCGTTCTTATTCGGGTCGAGAAGACCAGTGACGGCAGTTATGTCGTGACCTTCTTCGACATCCGATAAGGATGGGGGTGCCGAGCCGCAATCTCGGCACCCTTCCTCCCCCAACTATATGGAAAATCGTTATGCAACCGCAAGAGGTTAAAGCGTGGCGCGAGCGGCATGGGTGGAGCCAGAAAGAAGCCGCCGCCGCCTTGGGCATCGGCAAATCTACCTTGGAATCCTACGAGCGGGGTTATCGGTCGGAAGACAAGCGCCCGGTGGTGGTGCCGAAAACTATACGGCTCGCCATGGCCGCTCTTGATATGGGCGTGACGGATTACAAACCGCCAAAGATGCCCTAGAGAAAGTAGAACGTCCGGGCTTCTGAACTTCTGCCCCGTTGGTGACGGTAAGGGCTGGGGAGCTTCGTTACCTCAGCCCCCCAGCCCTTACCGTCTTAGGCCTTCGGCCTGTCAGCTGCTGGCGATCATCCGCCAAAAATCCGGCCAACCATCCTCACGCAACTTAATTGCCATGGTTTCGCCGCGCGGCTGATCCGGGACGGGGGTCAGAACGATTTCCTGCAGCACGCATTGAAACATTAACCGCATGCGCTTGACGTCGCGCGAGAGCTCGACAGCCCACATGGCCCGCGAGAGGACCACGCGGATCGCCGCCTCGTCGGGCAATGCCAGCGAAACATCGGCCTGCATTTCCAGTCGGATATGCCTCGCTTCCTCTTGCAGCGCGAGGGTCCGCCGAATGGTGTAATCCTTGTTGATGCCGCGCTCGACCGCCTCCAGGAGGTGCCCGATGCCCTGCTCGATATCATTCAGACGCTCTTGCAATTCTTCGCGGCGACGGGTTTCCCCGGCGAACCGTTCAAGGAATTGCGTGCGGAAATCCGGACCTTCCGCAATGCGCGCATGCAGCGCTTTAAAAGTCGCCGCCATTACGACAGGCTCTTTCGTACCGCGCGAATTCCGGCACGTTCCAGCGTAACGATTATTCGAACAAAGATAGCGCCCCTGATTGGCAATGGATTTTTGCCCGCTGCACCAGCCGCATTTGACCCAACCAGTCAGGGCATGCTGATTGTGGGTTTTCAAAATTCGCGGGGGACTGACCTTCGGCGTCTTTTCAGATCGGCTCCTGAGCCGGGCCTGCACACGCTCCCAAAGATCATCATCGACAATCTTCAATTCCGGGACATGTGTTCGGGTCCATTCCTCCTCGGGATTTGGCTTGAATTGGCGCTTACCGGTAACCGGATCGCGGATAGTCCGCATCCTGTTATAGGTCAGATTGCCGATATAGACCTCGTTCCGCAGGAGCCCTTCCCGCCGCTCGATACTGCCAGCCAAGGCGTTTGCCTTCCACAGGCCGCCGGCGGGAGCGGCGACACCCTCCTGATTTAGCCGGGCCAGAATGTTAGCGACTTTTTCACCATCGGCGTATTCACGAAACACCCGGCGGACAATCGCCGCTTCGGCTTCGTTGATCTCTCTAACCCCATTGACGTTCCGCCCCTTACCGTCAACGACACCGCGCACCACTCGGTAGCCGTAGGCTCGCGATGACGGAGCAAAACCGGCTGCAACCCGTGCGGACTGACCACGGCGGACCTTTGATTTCATGTCGCGCAGAAAAAGAGCGTTCATGGTGCCCTTGAACCCGATATGCAGTTCAGTAATCCGACCCTCATGCGCGGTCCAGATCGCCACGCCATGATAGCCAAGAGTTTCATGAAATGCCGCTATGTCCTTCAGGGAGCGGGACAAGCGGTCTAGGCCTTCGGCCACTATTAGATTGATGCGGCCAGCTTTCGCGGCCACCAGCAAGCCGATGATGCCGGGACGCTCCATGGTCGCGCCCGAGATCGCC
The DNA here is from genome assembly GCA_014380005.1 of Rhodospirillales bacterium. Taxonomy (GTDB): domain Bacteria; phylum Pseudomonadota; class Alphaproteobacteria; order Rhodospirillales; family Magnetospirillaceae; genus Magnetospirillum. The sequence goes on from JACMKT010000237.1 coordinate 2,058, forward strand.
GCGTCGGAATACACCAGGACATTAGCTGGATCAGTTCCACGAATGTGATCGGCGATCAGGGACCGGCAAAGGGCCACTTGGTCGTCAATGGAAGATGGATTTTGGAGATCGCTTGAATAGCGGGCGTAAATGGCAATGCGAGGGTGAGGCGGGAAAATCATGATGGGAGGTTATGACAAGGGTATCCCACAAAGGCAACGGTTGTGCGGAGCAAGGTGAAGGCAAGCATCCAATTGGGTGTGCCTCAAATTTGCCAACGGGGGTCTGCCCTGGAGGTGGCGGATTTCCTCGGTTGAACCATGTTGAACCCTCTTGAACCAAGTTGAACTTTCTTTGAACCCTTTTTCTCCTGTCGTGATTGGGCAGGATAGGCGTGGTGATATCACCACGCGACGCCCATAAGGGCGTCAGAGCTTATTCGCACCCTTCGGGTGCTCAACGCGGATTGTTCTGCGACCATGAAAAAAGCCGCCCGGTGACGGACGGCTTGAATAAACCCAAGTGCATGCGATGGAACGTCACCTCACTTGAATTGTTTTACGACGGAGATATGCCCCCCACTTCCACTCTCCTCAACCGCGAAAAGCCCGGCGTGGATCGCCTTGAACTTCCCGACCTGCATCATATGCATCCGCAAGCACTCTGTTGTCGCTGTTGTAGAAAGACGGACGATATCCCCCAGGCTCCTCGCCAACGAATTTTGAGAACGGCGTGCCGGTGCGCTGGATGCAATGATTTTCCAGTTCTTCCGAGGTCAGGCCAACGGCGTTGGCGCCGGCAGCGACCGCACGGCGCACTGATTTCCGCGAATATCGCGGGTCGCCCAGCAGCTTCATTTTCAACCAACCAAGCATTTTTCACACTCCTTGAGGGTAAGGCGCGGAAGTTGTTTACCATGCGGCTGGAAGAACGCCCACCTTCACCGCTCAACGCCCAGTTCCTTTTTGGGCGCCTTCCCCTTCTTGGGTTGGCTGGCCTTCGCCTCTGCCGGCGACAAAGCATCTTCGACAAAGGCACCCATGGTATTGGCAAGGCCCGGCTCGACCGGCACCGCCTTTCCCTTGCCCACCTGATCGGCAATCCACTTTGCCAGCACCTGATTGCTGCTTATCGTCAGTAATTCGCCGCCTACGGCACCGGCTGCCAGGGTCACTGACCGGCTCTTTTCGGTGGTGGCTACCGTGATGGGGCTGTCCGGGTATTGCGCCCGCAATGCCCGTGCGCGGGTCGGAAGGTCCAGTTCCCGGCCGGCCACCAGCACCGGGGTTTCCGTGTTCAGGTGGATGGCGGATGCGGCCAGCACGTCGGCTGTGAGGATGATTGGGCCGCTATAGGGCTTGCCGGTGAGGTGGCCGGCAGGGTCGATGAGGTGGGTGAGGTCCGGACGGTCGGCAGGATCGCCCACGTCGCAAGTTTGGCCGTCAGCATCGAGGGCGCGGACGGCCCAGACATGGCCCTCTCTATCCCGGAATGGAAACAGCACCCGGCCCTGATCGTCTGCCTTAAGGTCCATGGCGTCCACGTCGGGCTTGGCAATGCCGGCGATGGTCGGCTGCTTCCATGGCGAAGCGGCGTACCAGCTTTGCAGGGCGGGGCTGATCGACCTGGGAGCGCGGTAGGGAGCGCGGCGGGGTGTCAGTACCTCTTCGATGGAATGCAGGAGTTCTTTGTAGGTGACGATGATGGCCAGAGCCAGGGCGTCCTTGTGGGCATCGGCCAACAGGTAGTCTTTCCAAGAGCGCAGGTTGAAGACGTTGCGACCGAGGAAGGTCGATTTCTTTTCCTGGCGATAATGCTGCCATAGCCGGTTGGTGGCCGGATGGCGGGTCAGCGGCTTGGCCTGATACGGGCGCTTCGGATGGCGCGCTGGCGGCTTGGCCGGACCGTCGCGCTCCGGCGCCGGCACATAGGGGCCGAGACGGTCTTCCAGTTTCTTCAGCGAGCACGAGCGGTCCAGGGCGCTGGCCTTCATGGCGGCCTTGCCGCCGATCTGCACGAACACCATGCCGGCGCCGCGCTTCTTCAGCACCGCATCGAACTCGGCCAGGCCCTCGTGCACCTGGCGCCAATCGGTGGCGCCGGCGATGACGGCGAGGATCTCGGGCTCGTGCTCCTTCAGGTGGCTTTCGAAACTTTGCTGCCAGGACCTGGCCTCGTAATCCCTGGCCTTGGGCGACAGTGGATTGCGGTCCTCCATGCCCTTGTCCACCTGGAGGCCGTATTTCTGTTCCATGGCCCGAGCCACCTTGCTCAAAGTGGCGTAATCACGGTGCGGCGTGTGAACGCGCAGCGAGGTGGGATGCACTTTGTTAAAGGCGACATGCATGTGGAAATTGTCGGTGTTGATATGGGTGCCGGCGACACGCTGATGTTCCGCGAAGCCAAGAGCTTCAGCGAAGTTCCGCTCGATGTCCTGGAGGTCTTCCAGCGAGAGCTTTTCCTGTTCGCCGTGGTGGAACGACACCACCAGATGATAGGTCTTGTCGTCGATGCCGGGCTTCATAGCCCGTGTCGCCTCGATCTCGATCAGCGCAGTATCGAGATCGTCCAGGCCGGCGCCGGCATCGCATTTGACGATCCAGAATTTGTCGAGCTTTTCGCCTTTCTCCTTGGCCGCGGCGACGTAGCGGCCAAGGTGGGAAAAGTCGTCTCGGACGTCAGGCTTCTTGGCGATCTTCTTGGCGATCACCGCGCGGCCCTGGGATGCATGTCGTGATGGATGGCCTTTACGCTGGCACGGAGTTCGGCCTGGGTCTGGTAGATATTCTCCAGCAGCGCGCCGATCTGCTTCAGCGTCGCCGGAGACAGCGCGCCGTCGCTCTCGTCAATGAGCAGCTTCATGAGATTGCCGAGGCGGGCCTGATCGGCATTGACCTTCAGCAGATCGCGGATCGCCTGCGCGGACACGAAATTATTGGCGTCGGGCAGGCGATGGCCCAGCACCAGGCGGCGCAGGAGCTCGGAGATGGAGAGCTTGACCTGATCGGCCAGGGTCTGGACTTGGATTTTTTCATCGCCCGTGAAAGAGACAAGGATACGGTTGCGAGTAGTCGCCATGGATGCCTTCCGAGCAAAAAGAAAGGCCCACGCCGGTGACGCCGGCATGGGCCTTGTAGGTAATCTTCACGCGATGCTGCGCTCCGGCGCGTTGATGCGGGCGAGTGTGGCTTCGACAACCTGGCGCACGGCGCCGTTACCGCGCGCCTTGCCCAGATCGTCAAAATCAGTGAGGCCCTTCGCCATTTCTGCCGGGGTGAATTTCGGCGCGAAGAAATAGCCGCCTACGTTCTTGGCTGCTTCCTCGGCCTTGATCATGCCGACATTGCCAAGCTTGTTGGCGTGGTCGTTATCGGCGGCGAGGAGAATGGGACGGTCGGGGAATTTGGCGTGGACAGCTTCGGCCACGGCCAGCAAGTTACCGGAATCGAAGGCCACGACCACGGGGCGGTTGGTCGCGTCGAAAATGCGGGCGGCGGTGGCGTAGCCTTCGGCGATAACAACGGCGCCGCCGTGAGGTGTTAAGCTGTCCAGGGTGCCCTTACCAGTCGGCTCGACCACATGCATGCCGCCGGCTTTCTGGCTGTCCTTCAGCCAGCGCTTACCGTCAGCGCTGGCGAACTGGACGGTCCACAGCTTGCCGTCCGCATCACGGGCCGGGATGACCAGCTTGCCAGCGCCATCGACCTTGACGCCATGGGCACCCACACCCTTGCCGGCGAGGTATGGGCAAGTCTCCGGCGTTGCCGACGCCGGCAGGTTTGCCCAGATGCCGTAGGCGACTTTGGCAGCCTTTTCGGCCGAGTCGAGACGTTGGGCTTCTCGATCCGCGCGAACCTGTGCGGCTTCGGCCTGGATGCGGGCGCGATCCTCACCGGTCAAGGCCACGCCGACGGCCACCCATTTCTCATGGGTGCCGGATTTGTAATTGGTAATGTTCCCGGCGGGGCGGCCGTCGAGGAACCCGCGATAAGCGCCGTTCTTCTGCGCGCCCTTATCGCCGGTGACCGGCACGCGGTGCCATTTGCCGTCCATGTCGGGATCGCCGTCCAGTTCTAGCCCGTAGGACTTGAGGGCTTGGGCGAATTCCTTTTGCGGGGAAAGATCGGGTTCCGGCAGCTTGTCCTTGACCGTCCATTTGGCGAAGGGCGCTGGGTCAGCGCCTTCGGGGATGTACCAGGATTTTTCGGCGCGGGACCATTTGGCGCCGGCGGACTTGGCCTCGTCCTTCTCGGCAAAGGGAACGGCGATGAACTGGCGCTTGGATTGTTCGGCCTCGGCACGAGGGGCTTTGGTTTCGGCGGCAGTCATCGACTTTCCCCTCTGTCGTTCCCGCAACAATGCTTCCAATGTTTGTTCGTCAGCTTGCCAATATGCCCGCTCATCCTTGTTGCTGGTGCCCAAGGGATAGCGTCCGTTCGCTTCTGAGAGAGCATCGAAGCGGAATTCCTTGCCGGCTGCGATTTCGTCGCAAACGTCGGCAAATTTAGCCCGAGAGCGGGCACGGGCGAATTGTGGATCGGTTGAGTTGCGGTCCATGTATTCGACCGACTTTTCGAAGGCTGTGAAGTCGTAGCTTGCGGCACGTGGCCGATCGATAACCGGCATGCCGACAAGCTGCACTATGTTGGCTTCATGTCTCCAGTTGATGTCCATGGCAGGGGACTGCGCCAGCACAATGCTTTCAATTGCCCGCACTGCAAGCGGATCACTGGACAGGAGACGGGTGGAAACGTATCCCCGCGCTTCCGCGTCGCTCCGCAGACCGAGAGGATTGGGGGCACGAAGAATATCCAGTCCGCCATGCTCGGGATCGATGTCCAATCGCCAGCCCTCCCGAGCGGCAAGCTCCCGATCTTGATCGGTCCACGGTTGAGTGGAGATCGCAGCCTGACGGGGCAGTGGAGCAACTTGGGGCGTATGGGGGGATTCTGGGGCAATGCTGCTTCGCACCCCTTGTTCCCTGGACTCGATGCCGGTGCGGATCTGCGCGGTGTGCTGCTGGCGCGCGGCACGCTCCAGCTCGGGGCGCTTCTCCGGTTCCATCACCCAGGTCTTGATGGTCTCGGCATCCTTGGCGGCGCGGAAAATCTCGTTCTTGTCCTCGCGCAGCACCTTCAGCCAAGATTCCACATAGGCCGCATGGTTGGACGGATCGAACGAGATGCCGAGATCTCGGGCCAACATGTAGCTGGAGATCTCGGCGCGGAGTTCTTCACGCGCGTAACCTTCCGAGCCGAAGGGGCCGAAGGCGCGAGACAACCTGGTCGGATGGCCGGTGGCGTGGCCCAATTCGTGGAGCGCGGTTTCATAATAGGCCGGCGCGTTCGGGAAAGCCGAGGTGGGCGGAAGGTGAATTTTATCGGTGGCCGGCTGATAGAACGCCCTGTCCGCCTGATCATGCAGCACCGGGATGCCGGCACCGGCAAGGATGGCTTCCGCCCGCTTGATGGGATCGAACGACGGCGCCGGAGCGACCCATGGCGCCAGGCCATCGATCTGTTCGGCGTTGAACACCTTGGCGTAGAAGACGCGCGGGCGGTCGAGGCGGACTTCCTGGGTCTGCTGTTTGCCCTCCGCACTGAGGACCGGCTTGCCGGCGCCGTCCACCATTGGCTCGCGCGTCGTCCACTGCCAATATTCGATGGTGGCGGACTTCTCCCCCTTCCGCACCTGGCTGCCTTCGGCCACCGCCTGGTTATAAGTCAGCCAGCGCGGATCTGCACGGCCCTGCAGGGTCAGCCACATATCATTGATGCCGCGATACGGCTTACCACTGACTGGGTTGAAGGGCGCGGCGCCGATAGCGCCGGCCAGCCACGGCTTTTGCCACGGCGCTGTGCCGGCCTCAATGCGCGCGATAATTTCTTGCGCGATCTCGTCACGGTAATTGAGCTTGGGCGCGGCCATCATTCGCCCTCCACAACGTCATCGAAGCGGCTGGCTAGAGCGTCTTCGGGGGCCAGGGCGTCGTCTTCGAACGCCGCCATCAGATCGGCGTCATCGGGATCGACCGGCACAACCATGCCAGCGGCGGCCATGCCGGCGATTTGCGAGATCAGGGCTTTGGGGTCCTGGGGCATTGCAATCTCCTCTCCAAGGGGCTGTTTCGGGGTCCGTGTACATGCTTCTCAGAACAAGCCGCTCCAGCGTCGGGGCGGCGTCACGGCTAGGCGGATGAACGACGGCGAAAATGGGTGCGTGCGAGCCCGCAAAGGCCGCGATACACATCACGAATGACGATGCAGATGCCGATAGCGATCAGCGTCCCAGAAACGCCGAGAACGATGCCGGTACCGAACGACGTTTCCGCAGGATGGGTGCGGCCGGTCAGTTGGTCGCAAAGTTCGGCCTCGCTGGAAAAGGTCAGGGGCGTATCGGTGCCAAGCTTCGTAAGTTCCCAGCCATTGCAGGCCACCCGCACAGCGGCCACGCTGGCAACGACCTCGGCTGGAGGGTCAAGCCGCGCGTAAAAGGGCGGGGAAATCATCGGAGAGGTGGTGGTTTCGGGCATGGCTTGACTCCTAGGCGGCCTTGTCTTCGACCACCGGCGTGATGCCGGTGGAGTTATCGACTTCGATTTCCACGCTGGTGCGCTTCTGGCCGTCCTGGTCCCACTCGCGCGAGCGCAGTGCGCCCTGGACCAGCATCAGCCGGCCCTTGGTCCCCTGCTTGGCGAGCACCTTGTCGATGAGCGAAGGCAGGAACGTGAAGACGCGGAGCCAATCGGTTTCGTTGCGCCATTCGCCCGTACCGGTCTTGAACGAGCGCTCAGCCGCCAAGCTGAAGGAGGCGACCTTGCCGCCGGCCTCACCGGGCATGGTCTTGATGTCGGCGTGGGCACCGAGCCGGCCTGCGAGCATGACCAGATTCATGGGTGGGGTGTCGATGGTGATCGGCACCAGGCCGCCGGTGTGATCGACCTCGATCTCCACCGTGTGGTGCTTCTGCCCGTTCTGTTCCCACGACCTGGCACGCAACGAGCCCTAGACGAAGAATTGCCGGCCCTTGGTGGCTTGGCCGGTCAGCACGTTGTCGATCAGCCAGGGCATATAGGTGACCACCCGGAACCAGTGGGTCACCGTCTGGTACTTGCCGGCGCGGTTCTTGAAATGGTGATCGACGGCAAGGGAAAGGGTGGCGACCTTCCGGTTGCCGGTGAGGGTCTTGATTTCGGCGTCGCCACCGAGGCGACCGGTGAGCATCACCGAGTTTTGATTGAACATTCGGTCTCCTTTCAGCGGGGGGAAGTGTCAGTGCCGGCCGCCGCACGCAGCCGGTCGGCGATGCCGGCGGCGCCGGCGGGAAGCTCGGGGGTATTTTCCTTGTCGTCACTCACAACAGGGGCCGGCGCGGGCGCGGCCTGGTCGTGGCCGACCGGCGCCGGGATGCGCGAGCGGGCATCCAAATCTTTGTCGAAGAAATAAAGCGGCTGGATGCCCAGGATCGGCGGCTGGCCGGCGACGAAGGTGAGCATCTGTCCCGGCTTGACGATCTTGTTGGGATCGCGGCGGGACTTTTTCGCCGCCTTTAGCTTCATGACCTCGTCGTATTCCAGCAACGCGCGCTGTGTGGAATTCACCGCGTCAGTGACATTGCCGGCGACCTCCAATGCCTTCTTACTGGCGGTGCGCTTCTTCTGTACGATGGTGGTCTTGCCGCACATCTCCGACAGCACCTTGGCCGTCGATACCTCGTTCGGGGCATAGGCAATCTTCACCTTGCACAGCCCCATGATGGAGTTCTTCTCCCCGTAATGGGTTTGAAGCTGTGTCAGGTCCTGGACGATCAGGAAGGCCTTGATGCCGTAGCCGCCCATGTAGGCCATGGACTGTTCGAAAATTTCGAGCTTCTTCACCGAAGTGAACTCGTCGAACATGATCAGCAGCCGGCGCTTGTAATTGGCGTTGCCGCTAGCGTCGAAGGTTTTCATCAGGCGGCGCAGCAGCAGATTCCAAAGGACGCGCAACAGTGGCCGGAGCCGGTCGATGTCGGACGGCGGCACGATGATGTAGAGCGACACAGCCTGATCACCGTGCATAAGGTCGGTCAGGCTGAAATCCGAAGCAGCCGTGTTGGCGGCAATGATCGGATCGCGATAAAGCGACAAATCAACTTTGGAAGAAGAGAGGACGCCGGAACGTTCCTGTGCTGCCTTGTCCTGCATTTCCTGACCGGAAGCTTGGATCAATTCAGTCGCTGCCGGCGTCGTGGCCTGGAAGGCGATCATGTTTCTCAGCACCGAATCGATGCCTTCACCCGGATTGGTCAGGATCATATCCACGTCGTGGAGCGAGGCTTCCCGGTCGTGGTCCTGCCGCATCTTGTAGAGGCTGTATAAAATTGCTGCACAGAGCCATGAGAAGCCCGATTTCTGCCAGAAATCGGCAAGGCCCTTGCCATCGGGATCAACGATCAGCAGGGCGATGTTCTGCGCATCAGCGACTTCATGGATGGTACCGAACCGCACGTCCGACAGCGGATTGAAGCGAATGCTTCCAGTTTCGGTCGTTGGATCGAATTTAAGGATGCGCTGGCCCTGTGCCGCTCGCCATCCTGCCGATTTGGCGTAGTTCTCTCCGCGAATGTCATGGACCACGACCGATTCCGGCCAACTCAACAGCGTGGGGATCACGAGGCCTGTGCCTTTGCCGGAGCGCGGCGGGGCGAAGCACAGCACATGTTCGGGACCGTCGTCGCGGAGCGACTTGGTGCGGAACAGCTTGCGCCAGCCGCCGACCACCACGCCGGTTGCACGCCAAAGGCCCGCATCCTTGATGTCAGCCAGCCGAGCCCAGCGGGCGGACCCGTGCAGAGTATTTTCGCCATGGGCTCCATGGAGGGTGCGTGCGCCGATCCGCGAGGCGATGACCATCAGCAGCACCAGTTGGCCGATGATCGCCCCGGCTGCGCCGTACAAGCCCCACAGTAGGAAGGAGGGCAGCGCCTTATAGGCTTTGACGTAGTTCCACACCCAGACCCAGGAATGGGCTTCCAGGGGATAGAAGTCCCACACCGACTGCCACAGCCAGCCGGTGCCAACGATGGTGGCCACCACCACGACGGGGAGAAGGAGAGCGATCATGCTGCGGCCTCCTGCAGCATGTGGCCGTCCTTCATCACCCAATTATCGTTGCTCGGTTCGTAGATGTCGGTGATGCGCCGGTTGCCGTCATCGTCGCGTTTGATTTGGACAATGACATCGACCAGATTGACCAAATATTCGGCCACGCGGGGCATGCTTTGACCCGACCATGCAATCAGCTGGTCGAACTTCCGCTGGATCACTTCCTCTGGACTGGAGGCGTGGATCGAGCACATAAAGCCGTTGATGCCGGCGTTCAGGGCGCCGAGTGCAGCAAAGGCGTTCTGGGTGCTGATTTCGCCGAAGATCACATAATCGGGCGTGGCACGCATCTTGTGGTCATAGAGCGGGCGCCAGTCGATCATGCCTGAGGAGGTGGACGCTTCGCGTGCCGCCAGCAATCCGACGCCATCCCAGAACCGGTCGATTTCCAGTTCCGGGGTATCCTCGGCGGCGACGACGCGGCAGGTATCGGGCAGGAAGTGCAACAGCTTGTTGATCAAGGTGGTTTTGCCGGTGTTGGTGCCACCGGCGATGATCATGTTCGCTTTGCGCTCCATGGCCGCCTGGAGATAGGCGACCACGTCAGGGGTGACCCCCAACTGCTCCCAGGTGGGGGTGAAAGGATGCTTGCAGCGGATTGCCATGGAAATGCCCGACTGCACGGACGCGCCCATGAGGCATTCAAAGCGGTGTCGCACCTCCGGCACGACGCAGCTCAGTTTGGGCGCCGCACCGGGGTCGAACTTCACACCAGTGAAGTTCGCCAGCGACCGGCAAATGTCCTCGATGCGGGCCAGCGTCAGTTCCGGTGCATCGATCAGGAACTTGCCGACGCCGCGCTGATCAATGATGACTTTCTTCGCCTCGGTCATGCGCATTTCGACGGTGGATGGATCGTCGTAGAACGTCGCCAGCGGGCGCAGGATGGTGGAGATTGCCGAGGCCATGATCAGAACCCCGCCGGGCAGGACGTGCCATAGGCGGCGCTGTAGCTCGCCCATGACGCGCCCGTGGCAGCGTTAATGTTGTAACCCCATCCGCCGTTGCAATTATTTCCGTCAATCGCTCCTGTGTTGTCCTGGCCGTCTGTTACGTTATAGGTGGATTGTTCCACGCAAGTTGTGCTGATGACGGTCCCTGTTTCGGTGTTCTTCTTTTCGATTTTGTTGATGGTGTGGATGCCACGCCCATAAGACTTGCTGGAATAGGCCGCGCTGCACCAAACAGTGAGTTCGAGGTTCCCGGATTTGATATTGTTGCTGATGCACACGTCGGGGACAATAACCGGCGTGCCGGTGCCAATTTGCTTAAGGTATTCCGTCTCATCGGGCCGCTTCCAACGTTCGTACTTCGCGGTCTCCCGATATGCCTTGCAGCCAGAAGGCGGCGGCTCATAGCTCGACTGGCCGGTATTCTGGTCCACGGTCTCTTCCAGCACATAGGATAGCTGCGCGGCACCGGGCAACACCTCGGACGAAGCGACAGTGAAGGGGGTGCCATTGACGGTGATTGTCACCGTGGACAGCGGATAGGCCCATAGTTGCTCATCGTGATTCTGGTAGCCGGTGACCGTCTCATCGTGCGGGTAAGTCACCGTCGAGTTCTGGCACGGGGTGACGTATTCCGGCGTGCCGTCCACCTTCTTGTAATAAAACCGCTCCTGTCCGTAAGAGATGTTGGCATCAAGGTCATGCGTCCATCCTGCCGGGTCCATGCAGCCGTTCGGGGTGGAAAGGATCGCCTGGGGTGAGGTATCCGGGGTGCAATCGGTGATGAACTGAGGGACGCCATCGACGGTGATGCGCCGCCTGGATTGCAACGTCGCCGTCTTGGTCGTCATGCTTGTGATAGCCGGGCAGATGTAGTTTCCGGCGACATCCGCGTAGACGATCTCGTGGGGGAAGGTGCGGTCAGTGTCGGCGCACGGTGCGGCCTGATAGGTCACACCGTTGCGGACATACGTCCACATGGACAGTTCGTAGCTGAGTTTTGCCGCGTAATCTGGCCGCATGGGGCAGGCGGACTTGTTTTCGCTCATGGGGATGGCGGCGGATTTGGTTGACGCGGCGCAGCCCTTGCCCGGAACCTGCGTCAAGGCGTTGTTGCGCCCGATGTAGACAAAGGCCGATTGCGGCACCGCTTTTTGTTCAAGGAAGTCCAGATAGACGGGGCACTGTCCCTCGTCCTCGGTGATGGTGTAGATGGTTTCTTCGTCCTTGCCGCACTCACCGACCGGATGGTTTTCCCCGGCCTCGTTCACGTAGTACCATTGGAATTGCGGCCACGCCTGGAGCGTATCAATGTTCACATTGTCAGTCGGGCACGCCTGAAATGACTTCTTCAGGGGATAGCTAATTTCGGAGTCAGTACAGGTGCCGTCGCTGGTCAAGGCCCCATCAGTGAAGGTCTGTTCCTTCGATTGGACCACGGCCTTGCCCTGCGCCAGGTCGATACGCACGGTGCAACCGTCTTGGCTGGTCCGGACATCCACCACAGGGTCTTTTTCTTCCGGGGCGGCCGCCGCAACGGTCGGTGTCCTATAGCTGGCCGCCTGGTCGTTTCCCGTCTTGCCGCCGTTGGACACCGGATTGTCGGCTACGCTGTCCTTCTCGACCTTCTTTTTCTCGTCGTCCTTCGTGGGTTCGGCGAGGCGCTGCAGGGCGGCTACCAGGGCCGTCTTGCTGCCTTTCACCTCCAAAGTCTTTTCGGGGAAAAGCTGGCTGGTTTCCTTGGCGTCCCATTGCGCGGTCATGCCTTCGGTCGAAATGGTTTCCGTCCGATCACCCTTGGCAACCGTCATCACCAGGACCTGACCGATAGTTTGGTCTTCAACCGTCACCTTGCGAGCGTAGCCGTTGGCGGTGACACCGGTCACCAATTGGGCGGGCACACCTTCAATCTGGCCGAGGTTAAACGACGTGGCCACCGGCTGTTCGGGAAGCGGTAAAGCCGCCTTGGGCCACACCGGCACGGTGATCACGTCAGAGGACGGCATGGTGCCGGCGTTGCCGGCGGATGTTTGTGCCGGCGACGTGGTGGCCTTCGCTGGAGCGGTCTGCGCATTGGCGACGGCATAAGACAGAATCATGAGAGACGCGGCCAGCGCCGCGAAAACAAAATCAAAGCGTAAGTGTTTGCGCATGACGGTCACTCCACCACTTTCGAGATGTACCAGTCCGCATCGGGGCGGATCACCACACGTTGGCCCTGGAAGGTTTTGAGGATCGGAACGAGGTTGATGGTGCGTTCCAGAGCGGCGGCGCCGATCTCGCCAAACCGCTGGGAAAGCTCCTGGCCGCCCTGCGAAAGGGCGCCGCCATCGGAATAGCTACTGGATGATCCAGATGCCGACGACGAGCTGCTGGACGTGGCGGTCCCGGCCTGGGCAGTCGCCATACGCACGGCGGCGGAAATGCCGGCGAGGATCGTGGCTGTGCCGTAGGTTTCCCAGATGCGGTTGTCCACCTCGCCCGAGGCGCCGAGGTGGCCCTGCACGTCGAAGACGTTGGACCGCATGTTGAAGATTTCGAAGCGCGAGCCGCCGGCCAGCAGGCGCGAGCACCGCCATTGGGAGCGGGTGGCGCCGACCTTTTCCAGGCTCTTGTAGCCGCAGACCAGGCGCGAGCCCTTCGGGATTAGGATGTTGCGGCCGTGGTAGCCGAACACATCCCGGCTCACCTGAATGACGGTGGTGCCGCCGACCGTGCCATCCAGCTGCGAGTTCGTGCCGTTCTCGACGATGCCGGTGATGATGCGGTCGGTGGTCAGCATGCGGCTGTTGTCCACGGGACGCGTGGACGTGACGGCCTTTTCCTCGTATTCGGCGCCACCGGGCACCTTAACCGTGGCGGCCAGATCGAGAGGCATGGCCGGGGCTGTTATATGGGGCTGTGCCGCTGTGGCGCTGGTGCCGATCTGCGGCATGGACACCGGCAACGCCACTTCTGACCATCCCGCTCGGTTGGCTGAACGACGGCGGTAAGAAGCCTGCACGGCATCCGCATAGGGATCAGGCTCCGGCGCTGTCGCAACCGGTGCCGGCGGCGCCGAAGCGGGCACTTCCTTGATGATGGTTTTTTCGATGATCACCGGGGGCATGGCCGGCGCTGGGGCGGGAGCAGGCGCCGGGGGCGGTGCCTCAGCCTTGACGGCCCAGGCACCCGGCTCATTCGGCGGCATGGGCTCAGGCGTGGCCGTGGCCGGCTGGCATGCGCCGGAAAGCGTCATGCCCAGCGCCAAGGCCAAGTCGCAGATCGCGGACATCAGGGCTGGTCCCCGGTGTACTGGATGCAGAGATACTTTTTGCCGTCTTTCAGGGTGATGAGCGGCGCGACGCTTTCGATGATGTACGTGCTGCCCTGGACGCGGGTGTTGACCAGTTCGTCAATGCCATCGATCGTCACGTAGGCGGTGCCCAACTCCATGCCGTCCCACTTCTTGCCGTATCGGATGTACGTGAAGAAGTCGTCGCGGTAGACCATTTCGGGCTTCAGCTCGCTGTCGCCTTTGAGGCTGTAATCCTTCCAGCCGTGCAGCTTGGCCGGATCGAACGGGACATTGCGCACGAAGTCGCCGCTGGGCGGCGCCGGGCTGGTCAGATCGCGGACGGCAGCCGCCGTCTTGGCGTCCAGTTTGGGGACTGCACCTTTCTCTTGTCGTGGCGACGTGCCGGCGGCGGCAGCCTGTTCGGGCAGGCCAGGGACTTCGGGCTTCTCCCGACCGACGATCTTCACGACCAGATCGGGGACGTTTACCGAGTTGAAACCCTCGGAACGGAGATAGAAGGCATAGATACGTCCCGACTTGGTCTGAACGGTGAGGTTCGTGTCGGTGCCATACAGATCAGGGCGGATGGCGATGGTGTTGGCCGTCTTCACCTTCGCCTTGAATCCTGCCGGGTCGCCCAGATCCGGCGGCACGGCGATCACCGCATCCTCGGGGAGGATAATGGTGGTGGTCATCATTTCGCGGGTGCGGACTTTATAGATGCAGTCATCGCACAGCTGGATGGCATAGACGCCCTGGCGCTTCTGGCCGGTGGCCGGATCGGCTTCGATCTTGTCCCAGGCTTCCTGAATTTGGCCGCCCGGCCCCTGGCGCTGCATTTCCGTGTACAGCCCCTCAGACTGTTCCAGCGCCTGGGTGTAGTTGGCCGCCGACATGGGGATTTTCCCCGGCTGGCCGGCCTGCTGCTGTCCGCCCTGAGGCTGCTGCGGGCTGGAGGGTTGTGCCGTTGCCGCAGCAGGGGCGGTTGCCGGCGGCGACTTGCCGGGTGGCGTGGCCGGCACCGGCTGTCCGATGGTCCGGGTTGGAATCTGGTTCTGGCCTTGGCCCTTGCTTCCCAAGGGCGTCTGGGCCAGGACGAACGACGGCGAGGACATGAGCAGCACAAAGGCAGCCGCAGCCGCATGGCGACGACGGGTCATGAATTCCCCCTTTCTTTGAGCACAACCACGCCCGACCGGAAGCCCTGCGGGTTTTCGAATTTTTCCGACGGCTTGACAGTGTGCGGGCGCGCGGTGACCGGCAGGTATGCGCGCAGGCGCTTCACCTCGACCACGTCCCCACGGCGCGTATCGGTCTGGACGAAATCGACGGCATAGCGATAGGTGCCGTTGCGTTCCGAGATACGGTCAGCACTCTCCACGACGATGGAGCGGATCAGGCCGCTCTTGATGGCGGCGTCAATTTCCTTCTTCCGCTCAGCGATGAACTGTTTCCACCAGTCTGTATCGGAATGCAGATTGGCCTCGCGCATGCGGTCGTCCTGGGATACCGGATCTATCTCCAACAGGATGCGGACATACCTGCGGACGAAGGCCTCCATCATGATGTCGTAGCCCGGCGTCTCCTTGGTGATCGGCAGCACCCGGACCAGCGAGGCCGGATCGACCGGCACTGCCTTGTCGTCGCGCTGCTCGATCCTGACGAGGCCCATTTGGGTCTCTTTCAGCGGCACCAGTTGGGAAATCGCCGAGGTTAAGGAGATGATCACGGCGAATTGACCGATGCAGATCATCACGACCAGGCGGAAGATCCAGGCGAGGCGGCGGTGCGCAGCTTCAAACGCGTACGGATCGGCTTTGGTATGGGCGCTGTGATCGACCGGCTTTGATTTCTCCTCCGGAGAAACTTCAACTGTCGATTCCGGCTGTTCAGCAGGGCTGCTTTTGCCGAGAAACGGCGTTCGCCGTATCCGGAACGCTCCCTGCCCGAAGATGCGTTTGAACACCGCAAGCATCAGCCCAGGTCCCAGCGATAGAATTGAGGCTCGTAGGGCACGGTCACACAGGCGCACGGCGACTTGAGCATTTCATCCGTGCCGGAACCGTCCTTCTGAAGTTCGACATTGCTGCTGGTACCGCAGGCGGCCAGCAGCAGGGCGGCGGCGGCAATAAACGGGATCATCTTCATAGTTCCCCCCTTGGCGTGAGAAATCGGCCGGGCGTCAGGAGCCCGGCTTGTTGATGTTTTGGAATTTGTTGACGAGATTCTGGACAGCGCCGGCCGGATCAGCCATTGCCTTCTGACCTGCAAAGAAGCCGCGGCTGATGCCGGCAAGCGCGTTACCGGCCATGGGCAGGCCATGCTTCGCGCCGGCCATGGCGGAGCCCGCGACTCCGGCGCTCAATATGCCGGCAGCGGTATTGGTAAGAGCGGTCTGCGCGATACTGTTGGCAATGGCTGTTCCCTCGGTCATGAGCGCCGTGCCCATCCAGCCGAGGAACAGGATCACCAGGAACTTCGGATTGCTCACGCTGGCGAACTGGTTGAGCGTGTCGCCGGTCATATCCTTTGGGTCGAACGTGATGCCTTTCGAAACGCCGAAGATGGTTATCGACAGCGCCGCTGTGCTGGCGAACAGCACAACTACGGCGGCCAGCAGCGTTTTGGCGCCCGACTTCGCCATGTCCCGGCCCCAGCCGAAGGCAAAGGCCATGAATAGGAACGGCCCGAATACCCCAACCATCGTGACGCGGAAGATCGCAACCACGACCTGGCTGGAATAAACCACGACGAGCAGGAAGTACGGCACGACCAGCAGGACGGCGTAAACGTACAGGACGAAGCGATAGAGGGAGCCCGCGCTGACAATGGCCCCGGCAGCTTGGAAAACCTTGTAAACGGCTTGTTCACCGTTGGCGGCCAGCGCCACCAGTCCGGTATAGCCAGTGCTTTTTGAGGTCGTCGCCAGGGAGAAGACTGAAGAACTCGCCCCGCCCATGATGTCGAGAGACGTGCTGTAATTCCAAGCAATGAGACTAACGCCTAGACTTCCGAGTAATACGCCGGTTATACTGACATAGATAAACTCTTCTGCGATCTTGTTCAGATCGGTCATTCTTAGTGCGAGTTTTACGCCTGAAACGACAATCCAAAGACCAGCAAAGGAAGCGAACATTATGAGCATGGGGGTCTGGAGCGCGTCACTGAGACGGTCCACGAATTCTTGCGACAAGTCCACGTATGCTTGGAGCGGTTCGCACGTCCAACAGGTAGTGGCGAGATCGTCAGCCATTTCCATGGCGCTCCTTGCCGCGACCCCAGAGATGGCGGTGGCCGCCGAATCGATGGCCGGATTTCAATACGGAATTCAGCAGACGCTGGCTGGACTGAAAGTAATTGGCTTTATCTTCCTCGCGCTTGTTGTCGTGTTCGCCTTTGCGAGTGGAAGCAAAAGGCCAACACAGGTGCCGAAAAAGAAAGCTGGTCCCGTTGGAGGATCGCACGCGGTAGAAGGCATGATCTTGGATGCAGACGCCGAAAATCCTCTGGTCCGTCACGCAGCCCGCCGACTTCCACTTTGGGCCACGGACGCAGCCCGCATTTTCTCTGATCGACGTTGAGGTCATTTGCCGTCTTCCCCCGTCTTTGACGGTTCCTTGACGGCATCAAGGGACAAACCGGCGGCGGCCTGACCGGCGGAAGTCACCTTGAGCAGTTGAGCGAGTGTCTGGCTTTGGGAGGCCTGCGCCCGGGCCTGCAGGATTTGCGCCTGCGCCTGGACGTGCAGGCGATCCTGCACAGTGGCGGCGTTGTTAAGATTGGACTGCAGATCATCAGCGGCTTTGTTGAGTTCGTCCGCCTGCTTCATCTGCACGTCGCTCTGTGCGAGCGCACGAACCACAGTGTCTTGGAAAAAGGCGTTGCGATTGGATTCCGCTACGTGACGCGCCTGCGCCTGCTCGTTGAAGCCCATCTTGTTAAGTTGCTTGGCATCGACAAACAGGGAGGACTTGTAGCTGGAGGCCAGATCGCAAATCGAGCCGAGGTTCATATCTTCGAACTTGATGCCCCAGCCTGCGCCATCGGGCATCAAGCAACGCATGTCGCTTTTAATCTGCGAGGCGAACTTATCGATGCGGGGAATGGGCAGGCTGATGTGTGTCAGTGCACCGATGGCTTCCGACGTCTCGTTCACAAATTTAGTGATGTCGGTGAGAAAGCTCAGTTGCTCCTTGAGCGTCTGAAGTTGCGCGAGTTCAGCCGCGTACTCATCTTTCATCTGCTTAAGTTGCTCAATGGCTTTGCCAACCATCGTGCCGTCGAGCACCGCCATAGCCGCCTGCGCGGCATAAGGCGCCGTCAGCCCCAGACCGAGGGCGAGCAACGCCGTTCTTAGACGTGAGACGGCCATTCATTCCCCCACTTCGCTTGTATTTCTTGGAGATCGCGCACGGCGTCAGGACCCGAGCGATAGAACCGGGTCGGCTTGCCGAGCGGGCCGAGATCGATATTGAGGATGGTGGATTCCTCGAAGCCGGTGGCGGCATCGCGCTTCACCAGCAGCACCTTGCGGCCCTCGGGGGCGCCGAAAACGAAGCCTTTTTGCTCGTCGTTTAGATTGAACGGCTCGTAGGCATCTCTGTTGCCTTGAGGGTTGGCGAAGAAGAAGAAGCTGGCGGTATTCTCAATGACGGCAGGACCAATGCCCGAGCTATGCAGCGCGCTGGGGTCCTGGAACGCCATACCGACAGCCCCCTTGAGCTTGCCGTATTCGCGATACATTTCGACGCCCAGTTTGCAGAACGACGAGTTCTGCAGCAGCTTGGCGGCTTCGTCGATGAAGGCCACGAAGCCGTCCACACGGCCCGCACGGGCCATGCGCTCCATGGCGTTGGCAATGTGGGCGACGACAGGAGCGCCGAGGTTGGGATCGTCTAGGGCCTCGTTCATGTTGATGCCGGTCATGAACGTTTGGTCCAGCAATCCGGCAAGGCCGTCACGCGGCGCATTGAATGTGCCTGCGTAAAGACCGGCTCGTTCCTTCGGGTCGATGACCCAGCGAGAGAAAGCCTGCCGCGCGTCACTTTTGGCCGGGAACACCAACGGGAAGATTTCGTTGAAGGTTCGCGCCTCGACGGGCAACTGGAACGCTGTCTCCACGGCGTGGGACAACACATCCTCAATGCCCAACTCGTTTCCCGCCTCGCCCAGCATGGTGCGCATCAGCAGGGCCAAACGCTGGCGATTGATCAGCGTGTCGTCGCAGTCCAGGGGATTGAAGGCGAGCCGGTCAAACGACTGGTAGAGGCCGCCCATGACCTCCACCATGAAGCGGGCGCCTTCCTTGGAATCAAAAATAACGGACAAGATGCGGCTGAATTTCGCCAGGCCGGCCAGCAGATGCAGGATCAGCGTGGACTTGCCGCTTCGGGACGGCGCAATTACCAGGAAGTTGCCCAGAGCTTTAGGCGCGGGCGTGCATTGGAACTGGAAAGCGTAGGATTGTCCGCTGGAGGTTCCGAACGTCCTGACCGGGGCGTCGCCATATTGCGAAGTGGCGAGGCCAGTGGGCGCGCTTTCGAACGGCCACAGCGAGGCGGTGTTCTCGCAAAAAAGCTTGAGCGGGCGCGGCAGCTTTTCGTGGTCGGGTGTCCGATTGTACCAGATGACCGGCGCCGCCCTGGTTTCAACGGAATAGGCGACGCGGCGGTTGCCGAGGATGCTGCAAATCTGACCGGTGATGTCCTCGATCTCGGTTTCGGTGCGACCACGCACGATCACGGCCAGTTGCGTGTTGCAGCGCTGTGTCCTGCCTTGGTTCAGGAGTTCACTTGCGGCCAGCGCCTCCCCTCTCGCCTCATTGGAAGCGAGAGGATTATTGGCCGCGCGCTTGAGCATCAGCTGATCGAAGGTCTTGCCGATGGGCACCGCGACTTGCGAAACTTCGATCTCGCCCGGCACGTTCATGATTTCGTGCAGCAAGTGACCCGAAAGCAGATCGGGCCATGCACTTATGGCGATCACACGGTGGTGATAAGCGTTGGGCAGGTGGACAATGCAATCGCCCGTGGCCTTGTCGAATAGCGGACTGGCGGCGGGCAGATTGGCCGAGACGTTGGACGACACCGCGCGGAGGTCATCGCGCAGATCGCCGCAGACCAAGTAATTCAGAAAGCCGGTCAGGGGGCAGTCAGCTGCCGGGTCTGTTGGGCGGATCAGGTGGACGGGGCGATAGGCGCCGAGCAGATTACGGACCTTTTCATCCGCCTCTTCCAGCGGCTGCATTGATGGCGCCTGCAGCATCATGTACCAGCGCAATTGATAGGCCTTGCGGTATAGCGCCGCTTCCGCGTCACCGATTTCCTGCAAGGCTGGAGATGGCCAGCGGGCATCCAGGTGGAGTGCCCGCAGCCGTTTGACCCCGAATTTGCGCACGATCACGCCGCGCGAAGCGCAGGCATATTCAAAATCGGCACGTCCTTCATTGAGGGCGAATTGCTCCTGTTCAGGCTTGGTGTCGTACGCCAAGCCGCCCAGGCGGTAGGACCGCATGACCGTGCCGCTTTTCAGCCGCACGGTCATGTTGTCGTGATCGACGCGGTCGAACTCCAGCTCGTCACCTTGCCAGTCGAACTGGACGGACCCGAAGACCAACCGCCGGGCCGCCGGAACCGCGAGGGCTCCGGCGGCCACAGCGGCGCTCCCCATGCCGAGTGCGAGAGGCCACATGCTCATGAACGGCCCCCACGGGGCGAAACAGGAGCAGCCCCGGCAAGCAGCCATCGGCGGGGAGAACCTCGCCAGAAGCGGGAGCTAGTCAGGAAGACGGATTCGATGTGGCGGTCGATACGTCCCACGCGCCACGCTAGCACCAGCCCCCCAACCAGCGTCACGGCGAAGCCAATGAGTGCAAAGGCGATTGCTGCGGAGGCCACAAAGATGCCCACGAAGAACAGCACCACCAGCACCAGCACCGCCGCGACGATGGCCGCAATCACCATCAGGGGCGGAAGCCCGAATATGGTGTCAGGAGACTGCATGTGCGTGAGGACGACCGACCGCGCCTTCATGATGACTTCTGCATCAGTTCGATCAGCCATACGATGGCGAGCGGCCCAACTGTCACCAGAAGACCGGAAACGAAATAAATCCAGATTTTGTCGAATTCGATGCGCTGCTTGACGGCACCGATGATGCCGTAGATGACAATGCACAGGCCGATGATGCCGCCGGCCACACCGACAATGACTTTGGTCAACGACGAAACGCCTTCGTTGACGGAACTGCCCCAATCCGCATCGGCTGCCAAAGCCGGATAAGCCACCATAACAGCGGCAATAGCCGCTCCCATGGCAATGGCGCGATAAGAAGCCTTCATGAAACGAACCCCCTTTAGCGGATGATGGATGTGAGGATGGAAAGGGTGAGGCCGCAGCCCGCGACCGTGAGGATGGTGAGCAGGATCATCACCAGCCGATGGCGCCGAATGGATCGGTGCAGATCGGCCATGGCGACGGCCTGGCGTTCGACCAGCGCGAACGCTTGGTCGAGACTGGCCTTGATGGTCTTGTCCTTGAGGCTGGCGAGAACCGCTTCCACGGCCTCGGCGCAGGCATTGCCGGTGGCGCCGAGCAGATTGCGGATAGCCTCGTCGTGACGAGCAAGCATGCGGTCGTAATCACGCACGAAGCCCTGATGGAGCGTCACCACCATGAGCAGCGGATCATCCTTGCCCACGGCCACACCGTGCTCACGCACCAGGGCGGCGCGGGCATCGTCCAGGCTCATGACCGGGAAGGCCGGCGGCTGGTCACCGCCGGCACCCGAAGTCGAAGCCTGACCCTCGGACAGTATTTCCCCCGTCTCCGGGTCGAAGATCGGCGTGCCGCTCATAGCCGCGCCCGATCCATCTGAGATTGGAGGTTGCGCCACATCATCTTGAGGCGCTGGCGTTCCATGATGGTGTAATCGGTGCTGGCCGCCGCTTCCGTGAAAGTCAGGCGCTGATTCATCAGCTTCCGCATGTCTTGGCCGAAGGTTTCCGGCTTCACCGCCGGAAGCGTCACCAACGCCTGGACGCGGCCTGCGTGGTCTTTAAACGCCTTGCTCTCTTCAAAGCTTTTGCCGGTATCCTGATGAACTACCGGTCCGAAATACTGGTTAAGCCAGACCACCAGCGGCACGTCCGGAATGTTTTTCGCCAGACTGACGAAGCCCTGCATGGTGTCTTGCAGGCCAGGGCCGCCGGTAATGACGGTATGAATGCGGACGGAATGCCCGGCATCGGACAGCAACCGCGCTACGCTGTTTTGTAGGATGTACGAGGACAACGGGACGAAGGAACTGGCGCCGTTGTCGATAAGGGCGATCTGGCCCCCTTTCTCCGCCTGTTCCATGATGCGTTCAATCAACTGATCGAACGCACGCGGATTGATGTCGTCGCCGTCCATGATGTTCAGGAACTCGACGCCGATGGCCTTGTAGCCCGCGAACGTGGCGTTGACCGGATCGGTGTCGATGGCGAGCAGCGGGTTCAAGCCCCGCTCCATGTAATGCTGAGCCAGCAACGAGGCGATCAGGCTTTTGCCCACGCCCCCCTTGCCCTGAAGAATGAAATCAACCTGCATAATTACGCTCCCGTTGGATCACCACAGTTCGCCCTCGCACGGGCTATTGTTGTGGTCGAATTTCGCCGTGATCGCGTCCTCGGGTGAGGACGCCACCGGCGGTTTCGAAACGGTCACGGTGCGGGTGGGAAACAAAACAAGCCCGCCACCGGCTTGACCGGTGGCGGGCTTGTTTTGAACAGGCTGGGGCTGAAGGAGCTTGCCGACTTGATTATAGAAGTTACGAAGAGTGACAGA
This sequence comes from Rhodospirillales bacterium, assembly GCA_014380005.1. GTDB lineage: Bacteria > Pseudomonadota > Alphaproteobacteria > Rhodospirillales > Magnetospirillaceae > Magnetospirillum. The sequence continues at coordinate 24,234 of JACMKT010000237.1, forward strand.
GACTCTGCCCTCTCCATGCAACTCCAGCCAAATCTGGCGGACAGTGATGCCGCTCTCAAGCCGCTGAGAAATCAATGGCTTTAGGGCGATAACCTCACGCTTTGCTTGACCCCAGCGATTGGCTGACACAATATCCCCGCATCGTGATCGTTACGTTCACGATTCAGCGGGGACTTAAAACCTAGTGTCTCTGTGGTGAACTATTCTTTTTCCCAATACCGCCTCGGGTCGATACGAGTAATTAACCATCCAAAGGCAACAAGCCAAATAGACCTTTTTCGTCAGCCGAACCGCACCTACCGCGCCGTTCCCGCCAGCGTGCGATAAATCCCCGCATTCGTGCGCACCATGTCGGGCGGCAAGTCCCTGGCGGCCATGCGTTCGGCGGCGGGGGCGTCGCCTTTCAGGGCCAGCAGCAGGGCTAGGTTTTGGCGAAGCTGGGTGTTGGCGCTGGGGTGTTCGTTGGCCTGTTTCAGGGTTTGCAGCGCCTGATCCAACTGGCCCGACTGGGCTTGCGACAGGGCCAGATTGTTCAGCACCACCGGGTTGTCGGGGGACAGTTCCAGGGCGCGCCCATAGGCGGCCTGGGCCTCCTCATAGCGGCCCGAACTATCCAGCGCCACCCCCAGGGCCGAGTGGATGTCCCAATTGCCGGGTGCCTTGGTGCGGGCTTCTTCCAGAGTTCTCAGCGCCAGCCCCAACCGTTCCGCCGCCAGATAGTCTTTGCCCAATTCCGTCAGCAGGCCAAGGCTGCGCCCGGTACGGGCCAATTCGCCCTGCATGAGGTCGGCAGCCTGTTGCGGCTGGCCGCCATAGCGCCACGCCCGCGCCAGGGACAGGCTGATGGAACTGTCCTCGGGGCGGCGCTGGTGCAGGGTGCCCCAATGCTGGGCGGCGCCCTTCCAATCGTTATTGGCTTCGGCGGTGGCGGCGGCGCTGCGCAGGCTGGGCTCCACCGCGCGTGCGATCACGTCATCGCCAGCCGTCTCCATGGTGGCTGCGGCGCATCCGGCCAGCAGCAGCGGGATCAGGAACGGGGCAAGGCGGCGCATGGGGGCAGCTCCGGTAAAGAATTCGTAAAAAACTGTATAATTACAGGTAATTACTTCGGTAACGGCAATGTTGCCATAGGAAAGATTGGTGCGCTATCATTGTTTGTCTCGAATAAACTTTGTCCGTGGGGGCGAACATGGCTGGCCGGTTCCTAATCAAAAGCGTGGTGGTCGCGGCGCTTGCCCTAACGGCCACGTCCGCCATGGCCGGCCCGCCGGTGGAAGTGGGGGCGGGCCATGCGGTGCTGCTGGTGCTGGACCATCCCGCCCGTCAGGTCATCATCGGCGACCCCACCGTGGCCGACGTGTCGGTGGAATCGCCCACCCGTGTGGTGGTGTTCGGCAAGCGGGTGGGCTCCACCTCGCTGATGGTGCTGGATGGCGGCCACCAACCGATGCTAGAGGCGGCCATCGTGGTTCAGCCCGGTGGCAGCGGCGCCGTCACCGTCACCTATGGCACCGGCAAGGACGTCAAGGCGGGCGGCCTGAATGCCGTGTTCGCCTGCGCCACCACCTGCGTGCGTGCCGCCGACAAGCCCTCGGGCGCCGCCCCGCCCCCGGCAGCTCCGCCGGCCCCGGGCAAGTCTTCATAATAAAGATAAAATTTTAGTAAACAGTGCTGAGTGATGAATTTGCCTATTCCACTGGATTGGCGTATTATTCGCTAGGCTTCTTGTTGTGGAATAAGTAAATGGCATCGCTCAAGGCGCTTGGAAAGGGAGCGGTTGTTGCCGCCCGTCTCCGTACGGAGACCCGGGGCGCCGTCGCAGTGGTGTTGGCTCTGGTGCTGCCTGTGCTCATGGGCATGCTGTCATTGGGGGTTGAGACCGGTCTATGGTTCGCTTCCAAGCGTGACCTGCAATCGGCGGCGGATGGCGGCGCCATTTCGGGCGCGTGGGAGATCACCCGTTCATCCTCGGCCTCTACCATCAGCACGGTAGCGGCTTTGGATGCCCGCAAGAATGCTCATTCCGCCGACCGTCCGTTCACTGTCGATGTCTTCGCCCCGCCTGTCTCCGGGGCCTACGTGGGCAACGCCCAGGCGGTGGAGGTGCAGGTCCGCCGTACCGAGACATTGCTGCTGGCGAAATTGTTCCTGGATTCAATTCAGGTTTCGGCCCGCGCGGTTGCCCTTGCCGGTTCTCCCGGCGATTACTGCGTCATCGCTTTGGACAAGGCCTCTGCCGATACCGCCGAATTTCGAGGCAACGCCACTATCAATCTGGAAAATTGCGGTGTGGCCGCTAATTCCAATAACGATCAGGCCTTGTTGATCTCCGGTTCGGCAACCCTGAAGGCGGATTTCATTGAGACGGTGGGGGGGTATGCCCAGCAGGGGGCGGGCATGTTGCTGGTGGATACCCGCATCACCCATTCCACCGCTATCGCCGATCCGTTCGAAAATTTGACCATTCCCGCCACGGGATCGTGTTCGTCCAAGACCAGCTACAAGATCACTGAGACTATTTCCCCCACCACGTGGTGCGGCGGTGTCACCTTTAATGCCCAGGCCGATGTGCATTTCCAGCCCGGCGTTTACATCGTCAGTGGCGGTGAATTCCGGGTCAATGCCGGGGCTACTCTGACAGGCACCGGGGTGACCATCATCCTGACCGGTTCGGGCACCAATATCGCCACCGTCAATATCAACGGCAACGCGACGGTGGAGTTGGAAGCGCCGACCTCGGGCACCTATTCCGGCGTGGTGATGTACCAGGACCGGGCGGCGTCCACGAGTGGCGTTAATACCTTCAATGGCGGCGCCAACATGGAACTGACCGGAGTGGTCTACATCCCCAGTCAGGAGATTCGCTTCAGCGGCGGCAGCAGCAATGGCAACGGCTGCACGCGGTTGGTGGGCCGCTCGGTGACGTTCACCGGCAATGCCAATCTGGAAAACAATTGTACCGGCAAAGGCATTCCCGCCATTACTCGCACGCCCATATTGGTGGAGTGACGGCCATGGGAGGAATTCTCACAAAATTGGTAAAATGCTGCCGTGGCGCTGCTGCGGTGGAAATGGCGCTGGTTGCTCCGGTGTTGCTGGCGGCCTTGTTGGGCGTGGCTGATTTCGGCATGGTGGTCAACGAACGCATCCGTCTGTCCAGCGCGGCGCGGGCCGGCGCTCAGAAAGCCATGACCGATCCGTCCGACACCACCAGCATCCGCCAAGCCGTGGAAGCCGCGACGGAAGACATGGTGTCGAACCGCTTGGCCGTGACGGTCAGTACCCAATGCTCGTGCGGTGATGGCAGCGCCATCGTCTGCGGCAGCACCTGCGCCGATGGCAATACGCGTAACTACGTCACTGTCCAGGTGGACGAGACCTATCCGACCCTGTTCACCTATCCTGGTATGGGGTCGTCGCTGACGCTCAGCGCCAACGCTACTTTGCGTTATTAGGGGAGGTCGGCATGCTGCGCACTCTTCTTCGCAACCGACGGGGCGCCACGGCGGTGGAATTTGCACTGGTCCTGCCGGTGTTCTTGAGTTTCCTGCTGGGCACGATGGAGGTGGGCCGGTTCCTGTGGGTCCGTTCGACCCTGCAATTTGCCGCCGAGGAAGCTACCCGCTACGCCATCGCTCACAGCACCGCCGGTACCGCCGAAATTTCCGCTCAGGCCAAAGCTAGTTTGGCGGGGCTGGAAAGTGCCTCGGTGCAGATCAACGTGGCCAGCAGCAGTGCCACGGTCACCGTCCGACTTACCCATGATTTCCAATTGGTAACGGCAGGGCTGTTGCCCTTCAGCACCGTATCCCTGTCGGCCACGTCCCAGTTCCCAAGGAATTAGAACTCTTTGGCTGAACCGGACGGAAAGGGGCCGCTCACAGCGGGCGCGGGCGGCCGTAATGGATGAAATCGGTCCAGGTGCGCTCGACCCGCTGCATGGTTGACAGTGTGGTCTCCAGCATCTTGGCGGTGTCTTCGCTGCCGCCCAGCACGGTGGACAACTCGTCTTGCAGCTTGCGCACGCCGTTGCACAGCTCCAGGCCCTTTTCCGTCAGCTTCAGGCGCACCGAGCGGCGGTCATGGGGCGAGCGTTCCTGCATCAGATAGCCGTACTCGGTCAGCGCCTTGATGTTGTAGGACACGTTGGAGCCCTGGTAATAGCCACGATCCTTGAGGTCGCGGATCACCACTTCGTTTTCGCCGATGTTGTAGAGCAGCAAAGCCTGGACGGCGTTGATGTCTTCAATGCCCAGGCGCCGCATTTCCGTGCGCAGAACGTCAAGGAAATGCCGGTGAAGGCGCTCGATCAGGCGGACGATGTCCAAGTATGGCTGGTTCATGGCGCTGGATTATAAAGAAACGTCCATGGGGCAACAACAGGGTTTTTCAATAGGATGGATTTGCCGTGCAGGGGCTGCTCACTGTATCCTGTCTCTCTTTTCTCCACCTGAGCCACAGGGGATAGGATGGCTGGCGGAAATGGTGCGGCGGGTCACCCCACCGTCATTACGGTGTTCAATCAAAAAGGCGGCGTGGGTAAGACCACGACCAGCGTCAATCTTGCCGTCTGCTTGGCCGCCTTCGGCCAGCGGGTGGCCTTGATCGATCTGGATAGTCAAAGCAACGCCACCACCAGTCTGGGCGTCACCCCGCCCGTCGCCACCGGCGCCTTCCACTTGATCACGGGCCGGGCGTCCTTTGCCGAATGCCTGCGCAAGACCCCTTATGACGGGCTGCAACTGGTCGGCGGCTCGGACGAACTGGCCTGGGCCGACATCGAATTGGCGCTCAAGCCCAGCCCCGAGGCCGGCCTGTTGCGCGCCTTCGAAGCCATTCCGCCCCATCTTGACGTCATCGTCATTGACTGCCCGCCGGCGCCGGGCATCGTTTCGGTCAATGCGCTGGTGGCCGCTTCCGTGGTGGTCATGCCGGTGATGCCCAGCCCGCACGCCTTGGACGGCCTGCACAAGGCGTGGTGGAACGTCAACCGGGTGCGCTCCAACTTCAACCGCGACCTGCACACGGTCAATATTCTGCTGACCATGACCGAGGATGGCGAGCTGACCAAGCGCCTCAGCGAGGACATCATCGCCGAGTTCGGTTCTCGGGTGATGCCGGTGCTGGTGCCGCGCGACAACGTGGTCATCGAAGCCGCCGCCCGCGACCTGCCCATCGCCGTGCTGGCCGCCGGTTCGCCGCCGGCGCGGGCCTATCTGCGGGTGGCCGATCTGCTCATGGCCCGTACTCACCACATGACCGCCGAATCCCCACGGGGCGAGGACGCCCCCGACCGCGACGGAGCACTGGCCCGGTTGGAGCGGTGGCACGATGCGGTGGGCAATCTGAAGCTGGCGGTTGGTGCTGGGGTGCCCGCCGACCCGGTGCAGGCCTGGGCGGAAGAAGAACCGGATTTGCCGCCACCGCCATCCATGGGCTGGGGCTGGAAGCTGGGGGTGGCGGCAATGCTGATCGCCCTAGGCGCCGTCCTGGGCTTCGCCGCCGCCCTGGCGGTGTTGCAGGGCGGCCCGATGGCGTTGCCGGGGTGAGGGTGTCGCCAGCCGCTGGTTATCGTGACTGGCGACATTTGCCGCTATTTTCCTTTGAAGAGAAGGAACAAAGCGACAGAGACGACCGTTGTGACCATTTGTTTGCATTGCTTCGGCAGTCCGTGAGCCATCCTGACAAAGTGTTCGCAGTTGGAGTTAAAGAGATCCCAGCGCTGTCCCTTGCGGGAACGCGCCCAGGAAATTACTTCATTTGCCGGCTTATTCCCTCTGATGGAGGAGTGCCGCCAAGAAGCTCCTTGGGTGAACTCGGACAAGGCCTCTTCAACGACGAGGCCCAAGCGCTTGGATGCGTGGATAATAAGCCCGTTATCACCCATGATACCGAAGTGGGTATAGAAAGGGCCAAAGGCGTTGGTGGCGATGGTTGCCCCAGGGGGCGGGAGGATGTTGTTCAAAGGTAAATCTTTCTGCTAAGGTTGCTTTTCGCGGACCACATGTCCGTCTGATGCACATGTCCGCAAGGCGCACCTTCATCGAAAGAGGTAGTCGTGTCAACTAATAGTTTGACCGTGGGCGTAGCCTACCCTGCCCTTGTCGGGAAAGTTCTTACGAAGAGGCGGGAAGGTCGTGGCTGGGACCAAGCGAAAATGAGCCAATTGGTGGGGCTCAGTCGCTCGACGTGGTCACGCATTGAGAACGGCGAATCCGCGCTCACTATGGATCAGCTTGCTAAGGCTGCTGAGGTGCTGGGGGTAGCTCCGCACGAAATCCTTGCGGACGCTGATAAAGCGCAAGAGCTTATTGTGGATGGTGGCCTCAAGGTCGTTCCTGAGCGGAACAATGCGGGCCTGACCTTATTGGCCGGCGCCGCGTTGGCTCTTCTAGTGGCGAACGCTTTGAAATAGGCTCGCCAAGGATGCGATGGGCACAGTGAGTAAAATTTGACTGTAGAAAGTTATTTTTTACACGAATGAACACGAATAAAAACGAATGTGGGGTCGCGGATTAAAGCGCCATTTGAAGGGGTGTTAGGTGAATGCCATTGCTCCATTGCATTCGTGTTTATTCGTGTTCATTCGTGTAAAAATTTAGCCCCGCGTCCGCGCGGACAATGCCTACGCGGACGCGAGAGCTTAATCCTTACTTATTGCTCTTCAGCCAAGTCAGCATGGTGTCGGCGTCCGACACTTCGAAGGGGTCGGTTGGGCAGTTGTCGTCGAAGCCGGGTTCGGCGAAGACCTTCACCACTTCGCCGTTATCGACGAACATGGAATAGCGCCAGCTGCGCATGCCGAAGCCCAGATTGGACTTGTCCACCAGCATGCCCATTTTGCGGGTGAATTCGGCGTTGCCGTCGGGCAGCAGGAAGACGTTCTTGGCGCCCTGGGCCTTGCCCCATTGGAACATGACGAAGGCGTCGTTGACCGACAGGCAGACCACCGCATCCACGCCCTGCGCCTTGAACTCGTCGTACAGTTCCTCGTAGCGCGGCAGGTGGCTGGTGGAGCAGGTCGGGGTGAAAGCGCCGGGCAGCGAGAAGATAACCACCTTCTTACCCTTGAAAATCTCGTCGCTGGTCAGGTCCTTCCACTCGAACGGATTGGGGCCTCCCAGGGCTTCATTGCGAACGCGGGTTTTAAAAGTGACTTTCGGAACTTGCATCGCTGGTGCTCCCTCGATTTTGAATTGGCAACATCCGCAGGGCGAAGGCGGTTCCAGCCTATAGCAACCCCACGCTTTTAAAGCTGGTATGGCCCTTGCGACCGACGATCAGATGGTCGTGCAGGGTGATGGAGACGGCCTTCAGCGCGTCGCGCACCGCCCGCGTCATCTCCATATCGGCTTTGGACGGCGTGGGGTCGCCCGACGGGTGATTGTGAATCATGATGATGGCCGAGGCATTCAGGGCCAAGGCGCGCTTGACCACTTCGCGCGGGTATAAGGGCGTGTGGTCCACCGTGCCCTTTTGCTGCAATTCATCGGCGATCAGGACGTTCTTGTGGTTCAGGAACAGCAGGCGGAATTGTTCCGTGGGCAGCCGGGCCATGGCGGCGTTGCAATAATCCAGCAGGGCGTCCCACGACGACAGCACCGGCTTGTTCATCACCGTCAGTTTGGCCAACCGCAGTGCCGCTTCCTGCACCACCTTCAGCACCGCAGCCGAGGCCGGACCCAAGCCTTCGGCACCCACCAAATCCTGGTAATCGGCGGTGATCACCTCGGCGAAGCCGCCGAAGCGGTCGATCAGCGCCTTGGCGATGGGTTTGACGTCCTTGCGTGGGATGGCCGTGGCGAGCAACAGCTCGAGCATTTCGTAATCGGGCAGCGCATCGGGATTGGCGATGAAGCGCTCACGCAGGCGCTCGCGGTGCCCCACGTAATGGGGCGCCTTTTCGTCCAGGCCGGGCAGGATGGGATCAGCAGTCACAGGCTGGGGGTCACAGGCGGTCGTGGAAGGCTTCCAGCCAAGCCAAACGGGTCTCCAGCAACGAAATGTCGTGGTCGAGCCAATCGGTCAGGTGGCAGGGATCGGAATCATTGGTGGCGAAGGTGCCGCGCAAATCCAGCAGGCGGGACAATTCGCTTTCCACCATCTCGCACAGCAGATCAGCCTGGGCGCGCTGTTCCTTGGCTTCCAGCAAATCCAGGAAGCGCATTTTCAGGGCGATGATCAGCTTGGACAGATCGGTGCCGGGGCGCAGCCGCGCGGTCAGCAGGGTGTGCAACTCGCGCCGTCCGGCCTCGGTGATGGCGACCTGGGCGTCGTCTTCCATGCCGGCGCCGTCCAAGGCTTCCACCAGACCTTCATAGCGCAACAACTCGATGGAGGTGCCCATGAGGTCCAGCTGCGGGCCGGCGACCCGCGACAGGAAATGGCGCACTGATCCGGCCAGTTGGGAATAGTGCATGGGCTCGCGGGCGATAATGCCCAGCGCGCACAGCCGCACGGCTTCCTTCGGCGTCAGAGTGTTGTCTGCGAACATGGTGGGAACCCTTCCCGGCCTCAATTGCGAACCGTTCGCAACATATAGTGCAGCGCGAGAGCTTCGTCCAGCACTGTTGTCAGTATGCCAGAACGTGGGCGGGGCGCCTAGTGGGCTGAAGGGCTAGCACTACTCCCGGTAAGCCTCTTGGAACCGCACCGGCTTGCCCACCGGGTCGCCCACCAATTGGCCGTCCATCATCACCGGATTGCCGCGCACGATGGTGGCGGTGGGCCAGCCGGTGACGCGCTTGCCATCGAACGGGGTCCAGCCGCAGCGGCTGACGATCCATTGGTTGGTGATGACCCGTTCGGCCTTCATGTCCACCAGGGTGAAATCTGCGTCGTAGCCCAGGGCGATGCGGCCCTTGCCGGCGATGTCGTAGATGCGGGCCGGGCCGGCGGCGGTCAGATCGACGAAACGCTCCAGGCTCAGGCGCCCGGCATTGACATGGTCCAGCATCAGCGGCACCAGGGTCTGCACACCGGTCATGCCTGAGGGCGATTGCGGATAGGGCTTGTCCTTTTCCTCGCGGGTATGGGGCGCGTGGTCGCTGCCCAGTACGTCCACCACGCCATCGGCGATGGCCTGCCACAGGCCGGCGCGGTGATGTGCTTCCCGGATCGGCGGGTTCATCTGGGCGTAGGTGCCCAATTCCTCGTAACATTCCGGCGCGGTCAGGGTCAGGTGCTGAGGCGTGGTCTCGACGGTGGCGAGGTCCTTGTAATCGGCCAGGAAGGCCATTTCCTCGGCGGTGGTCACGTGCAGCACATGGACGCGGCGCTTGGCCGCCTGGGCCAGACGGATCAGCCGCTGGGTGGCAAGCAGCGCGGTCTGGGCGTCGCGCCAGACGTGGTGAACACGGGGATGGGCGCCCTGTTCGGCAATGGCTTTGCGCTCGATCAGCCGGGCTTCGTCCTCGCAATGGACGGCAACGCGGCGGAAGCCTTGCGCCAGCACGCGGGCCAGGGTGGCGTCATCGGCCACCAGCAGATTGCCGGTGGAGGAGCCCATGAACACCTTGATGCCGGCGCAACCGGGAATGCGTTCCCACTCGGCCAGATGGTCCACATTGTCGGCGGCGGCGCCCAGGAAGAAGGCGTGATCGGTCCAGGTGCGGCCTTCGGCCCGCTTCAGCTTGTCCAGCAGCTCGGTGTCGGTGGTGGTGCCGGGCTTGGTGTTGGGCATCTCGAACACGGCGACCACGCCACCCATGGCGGCGGCGGCGGTGCCGGTGGCAAGGTCTTCCTTGTGCTCCAGGCCGGGTTCGCGGAAATGCACCTGGGTGTCAATGACACCCGGCAGCACGTGCAGGCCGGTGGCGTCGATCTCGGATTCGGCGCTGGCGGTGCGCAGATCGCCAATGGCGGCGATCTTACCGCCGCGCACGGCGATGTCGGTCTGAGCAATGCCGTTGGGAGTGACGGCGATGCCGCCGCGCAGGATCAAATCATAGGTCATGGATCAACTCCGTCAGGCCGACAGGCATTCGAATACATCGCCCTCGGGCGCCTTGCCGTCCAGATGGCGGCGGTGCCACAGGGCATAAAATAGCAGGGTCCAGCAGGCGAAGCCGGTTTTCTTGTCGCAATGGGCGAACAGGCGGCGCACGGCTTCGGGCTTGGCGATGGCTTCAATGCAGGGCTGAGCCGCCACCAGCGCGCCCAGTTCCGGGCGGCCCGCGATCCATTCGGCCACCGGCACGGTGAAACCGCGCTTTTTGTCGAACGGGCGGGCGGCGGGCAGGGCCTTGTCCAGCCACAGGCGCAGAAGCCATTTGCCGCTGGTCTTGTGCACCTTCCATTTGTCGGGAAGGTTGAAGGCGAAGGCGGCCATTTCCGGGTCCAGGAAGGGCACGCGGCCCTCGATCCCGTTCATCATCAGGCAGCGGTCGGCCTTGATCAGCAGATCGTTGGGCAGCCAATCGGTGCAATCCACCGCCTGAGCCGTTTGCAGGCGTGAACGGCCAGCCAAGCGGGCGCCCCGTTCCGCTACCACCATGCCGTCGCGCCATCCGGTGGGCGCGGCGCGCAGCACGTCCAGCCCGTCAAAGGTGCCGGTGCGGCGCATGGCCTTGGTCAGCGGCCACGGACGCATGGCGCCGCGATACCGGCCATAGCCGCCGAACAGCTCGTCACCGCCTTCACCGGCCAGAATGACTTTCACGTCCTGGCGGGCGCGCTCGGCCAGTTTGAAGGTGGGGAGTGCGGCGTAATCGGCGGCGGGGTCGTCCATGGCGGCTGCCACCTTGGGCAGCAGGCGCCAGAAATCGGCCTCGGTGAATTCCACCTCCACATGCTCGGCGCCCACTTCTTTCGCCAAGGCGCGGGCGTGGTCGCGTTCGTCGTGCACACCGGTGCCGGGGAAGCCGGCGGTATAGGCCAGTACCGGGCGGGGGTTCAGCCGCGCCATCATGGCCAGCAGGGCCGAGCTGTCGATACCGCCCGACAGGAACATGCCATAGGGCACGTCGGCCCGCTGGTGCACGTCCACGCAATCCATCAGCACTTGGTCCAGGCGGGACAGCAGATAATTGCTGTCGCCATGCTCGGCGCCGTCGGGCAAGGCCGGGCGTTGGCGGCGTTCCACGATCTTGCCATCGGCGACCACCAGGGTTTCGCCGGGGGCGACGCGGTGGATGCCCTCGAAGATGGTCCCGGTCCCGCAGGTGAATTGCAGTTGCAGCAATTCATGCAGCGCCTGAGCCCGCACGCGCGGCGCCACCAGCCCGGTGGCGATCAGCGCCTGGGCTTCCGAGGCGAAAGCCAGACCCCACGGACCCTGGGCCACATAAAGCGGCTTGATGCCGAAGGGGTCGCGGGCCAGCACCACGTGGGCCTTGGCCGGGTCGTGGATGGCCAGGGCGTACATGCCGCGCAGGCGCTTGGTGAAGCCCAATCCCTCGCGGGCATACAGATGCAGCGGCGGTTCGCAATCGGACCCGGTGGCGAAGCGCACCTCGGGCAGGGCGGCTTTCAGCTCGATGTAATTATAGATTTCGCCATTGGCGATGATGGCGCGGTTGTCGCCGTCCACAATGGGCTGGCGCCCGCCCTCAAGGTCGATGATGGCAAGGCGGTTCTGCACCAGCCCCACATTGTCCTTCACATAGCGCCCGCGCCCGTCCGGGCCGCGATGGCCCAGGGCGTCAGCCAGCCGGTCCAGCACCAAGGTGTCGGGGCGGCAGCCGTTGGGGGCGATCAGGCCGGCGATACCGCACATCAGCCGGCGACCTTCCTGAAGAACTCCAGATAGCGCGCCACCACCACCGCCTCGGTGAATTGCTCCTGATAGACCTGACGGCCGGCGGCGCCGATATGGGCGGCAAGACCTGGGTCGTTCAGCACCCGGTTGATGCCCTTGGCAAGGGCGGCGGGATCGTCCACCGGCACCAGCACGCCGTCCACATCATCTTCGATCAGCTCGCCGGGGCCTTCCGAGGCGGTGGCGACCACCGGGATGCCCTGCGCCCACGCCTCGATCACCACATTGCCCAGGGGCTCGTGGCGGGACGGGCAGCAGAACAAATCGGCGCTGGCGAACAGCCCGGCCACGTCGTCGCGCCAGCCCAGGAAGCGCACGCGCGAGATCACGCCCAGGCGCGACGCCAGCAGCTCCAGTTCGGCCCGCAACGGGCCTTCGCCGGCCAGCCACAAATAGGCTTCGGGGATGGCGGGCAGCGCCTTGATCAGGATGTCGAAGGCCTTGTTCTCGTGCAGCCGCCCCAAGGCCAGGATGACCGGCACCCCTTCGGGTGTGGAGAAGGTGGCGCGGCTGACCGGCGGGGCCACGGTGGCGTTGACGAAATTGGGCACGTAATGGACCTGCTCGGGCCGCCAGCCCTGACTGATGATCCAGTCGCAGATGTCCTGGGTGTTGCCGATCAGATGATCGAAGCCCTGATAATATTTCAGATCGTAATAGCCGCCCAACCGGCCCACCCGGATGTGCTTGCCTTTGGGGCAGAAGCGGCTGGCCCGGTTCATCCAGGTCAGCACGATGGCCGGCTTGAACTCGCCTACCGCCTTGGAGAACCCGTGGCGGGTCTTCAAATCCAGCATTCCGCCGAAGGGCAGCTCGGTCACCGCCACGCCGCCTTGGGCCAGCAGATGGTGCCGGCGCGGATTGTGGCGGATCAGCACGTGCTGATGGATGCCGGCGCGCTCCAAGGCCAGGGTCAGCCGTTCGAAGAACCCTTCGGCACCGCCACGATCGGCCCCCGCCATGGCTTGCAGCAATCGGATCATGTCAGCAGCGCCTCGAACCGTTCCGCCGCCGCGTCCCACGAGCGGCCGGTGTACAGCGCCTTGGCTTCGCTTCCCATGGACTGTGCCACCGCTTCGTTGGTCAGCAGGGTGGAGGCCAGATTGGCGAAGGCCTCGTCATCGGGCACCACATAGGCGGATTGGCCGTTGCCCACCCGCTCGGGCGCCGCACCCAGGGGACGCAGCACGGCGGGCAGCCCAGTGGCCTGGCTTTCCATCAAGGTGAAGGCGGTGGTGTCGTCGGCGTGGCCGGGATACAGGTGCACCCGCGCCTCGCGATAGGCCTGGGCCATGACGCCGTCCGAGCCCGGGCGCAGTATCACGATGCCGTGGTCGCGGGCGGCCAGGACCTTGGCGGCCAGCATCTGCAATTCCGGGGCGACGGCGCCGCCATCGGCAGCCTTGGACAAGGCGATGGAGTAGATGTGCAATTCGGCCTCAGGCGCCGCCGGGTGGATGCGGCTCAGCCACAGCTCCAGCAGCCAGTCCAGGCCGTGGGCGGGATGGGTGGTGACGATGGCGCGCGGCGGAATGGCCGGGGCGGTGGCTGCGTCGTTCAGGTAATCGGACTTCACCGCCGGCGGCAGCGCGCCCACGGCCAGCCCGCCCGGTGACCAGCCCTCGGTCTGCGCGGCCGAGCACAGCAGCACCAGCGGCTTCATGTCGTCCAGCATGATGCGGGTGGCCTTGCGGTCCAGCACACGGGCGGGCTGGGTGGTCCACAGCACGCGGCGCTTGGCCTGGCGGACGTATTCCAGCAGCGCCGGCTTGCGGAAGGCCACCAGCACGTCGGTGGTCAGCGGTTTACGACCGTCGAAGGTCTCCCATTGGGCGCCCTCGATGAACATGCTCCAGCGGCAGCGGTTGAACACGGCCACCGAATGGCCGCGCCGCGCCAGCGCGCCGGGCAAGGCGGCGAACGCCTTCTCGGCGCCGCCCATGGCACGGGCCGAGGCGGTGAAGCCGTCGAAGGGGATGGAATCGTCGACAAGAGTAATATGCATCGTGACATCTTATACGGGGATGGGCCGGGCCTGCCAAGGCAGGAGGGGTTGCCAACCCGTCGCCTTTGCCCCACCTTTTGCGGGTCCGCCGCCTGCCCATCGGAGTCCATTGCATGGCCGATACCAGTTATACCCGCCTTAACCGCGCCGTTTTGTCGGTCGCCGGCGAGGATCGGCGTACCTTCCTGCAAGGCCTGATCTCCAACGACATCGCCAAAGCCGGCCCGGAACGCGCCATTTTCGCAGCGTTTCTGACCCCCCAAGGCAAGTTCCTGTGGGATCTGTTCATCGTCGAATCCGGCGATGCCTTTTTGATCGATGTGGAAGCCGCCCGCATCGACGACTTCCGCAAGAAGCTGTCTTTGTACAAGCTGCGTGCCAAGGTCACCATCGCGGTGGTGGACGACATGGCGGTCTATGCCGTGCTCGATCCCCAGGCTGTTGGCCTGCCGGGCGAAGCCGGTGTGGCGCGGCCCTTCGCCGATGGTGTCGCCATGGTGGACCCGCGCTTGCCTCAACTGGGCGCCCGCGTTCTGCTGAAATCCCCTGACGCGTTGCAAGCCGCCGGCCTGACCGAGGCGCCCTTCGCCGCCTGGGACGTGCTGCGCTTGGCCCTGGGCGTGCCCGATGGCAGCCGCGACCTGCCGGTGGACAAGGCCCTGCTGCTGGAAAATGGCTTCGACGAGCTGGGCGGCGTGGATTTCAACAAAGGCTGCTACATGGGCCAGGAGCTGACCGCCCGGACCAAATACCGTGGTTTGGTGCGCAAGCGCCTGCTGCCGGTGGTCATCCAAGGCGACACCCCCGAGCCCGGCACCCTGGTCATGGCCGGTGAGCTTGAGGCCGGTGAAATGCGCTCCAGCAACGGCCCGGTGGGTCTTGCCATGGTGCGCCTGGAACACCTGAAATCGCCGCTGAGTGCGGGGGGCGCGACGCTGACGGTGGCGGTGCCGGACTGGATGCGGTTGCCTGAAGTGGAGTAGTAGGGGCTGTAAGTTTTTTACACGAATAAACACGAATGAACGCGAATTTAGATGCACTGCCTAAGTCGGCCTGTGCTGATACATTCGTGTTTATTTGTGTTCATTCGTGTAGAAACTTAGTTGAGCGCAGGCGTCGCCAAGCTGACGGTGCAGGAATGGATGCGGTTGCCTGAAGTGGAGAAGGGGGCTGTAAGTTTTTTTACACGAATAAACGCGAATTTTAGGTGCACCGCCAAAGTCGGCCTGTGCTGATGCATTCGTGTTTATTTGTGTTCATTCGTGTAAAAACTTGCCTTCAGCCGTCTTCTTCCACCGGCATCCCGGCAGAGGAGAAGAAGCAATAGCCGTTGCGGCCGGAATGCTTGATCCGGTACATGGCGATGTCGGCGGCCTTGCAGACTTCTTCCATGGAATTGCCGTCATCGGGGAACACGGCGACGCCGATCGAGGCGCCGATCTGGCAGGCATTGCCTTCGTAATCGATGGGCTGGGCCAGGATTTCGATGATTTTGCGGGCCACCAGCGCGGCCTCGCCCGAGCGGGCGATTTCTTCCACCACCACCACGAATTCGTCGCCGCCCACGCGGGCGATGGTGTCGGACGAGCGCACGCAGGCGGCCAGCCGGCGCGAGACTTCGCGCAGCACGTGGTCGCCGGCTTCGTGGCCATAACTGTCATTGACCGGCTTGAACCGGTCCAAATCCACATACAGCACCGCCATGCGCCCGCCATGGCGCTTTACGCGGGCCAGGGCATGGTTCATGCGGTCGTTCAGCAGGTTGCGGTTGGGCAGGCCGGTTAAATTGTCGTGATGGGCCAGACGGCGGATGCGGTCCTCGCTCTCCTTGCGCTCCGAGATGTCGCGCAGGATGGCGGTGAACAGGCGGTGGCGTCCGTGGCGCAGCTCGGAAATCGAGATTTCCATGGGGAAGGTGCTGTCGTCGCGGCGGATGCCGACGCCTTCCACCACTCGGCCCATGAGGTTGGGGAACAGCCCGGCCATATAGGCGTCGAACAGATGCTGGTGGCGTTCGCGCAGATCAATGGGCATCAGCTCGCCCAAATCCACGCCGGCCATCTTGCCGCGGGCAAAGCCGAACATGCGTTCCGCCGCCGGGTTGGCGGATTCGATGCGGCCGGAATCGTTGATGGTGACGATGCCTTCCGCCACCGAGGCCAGGATGCCCTGCAGCCGTTCTTCCCGTTCGCGCAGGGCTTCCGCCGATTTCACGAATTTCGAGATGTCGCGGCCTTCGATGTAATAGACATCGGGGGCGGGGGTCTGGCGCACCCGCAATTCGGCCTCGAACAAGGTGCCGTCGGCGCGCAGCAGCTTCAGCGGCAGGAAATCTTCTTCGGCCAGCAAATCCCAGCCGCTTTCCATGAGGAAGCGGTAATCCTCGACCACCCAATTTTCGAACGGCCGGTCATGGGCATCTTCGGCGCTGCTCAGGCCCAGCATGCGCACGCCGGCATTGTTCAGGAAGACGATCTGGTTGCCGCGCAGCAGGCACACCAAGGACGACGCAAGCTCAAGAAGCTCGCGGTCCAGAACAACTGTAGCTGTGCGCGCGGCCACGGATGCCGTCACCTAAATGAACTCCCATAATCCTTCCGTATAATCGTCGGGCCTATACGGGGGAAAGTCAAGCTGGCGCCAGCTTCTCGCGCAATTGGGCCAAGCGTTCAAACGGGGAAAGGCCCGGCTGCAAGGTCAAATCTCCGGCGCGGCGCACGCCTTCACGGCCCCAACGCTCGCGTACGGCTTCCTCCAGCCATTGTTCCGCCTGGGCGTGGCGGGCGCGGGCCAGACGATCGTCCTGGCTCAGATGGGCGGCGTGACGGTCGATGGACTCCACCAGGGAGTCCACGCCTTCGCGCCGGACCGACGAGACCAGCAGCACCGGCACGGTCCAACCCGGGCTTTCATCCTCGGCCCCGCCCAGGGACAGGGCGCCCATGACGTCGGCGCGGGCGCGCAGTGCCTCGCGGTCCATATCGGCCTTGGTGACCACCACCACATGGGGGATTTCGGCGATGCCCGCCTTCATGAATTGCAGGGAATCGCCTGAACCCGGCTGCACGCAGAACAGCACGGTGTCGGCCACGCCCACCACGTCGGTCTCGCTTTGGCCCACGCCCACGGTTTCGATCAGCACCACGTCATAGAGCGCCCGCATGAGCACCATGGCCGAGACGGTCAGCCCGGCCAGCCCGCCCAAGCGGTCGCGCGCCGCCATGGAGCGCACGAAGACGCCCTGATCCTCGGGGTCGGTGGACAGCCGGGTGCGGTCGCCCAGCAGTGCCCCGCCGGACCGGCGCGACGACGGGTCCACGGCGATGCAGCCCACGGTGCGCCCGCTGGCCCGCCATGCGGCGATCAAGGCGTTCATCAGGGTGGATTTGCCCACGCCCGGCGGGCCGGTCATGCCCACCACCTGGGCCACCGGCTGGGCATAGGCGGCGCCCAGCAGGGCCACGGTTTCGGGAGCGTCGGGGAAGCGCTCCAACTGGGCCAGGGCCTTGGCGAGGGCACCCTTGCCGCCGCTGCGTATTTGCTCGAGATCCATGCGCCTGCCTCATGCTGGGGCTGCGATCATCCCTAGCTGGGGCAAGGTGGTCAAGCGGTCCCGGCAATGATATCGTCCCAGGCCATGAAAACCATCCCCTCGCGCGCCTTGGCGCTGTTCGTCCTGGCCGTCAGCGTCCTCGCCTTGGCCACCGCTTACGTCGCCCAATACGGCTTCGGGCTGAGGCCTTGCGTGCTGTGTCTGGCCCAGCGCGTGCCCTTTGCCTTGGCCGGCATCCTGGCCGCCCTGGCCCTGCTGGGGCCGGTGGGCGAGCGGGTGCGGCGGGGCCTGATCGTGCTGGCCGGACTGGCCTTCCTGGTCAATTCCGGCATCGCCGTCTATCACGTGGGCGTCGAGCAGAAATGGTGGGTCTCAAGCTGCGTGCCCACGGAATCCGGCCCGGTCTCGGTGACCGATATGGCCGCCTTGATGGCCAAGCCGGTGGAGGCCCGGTGCGACGAACCCGCATGGCAGTGGAACGGCATCACCATGGCGGCCATGAACATCGCCTTTTCCGGCGGGTTGGCGCTGATAGTGTTGGTGCTGTCGCGCCGCATGGGAGGGCGTGGATGACCGACAAAGACGTGATCGCCCGCATTCTGCGCGTGGACCAAGCCGGTGAACTGGGGGCCGTGCGCATCTATCAGGGCCAGCGCGCCGTGCTGGGCAAGGGCCGCCACGGCCCGCTGCTGGCGAAGATGGCCCAGCAGGAACAGCATCATCTGGACACGTTCAGCCGTTTGATCTCGCAGCGCCGGGTGCGCCCGACCGCGCTGGCGCCCCTGTGGCACGTGGCCGGTTTCGCCCTGGGTGCAGGCACCGCCTTGCTGGGCGAACGGGTCGCCATGGCCTGTACCGTGGCGGTGGAAGAAGCCATCGACGAGCATTACGCCGATCAGGCCAGGATGCTGGGCGAGGACGAGGCCGAACTGAAGGCCACCATCGAGACCTTCCGGGCCGAGGAACTGGAACACCGCGACATCGGCCTTGCCCATGAGGCGGAGAAAGCGCCGGGCTACCCCGTGCTATCCGCCGCCATCAAAACCGGCTGCCGGCTGGCCATCTGGCTGTCCGAGCGGGTGTGACGGGGCCGACGTGTCCGCGCCATATGCCGCCTATCCGTCATGGCCGGGCTTGATCCACGGCTGTCTGGTTTAGCGGGAAATGGTGGATTTCTGGCATTGAGGTGCCATCCCCTCCGCCGTCATGCCCGTGCTTGACACGGGCATCCACGCGGTAGGGGCGAAAATTGTGCCAGATGGAACCACGTGGATACGCGTGTCAAGCCCGCGCATGACGATCTGGGGTGTGTCTGACTTAGGTGCTTCACAACCGGATTTGTTAAACCGGACAGTCGTGGAACAAGTCCGGGCATGACGGCGGAGGGGATGGGGCCAGTTAAACCTTCGCCTTGGCGTCACCCAGCACGCGGATGATCTTGTCCTTCAGGGCGGGCGGCAGGACCGGTTTGGCCAGGAAGGCGCCGATGTCCAGATCCTTGGCGCGGGCCACCGTGGTGGCGTCGGTGTGGGCGGTCAGCATGATGACCGGGGTGTGCGAGACCGCCGGGATGGCGCGCAATTGCCGCACGAAGCCAAAGCCGTCCACCGGGCGCATCTGAATGTCGCAGATCACCAGATCAGGGGCCTCGCGGGTGACCGCTTCCACGCCGGAATTGCCGTCATGGGCTTCCAGCACGGTGCCGATGCCCAGATTGGACAGCATCTTTTTGACGATAGTACGGACAAATTCCTGGTCATCGATGACCAGGACCTTGAGCGACGCGAGATTCACGCCCTCGGCCATGTTGAAGCCCCCCTCTTGTGCGTTCCCACCAGATGCTACCAGAAGTCGTCACAAAAGCAAAAGGGGAGGCGTTCGGCCTCCCCTTTCATTTTCAAGAATCTGCCCGCCTTATTGGTTCGCGGCCAATTTACGGCTGCCCTCGGCTTGGGCGCGGGCGGCTTCACGGCCCAGTTCGAACGCCTTTTGGTTGACCTCGACCATGGCCGGCTTGCGGGTGCGGAAGCGTCCGACGATCTGCTCTTCCAAATCCGAGGCCGGGAAGGGCAGGAAATCGGCGATGGCGCCCAGCATGATGGTGTTGATCAGGCGCAGATCGCCCAAGGACCGGGCGATGGCGCCGGCGTCGAAATCATACACGGTGACACCGGCGGCGCGCATGGTGGCGACCGGGTCCTCGGGGTATTTGAACAGGCCGGACGACACCACCGGCGGGACCAAGCGGATGGTGTTGACCATGGCGATGCCGCCGGGACGCAGCATGTCGGCCCAACGGGCGCCCTCGGCCACTTCGAAGGCGACCAGGATGTCGGCGGTGCCCGGGGTGATCACCGGGGACCACACCTTCTTGCCGAAGCGCACATGGCTGGTGACCACGCCGCCGCGCTGGGCCATGCCGGCCACTTCCGACTTCTTGCAGTCATAGCCCTTGGCGATGGCGCCCTGGGCCAGGATTTCGGCGGCGGTCATGACGCCCTGGCCGCCGGTGCCGCAGACCAGGATGTTGGTGATGAGGTTGTCGCTCATGATTGTTCCTTCAGTCCACGGCCACCGGCTGGGCCGGCACGATGGCCTTGGGCCCGCACGATTCCACGCACATGTGGCAACCGGTGCACATGGCGGTGTCGATGGTGGTGTATTTCTTGACGATGTCGGGGGCGGCGTCGCGCTTGATCACTTCGGTCTTCTTCACCGAAATGGCCGGGCAGCCCACATTGATGCAATTGCCGCAGCCGGTGCAGTCGTTGTCCACCACCAGATACGGGGTCAGCTTGCCGTAGAATTCCGACAGCACGCAAGGACGGTCGGTGATGATCACCGAGGGCTCGTGAATGTCGATTTCCTGGCGGATCAGCTTGAACAGCACCGGCAGCTTGTAGGGATCGACCTTGTGGATGCGCTCGGCCTTGACGCCCAGGGCCTCGACCAGTTGGGCGAAGTCCACCCGGGGGGTGTCCTCGCCGTGCAGACCCTTGCCGGTGCCGGCATGGTTCTGGCCGCCGGTCATGCCGGTGGTGCGGTTGTCCAGCAGCAGGGTGGTGACGTTGCCCCGGTTATAAACGATGTCCAGCAGGCCCTGCATGCCCATGTGCAGGAAGGTGGAATCGCCGATGACCGAGACGATGGCCTTGTCCTTGGTCTCTTCCGAACGCGCCTTGTCCATGCCCAGGGCGATGCCCATGGACGCACCCATGGAGATGGTGGTGTCCAAAGCGTTCCACGGGCTGCCGGCGCCCAGGGTGTAGCAGCCGATATCGCCCGAAATCTGCACCCGCTTGCGCAGGCGCGACAGGGTGTAATAGACGCCCATATGGGGGCAGGCCGGGCACATGGTCGGCGGGCGCGGGAAGGGCTCGTATTTGGGATAGGTGGTGGTGGCCGGCGGCTCTTCGCCACGGAACTTGAACACCGCCGGGATCAGAATGTTGGGGGTCAGCTCGCCCAGGCGGGGCAGCAGATCCTTGCCGTGGATATCCTGCAGGCCGGCGGCCTTCAACTCGTTCTCCACCAGCGGCTCGGTCTCTTCCACCACGATCAGGTGATCGACGGTGGCGCGGAACGCCTTGATGGCCTGGACCGGCACCGGATAGGTGAAGCCCATCTTGAACACCGGGGCGTCGGGGAAGCTTTCACGCACATGCATGAAGGCCGGGCCCGAGGTGACGAAGCCCACGCGCTTGTCCGTGCCCGCATCGATAACGTTCAGCACCGAGGCTTCTGCGGCCTTGCGCAGCTCGTCTTCGCGGGCGATCTGCTTGGGCAGCATGGCCTTGGCGTTGTTGGGTGTCATCACCCAGCGCTTGGCGGTGATGTCGAAGCCGGTGGTGGCGCGGTTGTTGCGCTCGCCCACGGTGACCAGCGCCTTCACATGACAGATTCGGGTGGTCAGGCGCAGCAGCACCGGAGTGTTGTACTGCTCCGAGATATCGAAGGCGGCCTTGACCATGTCGAAGGCTTCCTGGCTGTCCGCCGGCTCCAGCACCGGGACATGGGCGAAGCGGCCCCAGAAGCGCGAATCCTGCTCGTTCTGCGACGACGACAGACCCACGTCATCGGCGATGGCGATGACCAGACCGCCGACCACGCCGGCCAGGGTCTGGGTCATGAAGGCGTCCGAGGCCACGTTCATGCCCACATGCTTCATGGCGCAGAAAGCGCGGGCGCCCGACATGGAGGCACCGATGGCCACTTCCAACGAGACCTTCTCGTTCACAGACCACTCGGCATACAGATCGGGATAAAGCGCGATCTGCTCCAGCATCTCGGTGGACGGCGTGCCCGGATAGGCGGCGGCGACCTTGACCCCGGCCTCCCACACGCCCCGCGCGATGGCTTCGTTGCCCGAAAGCAGCAGGCGGCTGGCGGCCTTAGCCTGAACGGCAGCGGACATGGATTCCTCACCTCGTCGTGATTTTTCGATTCTTTAGTTTCCTGGCGCGGGTGTGCCCCCGCGAAGGGGCTAGAACGTAACATCTTTGGGGGAGGGTTCGGAAGGGGGATGCGTGCCGTGGGCTCAGCCCGTGCGGCGGAACGCCCAGTATAGACTGGGACTGGCGAAGGCTATTCCGCTGCCCAGTCCTGCTTCACTTAAACCGGCATGGGCGGCGAGGGCACGCAGATGCGCCTTGCTGCGGCAATACCGGCGGGTGCCGCCGAATGTGATTCCGGTGCCCATGTGGTCAGGGGCGGAATAGTCGCTGAATAGCAGAAGGCCACCGGGTCGCAACGCCGTGGCGCAGGCGGTCATGAATGGGGCGAGGTCGGCCAGATAATAGGCTGCGCCCATGCAGACGATGATATCGGCGCTGGCGGGTTTGGCGGTCAACGTCGTAACCATGTCGGCTTCGATCACCTGATCGTAAAGACCGCTAGCCTGGGCGCGGGTGGCCATGGTGGACGAGATGTCGATGCCGATCAGCGTGCCGGCATAGGGCTTCAGGGCGGGAGCGGCCAATCCTGAACCGCACGCAGCGTCGATCAGGGTTCCGCCGCTGCACTGGGCCAGCCACTCGGGCGCGAATTCCATGAACGCGGCCACGGTATCGCGATGAATGGAAATATGGTCGTAGTCGTAAGTGGCGTATTCCGCCTCGGTCTGCTGGATTTCGGCACTTAGCCCGGATGCTGGGCGAAGGCAGCGGTGGAAGTATTCTATGGACAATTCGCGGTCGCCCAAGCGCCAATAAAGGATGGCAAGGGTTTGAAAGAATCTATAGCCCCCCTCCGTTTCCCCCAAATGCTCGCCCATGGCATCGATGGCGTCCTCCAGATCGCCATCGGGCGCGACCCAGGCGCTCCATTTGGCGAAGGTGGGCAGCAAGTTCTCCAGGGGGGTGCGGGACGCGATTTCAAGCGCAGCAGTTGCTTCGTGAGGATTTCGCATGCGTTTTATTCCTTCCGCAAATCCCGCACCCGCACCGCCTTGCCCTGGCTGCGCGGCACCTCGTCCGGCAGTCGGATCACCACTTCGCATGACACGCCGCACATGCTTTTGATGTGGTGGCGGACGTGGTGGGCCAGCACTTTGCGTGAGGCCTCGTCGCCCGTTTCGGCGGCTTCGGCTTCCACGGTCAGATGGTCCATGCTGCCTTGGCGCGAGACCACCAGTTGGTAATGGGGTGACAGGCCGGGGAAGCCCACCAGCACTGCTTCGATTTGGCTGGGGTACAGGTTCACGCCGCGGATGATCAGCATGTCGTCGTTGCGCCCGGTCACCCGCAGGATGCGCACATGGGTGCGGCCGCAACGGCAGGGCTCGGTGGTCAGCCGGGTGATGTCGCGGGTGCGGTAGCGGATCATGGGCAGGCCGCGCTTGGTCAGGGTGGTGATGACCAATTCGCCGGCTTCGCCCATGGGCAGGGGCTCCTGGGTTTCGGGATCGATGATCTCGAACAGGAAATGATCTTCCCAGCCGTGCAGGCCCAGGCGGTCGGGGCATTCCATGGCGACGCCCGGCCCCATGATCTCGGACAGGCCGTAGGAATCCATGGATTTGACGCCCAGGCGGCGGTCCAGTTCGGCGCGCATGGTCTCGGACCACGGCTCGGCGCCGAAAATGCCCACGCGCAATGTGCCGGTGGCAAGGTCCACGCCCATGCGCTCGGCCATTTCCGCCAAATTCAGCGCATAGGACGGGGTGGCGTTCAGCACGGTGGCGCCGAAATCCTGGATCAGGGCGATCTGGCGCTCGGTCTGGCCGCCTGAGACGGGGACCACCGTGCAGCCCAGCCGCTCGGCGCCGTAATGGAAGCCCAAGCCGCCGGTGAACAGGCCGTAGCCCAAGGCATTGTGCATGATGTCGCCGGGCCGCACCCCGGCGCAGGCCAGGGAACGGGCGATCAGATCGGCCCAGCGGTCGATATCGTCCTGGGTATAGCCCACCAATGTGGGCTTGCCGGTGGTGCCGGAACTGGCATGCAGGCGGACCAATTCCTCACGCGGGACGGCGAACAGGCCGAAGGGGTAGTTGTCGCGCAGATCGGACTTCACCGTGAAGGGAAAGCGCGCCAAATCCTCCAGATGGACCAGATCGTCGGGGGTTACACCTTTGGCGTCGAACGCGGCGCGGGTGTGGGGCACGTTGGCATAGGCATGGGCCAGAGTCTGCTTCAACCGCTCCAATTGCAGGCGCTTCAGCGCCGCGCGGTCCATGCGCTCGATCTCGGGCGCATACATGAAACTGGCCGTCATCGTGCTCTCCCCCTTTGCCCCGCTCTTATGGCGGATGGGGGATTTACCTCTTATTGGCGGGGTATGGCAATGGGGGGCGCTTTAAGGCGCGATCAGCCCCTGGGTGATCGCCTTGGCAATGGCTTGGGCCGTGGTCGCCGTGCCCAGCTTTTCGCGGGCGGAACGCAGGGCGCCGGCCACGTCGGGTTCGGGGCGGTGGATGCGGCCCGAGATTTCCCACAGGGAATGGCCGTGGGCGATGCCGGTCAGGCATTGGCGCTCGATGGCCGACAATTCGTCTTCCGGGGTTTCCACGTCCAGCAGCCGTTCCACCGCCGTGTGGTAATAGACCGCCAACAGCTTCAGCTTGGCCTGGGCGCCCATGACCTCCTGCAATTCGGCGACGGAGGAAAAGGCGTAGGACAGCACGGCGATGCAGCCCTCGGCGGTGTGGAACGGGATGGTGAAGCC
Source organism: Rhodospirillales bacterium (assembly GCA_014380005.1). Taxonomy (GTDB): domain Bacteria; phylum Pseudomonadota; class Alphaproteobacteria; order Rhodospirillales; family Magnetospirillaceae; genus Magnetospirillum. The sequence goes on from JACMKT010000237.1 coordinate 48,714, forward strand.
GTCGCGGATGCCGAAATCGGCGGCCTCGGCGAACAGTTTTTGCTGGGCTGGGGACAACCCGCCCGGGCGGGTGGCAAGGTGGCGCCACGAGAAAGGCAGGTGGCTGCGCTGGGCCTCCAGCACCACCGGGTCGATGAACTGGTAGCGGTTGGCGAAATAATGGGCCGTCCATTCCGCCGGGTACGAGCTGTCGATATAGGGCTGCTCCAGGCCGGGCCGGGAATTGCCGTACAGGTAATAGCTGACATGGGCCTGGGCGGCGAAATGGGACAGTGCCGTCTGGGCCGAAGGAATGTCCTTGGCCCATAACAGCTGAGAGGTCAGTCCGGCGACCCAGTCGTCCAACAGCGCGACTCCCATACTTCGCCAAATCATAAAATGGCTAGGGGAAGCTTACGCGCGTTTGGCGAGTCCGCCTAGTCGGGTGAACACCCTATGCCAAACCTCCCATGCAGACATATTTGACTTCCAGGAATTCCTCGATGCCGTAGGAACTGCCTTCGCGGCCGATGCCGGATTCCTTCATGCCGCCGAACGGCGCCACTTCCGTGGAGATAATGCCTTCGTTGACGCCGACGATGCCGTATTCCAGTGCCGACGATACCCGCCAGCAGCGGCCCACGTCGCGGGTATAGAAATAAGCGGCTAGGCCGAATTCCGTATCGTTGGCCTGCCTTACCGCTTCCGCCTCGGTTTCGAATTTGAACAGGGGCGCCACCGGGCCGAAGGTCTCTTCCCGGGCGCACAGCATGTCGGGGGTGACGCCGGTCAGGATGGTGGGTTCAAAGAAGGTGCCGCCCAGGGCGTGGCGCTTGCCGCCCAGCATCACCTTGGCGCCCTTGCTCAGGGCGTCGGCGATGTGGCGTTCCACCTTGTCCACCGCCTGGGTGTTGATCAGCGGGCCTTGCTGGGTCTCGCCCTTGAGGCCCGGTCCCACCACCAGCTTCTTCACCGCTTCGGCCAGCTTGGCGGCGAAAGCGTCGTAGATGCCGGCCTGGACCAGAATGCGGTTGGCGCAGACGCAGGTCTGGCCGGTGTTGCGGAATTTGGACGCCAGGGCGCCGGTCACCGCCGCATCCACATCGGCATCGTCGAACACGATGAAGGGGGCGTTGCCGCCCAATTCGAAACTGACCTTCTTCATGGTGCCGGCGCATTGCTTCATGAGCAGCTTGCCCACCTCGGTAGAGCCGGTGAAGCTGAGCTTGCGGACGATGGGGTTGGCGGTCAGTTCACCGCCCACGGCCACGTAATCGGCGGTGGGCAGGATGTTGAAGACGCCCGCCGGAATGCCGGCACGCTCGGCCAGTTCGGCCAGGGCCAGGGCGGATAGGGGCGTGTCCTCGCCCGGCTTGACCACCACGGTGCAGCCCGCCGCCAGGGCCGGGGCGCATTTGCGGGTGATCATGGCATTGGGGAAGTTCCACGGGGTGATGGCGGCGACCACGCCCACCGGTTCCTTGGTCACCAGAATGCGGCGGCCCGGAGCGTTCTCGGGGATGATGTCGCCGTTCACCCGCTTGGCTTCCTCGGCATACCACTCGATGAAGGCGGCGCCGTAGACCACTTCACCCTTGGACTCGGCCAGCGGTTTACCTTGTTCAGCCGTCATGATGATTGCCAGATCGTCGCCGGCGGCCAGGATCAGCTCGAACCACTTCTTCAGGACGCTCGCGCGGTCCTTGGCGGTGCGGGCGCGCCATGCGGGCAAAGCGCGGTTGGCGGCGTCGATGGCGCGGCGGGTTTCCGTGGCACCCAGCGAGGCCACCTGGGTAATGATGGAGCCATCCGCCGGATTGGACACCGCGAAAGACGCACCGGAATCCGCATGGATCCACTTGCCGTCCACATAGGCCTGGCTGCGCAGCAGCGTGGGATCACGAAGGTCTAGCATGGCGTCGTTTCCTTAGGCGAAGGCGTTTATCCAGATATACTCAGGTCCACCCCCAACGGAAAGGCCTTCGCCGCCATGCCCAGCACTCTCCTCGGCCCGCGTTCGCTCTATCTGCCCATCGCCGGCCACGAGGTACATGTCACCGAATGGGGCGACCGCGACGCCCCGGCCCTGGTCATGTGGCATGGGCTGGCCCGCGTCGGGCGCGATTTCGACACCATCGCCCGCCAATTGGCCCCCATGTTCCACATCATCTGCCCCGATACCATCGGGCGCGGCCTGTCCAGCTGGTCCAAGAACCCGCAGGATGATTACACCGTGCCGGCCTATTGCGGCCATGCGGTGGAATTGCTGGACCAATTGGGGCTGGATAAGGTGCGCTGGGTCGGCACCTCCATGGGCGGCATCATCGGCATGGCCCTGGCCGGGACCAAGGAAACCGCCGGGCGCATTGACCGGCTGGTGATCAACGATGTGGGGCCGGAACTGAACAAGCCGGCGGTGGAGCGCATCAAGGCCTATGTCACCATGGTGCCGGAATTCGCCACAATGGCCCAGTTCGAGGGCTTCCTGCGGCTGGCCTATGCGCCGTTCGGCAAGCTGACCGACGCGGAATGGCGGGTCATGGCCGAAACCTCGCTGCGGCGGCGCGACAACGGCAGCTATTCATCCCATTACGATCCGGCGGTGATGACCGTGTTCGCCGAACACATTGATGAGTTCGACATGTGGGACATCTACGATGCCATCACCTGCCCGACTCTGCTGGTGCGGGGGGCGGAGTCTGATCTGTTGCTGGCCGACGTGGCGCTGAAAATGACCCAACGCGGCCCGAGCCCGGCCTTGGTCACGGTGCCGGGCTGCGGCCATGCGCCGGCGTTGAATACGTCGGATCAGATTGCGGTGCTGAAGGGGTTCTTGGCGTAGGGGGGAGGGGAAATTTAAGTCCCCGGCCAGTGGTTCTCGCCGTCCATGATGAATTCGGCGCGCTCTTCGTCCTTGGGCTTCTTCTTGCGCGGCTTCTTCTTGGCGCCATCGTCGCCCGCATCGGCTCGTTCCATCATTTTGGCGACGGTTGCCAGCACGGTTTCCACGCTGGGGGCTTGGCGTTCGGTGATGTTGTCGTCAATTCCCACCGGCGCCGCTTCCGCTTCTGGCACCACGTCGTGGGCCTCGATTTCGGGGCGGCGGCGTAAGTGGTAGACGGTTTGTTTGCCGAAATCCTTGGCCAGGGACAGCACGCCCACATATTCGCTGACGAAGTGTTCTTCGAATTCCTCGCCGTTATTGACCGCTTCCGAGCGTAGCGCCGATTGCTCGGCGGTCATGACGGCGACGAATTGCTGGGTGGCGTAGACGTGGCCGATGACGGTGACCGGCTCCAGCCGGGCGGCACGGTTGATGTGGCTGCCGTAGAAATTCTTGCGCCCGCAGATGGGGTCGATGGCTTCGAACACCGGCCCGGCATGCAGCGAGATGCGCAGGTTCAGCGGGTTGGGCAATTGGTCCAGCATTTCCTCGCCCAGGCGCGCCACCGCTTCCTGCATGGTCAGGGCGTATTCGGCCATGGGGGTGGCCTTGTCCATGACGGCGAAGATGGCGTCGCCCCAGGTGTTGATGCTGGTGGGCTCGATGCCCGCCGCCACCATGCTGTCCTTCAGCCGGGACAGGAAGTCCAGGAAGGCCGGGATGTTTTCTTCCTTCAGCTTGGAATAGCCGGCGATGTCGCAGAACAGCATGGAGCGGATGACGCGGCCCTGTTCGGCCTCTTCCTCGTCGCCGCCGAAATCCAGATTGGGCAAGGCCGGGCCGTCGGGGCCGATCAGTTCGGGGAATTGTTGCAGCAAGCCGTCCAGATCGATGATGCGCAGCTTGGCGATGTCTTCCCATTGGTCGATGAAGTCACCGGCACCGCCCACCAACGAGCCCGGCATCATGTCCCACACCGCCAGCAGATAGGGCGCGGTGTGCAGGAAGGTCGACCGCAATGTGGCCAAGCCGTGCAGGCACTGATTGGCGAAGCGGTACAGCATGTCGTGGCCGAGATAGCGTTCCTCGGTGGCATAGGTCACCGAGGCGGCCAGCTTCAGCGCGTTGCGGAAGCGCATTTCCCAGCGCGGGCCGCCATAGCGCACCTGATTGGCGATGAAATCGTCCATGGCGAAGGGCATCACCACGTTGACCTCGGCGCCGCGCTCCAGCATGGCTTCGATGAACAGCAAATCCGAGCCGCAGGCGGCCATGGAATAGCCGATCTGGGCGTCCAGCTCTTCCAATTGCTGGGCGATTTCGGCGCGGACCGAGGCTTCCAAGGCGGGCGGGAAGTGCGGGCCTTCGCCGGGATGGTCCAGGGCGTGGCCGGTGAACACCACCACGGTGGGCGGCTTGATGATGTCGTCCAGTTCCGCCGGCACGTCGATGCCGCCCTGGCGCACCAACTCCAATTGCTTCAGGGCGGAAACCACGCGGCCGTAATGCACGCCTTCAATGGTGCGCGCCCATTCGAAGGTGCCGATGGCGGCTTCGCTTTCGCCCACCAGCAACTGGGCCAGACCCAAGGTGGAAAGGATGCGGTAGCGGATTTCCGGCGACAGCGTAGGGTCGGTCTCGCCGTCGTTCATCAATTCCGTGATGCGGGCGGCCAGTTGCCGTGCCTGGGCGCGGTCGCCCAGTAGCTGCGACATGATGGCGGCTTCGATGCCGTCGCGGGGATTGGAACTGGAATGGAAGGCGCGCAGGAACAGGTCGCGGCAATGGGCCAGATCGTGGCGCCGGCCCGAGGACAGCCATGCTTCGCGGAACACGCGGGCCAGGGCGTTGTAGGTCTCGGCGTCGGCGGTGGCGACCAAGCGCTTGCCGCGCACCAGATCGATGGATTCGGCCAGTTCGGCCATGGCGGCCAGCGAGCGGTCGGTATCCCGGCTGTCCAGGGTCTCGATGGCGCTTTTCAGGCTGGTTTGCAGGCGGCGGAACGGTCCCTCGTCGATGAGGATGGCGTCCAGCAGCGGCCCCAACAGGCGCCGCGCTTCGTCTACCGCACCGGTCTGGGACAAAGCGATGGCGCCGAAGATGGCCAGCTTGACGCTGTCGGGATGGACCCTGAGGCCGTCGCGACAGACGTCATGGGCCAGGAAGTTCTGGCCGTCATCCAGCAACGCACGGGCTGTGCGTTCCCATTCTTCCTGCGATCGCGGCGCGTTGGATGTCGTATCGGCCACGGGCCCCAGCCCTCCCAGCATATTAATCCCCAAGCCCATATTTAACACGGCTTTTCCCCGAAGGGGTAGGGGCGCCTAACTTCTAGTGGGCGACAGGCGGAATTCCAGCAGGCCGTCCAGGCGGCCCAACGCTTCCACCAGCTTGATGGGCTTGGTCGGCGCCTTGGCGTACAGCACCAGATCGTATTCGAACCGGGTGCCTTCCTGGGCCAGTTGGAAAGTCCAGTCCGAGACCTCCCAGCCGAACTGCTCCATCAGCGCGCGGATGTCGGCGGCGTTGGGGGTTCGGTCGTGGGGGAATTTTAGGGACAGATGCATCATGGTCTGGTGGGGCAGGGCGGTTTCGATGCTGCGCACGCCGCTCATCAACGCCACCGTGATCAGGGCGGCGCAGATGGCGGCGCCGTAGAAGCCCACGCCGATGACCACGCCGATGGCCGCCGTCATCCAGATGGAGGCCGCCGTGGACAGGCCGCGGATGGACAGGCCTTCTTTCATGATGACGCCGGCGCCCAGAAAGCCGATGCCGGTCATGATGCCCTGTATGACGCGGGTGGGATCGGCGGTTCCGGGCACGGCGGACATGCCGCCGAACCAATGGGCGGGATAGGCGTTGATGACGGTCAGCAGGCACGAGGCCACGCAGACCAGGGCATAGGTGCGGATGCCGGCGGCGCGGCCATGATAGGACCGCTCATAGCCAATCAATACGCCCACTGCCAGTGCGCCCAGCAGATGCAGCAAGATGATGCCGTTGGTGACCAGTTCCGGGGCCGTCCAATAGGCCTTCAGCACATCCATGACCGCATTCCCCCAGAGTCCGTGGCGGTCAGAATAGGACATGACGGTTGAGTTAAGCTTAAGGCCATGGGCCGGCATTGGTCGGGGCAACCGCTACGAAATCGTCAAGACCTCCACCACCGATTTGGGCCGGTTCCTGGTGGCGTGGACCGCCTATAGCGCCATCCTATGGGTCGTCCCTACGGCTTGAAATCCGCCCCCTTGCGGTGACGGTAGGTCACCAGTTCGTGCACGATGCCGTGCAGGGTCTGAACTTCCTGATTGGTCAGATTGGCGCGCTGGAACAGATTGCGGATGTTGCGCACCATCACCGGGCGCTTTTCCGGGTGGCGCAGGAAGCCGCACTCGTCCAATTCGCGTTCCAGATGGTCGAAGAAGCCCAGCAGCTTGTCCTTGGTGGTCAGCTCCGCCGCCCCCTTGGTCATGTGCTCGTTGGGCAGCACCGGGTCGCTGGTCTGGAACCATTCATAGCCGATCAACAGCACGCATTGCGCCAGATTGAGCGAGGTGTATTCCGGGTTCAGCGGCACGGTCACCACGGTATCGGCAATGGCCACATCGTCGTTTTCCAGGCCGGAGCGCTCGGGCCCGAACATGACGCCGAATTTCTGGCCTTCGGCGGCGATGGCGCGCATGGCGGTGGCGGCGCTGCGCGGCGTGTCCACCGGCTTGACCATGAAGCGGTTGCGTGCCGTGGTCGCCCACACCCGGTGCAGATCGGCGACGGCTTCTCCGGTGGTCTCGAACACCTTGGCGCCCAACAGCACGCGGTCGGCGCCCGAGGATGCGGCGATGGCGCGGTCGGACAGCCAGTCGGGTTTGGGCGCCACCAGCCGCAAATCGGTCAGGGCGTTGTTGAGCATGGCCCGCGCGGCGGTGCCGATGTTTTCCGACAATTGCGGACGGACCAGGATGATCGCCGGCCCGTTAGAGGAAGAAGTTTCGGTCATGGTCCTATCGATTAATGCAGAACGCCCATGAGGTAGCCGGCCAGCACGCTAATCACGGCGGTGGCGGGCAGGACGAAGTTGGTCAGGGTGTGGCGCGTCTTGTCCGAGGATTTGGCGGTAAACACGAAATGGCGCTGCATGGTGCGCACCACCACTTCCACCGCCGCCGCCCCGGCGAAGTCCGAGAATACGCCCGACACCGCCCATGGGGCATAGGCGCCATCGGCGAACTGGTTCAGCACGGCGCGCGAGGATTTGTCGCTGGCGTCCAGGAAGGTCTCCCAGCCGCACACCACTTGGCGGCCCTGGACCTTGTCCATCTGCGCCTCGACCCGGTGGAAGGTGTAGGTGGTGTCGATGACGCGGACGATGCGCGAGGTGGCTTCCTCGCGCTTGGGAATGGGGTTCGCCATGCGCGGCGGCGGGGCGGGCTTCTCTACTGGCGTTTCGGCTTCAGAGGCAGCGCCACCGCCCAGGATGGCGTGCAGCGGATGGTCGGGCGGCGCCAGAAGCTGCCAGCGCTTCAGCGCTTCACGCGCCAGTTCGATCTGACCGGCGGAGACTAGCTTTTCCGCCAAGGTACGCCACAGCTCCGCCGGGCCGCCTTCGTCCGATTGCTGGGTGGCGGACAGGGCGGCCAACAGCTCGGGGCGCAAGGAAGCCGGGCAGTGCAGGGCCACCCAGTTCAGCACCTCGGATAATGCGTCGGCCATGTTTCCGTCCTTGTTTTCGGGCCGGAGCATACTAGCCGAATGCCGCCTACGCCAGACGGTTTAAGCCCGACGGCCAATTGCGGGCTATGCCGCCGACAGGGTCAAATGCCCGAAAATATTCGGGAGGCGGACATGAACATTATCGCCAAACTCGCCCAGCGCGTGGTGGAAACCGCCAGCCTGTGGCTGAAGCAATCGGCGGAATTGAACCGGCGGCTGTCATCCGGTCAGGTCAGCGGGCGGGGCTATGTGCGCGAGGCGGCGGCCATCTGGCGCTACAATCTGAAGAACTTCTGGCACCCGGAACCCGACCCGGCCCATTCCGCCAAGGAATTGGTGGGGCGGTATTAACCCTTCGCCAGCACATTCACCCGCATGGGCTGCTCGAAGCTCCAGCCGTCTTCGCTGCGGCTGCCATTGGCGTTGAACAATGCGTGCAACTCCTCGGTCATGGCATCGAAGCGGGCCTCGCGCTCGCTATTGGCCGAGAGGATGCGGTCGCGGAAGGCGGCGAAAGTCTTCATGGTCACGGTGTGGATATAGCGGAATTCCTGCACCGGCTTCAGCGCAGGGCAATTCCTCAGCGCTTGATAGGCCAGGGTGCGGACTTGGGTTTCGTCGTCCACCGGGCGGCAGGTCTGGAAGAACAGGCCCTCGGCCAGGGGCTCAGAGACATAGACCTGACCGCCGGGGCGCAGCACGCGGGCGGCTTCATCCAGGGCCTTGCCCATGAGATCCGGCGGCACGTGGTGCAGGGAATTGAAGAACACCACCACATCCGCCTCATTGCTGGGGGCGGGCAGGGCTTGGCCGACGCCTTCGACGATTTCCGTGCGCGGGGCGGGGGCGGCGGCGCGGGCCTTGGCCAATTGGCGCGGGCTGCATTCCACCCCCAGCACCTGGGCGCCGAATTTCGCCATGTGGCGCACCAGCGAGCCGTCGCCGCAGCCCACATCGATGACGCGCTTGCCTTCCAAGGCCAGGGTCTCCACGATCACGTCCGTATTGCGCCGCCTGTCCATGGGCTTCCCTCCACATTATTCAGCGTTTGCTTTATCCATGCGCACGGTCCCTGTCGAGAGTTACGACGCCGCCATCATCCTGGGCGCCAAGATCGAGGCCGACGGCACCCCGTCGCCGGCCATGGCGCGCCGTGTCGCCCACGGGGTGGATCTGTTGCACAGCGGTCGCGTGCGTGCCCTGCTGATGACCGGCGGCGCCACCACCACGGCCACGCCCGAGGCTTGGACCATGCGGCAATTGGCGCTGGAGGCGGGGGTGCCGTTTGAGCTTGTGCATGTGGAAGACCGGGCGCTCAACACCATCGAGAACGCTCTGTTCTCGGCGCCTTTGGTGCGGGCCCAGGGCTGGGGCCGGCTGGTGGTGGTGACGGATTCCTTCCACCTGCCGCGCGCCCGCTACATCTTCCGCCGCTTCGGCTTGGCGGTGGACATGTCGGGAGCCCGGCCCGAGCAGCCCAGTCGCGACTGGTGGCTGGCCCATCTGCGTGAAGCAGCCGCCATTCCGTGGACCATCCTGCGGGTGGAACGGGCGCTGCTGCGCCGTTAGGCTGCCCGTCGCCCGCTTTCGAAGCGGCGTTGGTAGCGGCTGCTGATGGCGGCGGTATCCATGACCACCAGCACGTCGGTGGTGTTGAAATGCGGGTCGATGACCGCGCCTTCACCCACCCACGCCCCGGCGCGCAGATAGCCCTTCAACAAAGGCGGCAGGGCGCAGAAGATGCGGCGTTGGTCGCCGTCTTGGGCCGTCATGGCCGAGGTATCCACCGCCCAAGGCGACAGCGCTCGCGTGTGCAGCTCCGCCGGGGCTCGGTGGTGGTCGCGCAAATAGGCCAGTTGCGGCCCGTGCTGGCTGAGGTCGGTCCCCGGCAGGCTGGCGCAGCCGAACAGCAGATCGATGCGATGTTCGACCAAATAGGCGGCCAAGCCCTGCCATAGCTGCTGCACGGCGCCGCGGCTGCGCCAATTGGCGTCCACGCAGGACCGGCCCAACTCCAGCACATTGCCGGGATAGCTCAGCAGGGACGAGATGTCGAATTCATCGGTGGTGTAGAACCCGCCCACCGCCTCGGCGGCCGCGCGGCGGATCAGGCGATAGGTGCCCACCACCTCGCCATTGGCGAAGGCCAGCAGATGGTCGCAAACCGCGTCGTACTTGTCCTCGTCGCGGCCCGATGCCAGGGCAGCGGGGCTGGGATGGGCGCCCATTTCGTCGAAGAAGACGCGGTAGCGCAGGCGTTGCGCGGCGGCCACTTCGTCCCCATTGCGGGCCAGCCGGACCTCCACCTCGGTGGTGGCTGGCAAATCCATGGAGCTGAATTGGTGCGTCATGGCCGGTCACACGAAATGGAATGGTCCGCAAACCTGATCGCCATGAGACACCGCGTATAATGCCTGTGTAATGTGACAATGGAACACCAGCGCGCCACCTGGGTCAAATGAACGATATATTACGATTGCGGCGGAAGCGGATGTTAATATTTGTTTAACGCCACCTCCATTCAGTTGTAGCGCAAAGCGGTTATGGTCCCCTCCCAGACACTTTGGTGGAGGGTGACATGCAGCTTCTATCCGCGCTGTTCGCGGTCGCCGCCGTGATCATTGCGTTCCTGGTCTGGAAATTGGTGGTCTCGCGCCGCGAGCTGATCCAGGAACACGCCGCCCATGTGGCGAAAAGCGCTTATCTCGCCAATATGAGCCATGAATTGCGCACGCCCCTAAACGCCATCATCGGCTATTCCGAGATGATCAAGGGCGAGATGATGGGGCCGTTGGGCAATCCCAAATACGCCGAGTTCGCCGGCGATATCCATGCCTCGGGCACCCATCTGCTGGACCTCATCAACGATGTGCTGGAACTGTCGCGCATCGAGGCTGGCCGGTTGGAGCTTAACGAGCGGACCATCGAGATGGCCCCCGTTCTGGTCAGCTGCCACCGCCTGCTGCAAGACCAAGCGCGGCGGGCGGGGCTGACGGTGGACATCCACAGCGGGCCGGATTTGCCGGAAATCCTGTGCGACGCCACCAAGATCAAGCAGGTCGTGCTGAACCTGATGACCAACGCCATTAAATTCACCCCCCGGGGAGGCAAGGTCTCGGTCCACGCCTATCGCCGGGACGGGGCCGTCGCCATCACCGTCAGCGATACCGGCGTGGGCATCCCCGCCCACGAAATCCCTCGGGTGCTGACGCCGTTCCTTCAGGCCGCCCACACCCATGTGATGTCCGATCAAGGCACCGGTTTGGGCCTGCCCTTGGCGAAGAAGCTGATGGAATTGCACGGCGGCGCCTTGACCCTGGACAGCACGCCGGGCGCCGGCACGCGGGTCACCGTGACCTTCCCGGCGGAGCGCTGCACGACAACCAAACCGTGGGCAAATCTTTGCGCGGTTCCCGTGGGCGCCTGATCCCACCCTGACAGGAGATGCGAAGCATGTGGACCACGTCCAACACACACGGAAAGTCCGAGCTTGTCTGTTACGTCTTCCACCACTCGTCCGGCCTCGTGGTGGACCGTAGCGAGATTGTCGTCTCCGATTGCGGTTATGCCCAGGAACCCAAACAAGAAATCGACGCCAACGGGGTCTCCGCCTGGTTCCTGTTCCGCTCCATTCCCATCCGCCTGTGCCGCCATGCGGGCGAATGCGAGCAATGTTCCTATGCCCTGGGCGAGGTGACGTTCTCGAACGTCCAGCAGGTGGCGTGGCAGAAGCGGCGGGCGTCGTAGGGGGCGGTAATAGGGCTTTTGGATGGGTCGAGAACTTAGGGCCGGGCTCAGCCAACGTATTTACGTTGCCTTTCCCATTTGGCTAGCCTGAAATGGCAATTCGCCGTCAGGGATGATGTTCGTCGATGCTTCACAGGTTCCGCACGCTGTTTTATTTGCCGACAAAAAATGAGCAATGGTTAGCCCTGATCTGCACGGCGACGCTCTTGGCTGGCATATGGACCGCCTACGCCTTTCAGACTAAGGAAATTAACGAACTTGCGCAGCAAGAGGCTGTCCATCGGGCCGAGAACAGCGTTCGCTCTTTCGAAGACTATGTGGTTGCCAATCTCAATCTGATTGACAACGAACTCAGATTTGTCAGTACCTATGCTCAGGAAAATGGTGGCGCGCGTGCCATCGCGCTGATCGAAGAACGCCGTCTCTTTGTCGGCTTGTTCGGAACCCTTGCCGTTGTCGATTCGGAAGGCAACGGCAAGTCGGTGGGCGAGGGCGGAATCGTCCCCGTATTCATCGGTGATCGCCAACATTTCGTTGAGGCCCGGGATCAGCCGGACGAACGGTTGGTGATCGGCCGGCCGGTGGTCTCTCGTACGAGAGACCGCTGGGTCATCCCTTTCGTCCGCGCCGTCCATCATCGGGATGGTCATTTCGGCGGAGCGATCTCAGCCGCCGTCCAGCCGGAACTCTTTTCCCGCTTTTTTGACCGCTCGGCTCTTGGCCCGAATGGCAGCCTCACCCTGGTCGCAACGAACGATCAAATGATTTTGGCGCGCGGCCCCGCCGGCCCCCAGCCGGCTGGCCAGAACATCGCCGCTTCGGCGTTGTGGAAGGCCTTGGAGCAGGCGCCACAGGGGGTTTATTGGCAACGCGCCCTGGTCGATGGTGTTTTCCGGGTTTACGCTTACCACCGCCTCGAAAACTATCCCCTGGTCGTGGCGGCAGGCGTGGCTCTTGAGGATATCGCGGCTCAAGGTGCGGATCTGCGCCGGAATTTGTTTTTTGCCGCCATGGGCACAAGCATGGTCGTGCTCCTGGTCTTGGCTGGGTGGATTGCGCAGCAATCCATGCGCCGGAAGCTGCGTCAGTCCCACGGCCAATTGGAGGTCGCGGTGGAGCGCCGCACCCGCGATCTTCGCGTGATGCACCGTGCCTTCGAGCAGAGCCCCAACATGGTGATCATCACCGATGGCGAGGGGCGCATCGCCTTTGTCAATGCGGCCTTCACGGCTCTTTCCGGCTATGCGTCCGCGGACGTGCTGGGAAGGACACCCGCCGTTCTCGCCTCGGGTACGACGTCGCCTCAGACCTATGCTGCGCTGTGGAAGGCCATTACGGCCGGTGGTGAATGGTCCGGCGAATTAATAGACAGGCGCCGGGATGGCAGCATGTTTTGGGTCTATTCAATGATCTCGCCGGTCTTCGACGATGATGGCACCATCACCCATTACGTCGCCATCCAGCAGGACATTACCGAGCGCAAAGAGACCGAGATCGCCATGGCCGAGGCCCACCACCAGGCGGAGGCGGGCAACCGGGCCAAATCGGAACTGCTGGCGAATATGAGCCATGAACTGCGCACTCCGCTCAATGCCATCATCGGCTTTGCCGATATGATGAAGCAGGAAATGTTCGGTCCCCATGGCAATGCCAAATATCGCGATTATGCCAACGATATTTTCGTTTCCGGACAGCATCTCCTTGGGCTGATCAACGACATTCTCGATGTTTCTGCCATCGAGGCCGGCAAGCTGACGCTGCACGAGGAAGCGGTTGATTTGGCCGAGGTGCTGACCGCCAGCATCCGCCTGATTGCGCCGGTCGCCGAAAAGGGCGAACTCACGGTGGTCGAAGCCGTGTCGCCGTTGCCGAAATTCTACGGCGACGAACGCCGATTGAAGCAGATCATCCTTAATCTGCTGTCGAACAGCGTGAAGTTTACGCCACGGGGCGGCACGGTGAGGGTGGCGGCGGAGCATTGCGGCCAGGACGGTATCCTGATTACCGTGGCCGACACCGGCATCGGCATCGATGCCGACGGCCTTACCAAGGCCATGCAGCCCTTTGGGCAGGTTGATAGCCAACTCCAACGGAAATACGAGGGCACCGGGCTTGGGCTTCCCCTCACCAAGAGCCTGATCGAATTGCACGACGGCAGCCTGTCAATTGACAGCTGTCCCGGAATCGGCACAACCGTCACCGTGCGCTTTCCGCACAGTCGCGTTGTGGCGGGGTGAACGATCGTGGCGCGCCTTGCGCCAAACCGTGCGGACATGCCTTGCGGGCGAGATTGACGATCGTTGGCGAAAAAACCAGTTCATCAATTGCCGCTTGGGTATATGAGATCTAAAGTTCCGCACCCCTCTCGAAACCGCCTGGTGGCCCCCATGTCCAAATCCAGCACCACTCAGCAACGACGCATCCTGGGCGCATCGGGGGCGTTCATCATTGCGTTGGTCGTCGTTCTTGGTGGCATCGATATTTATTTCGATTACCAAAAGACGATTGAAGCCGCTTTTGTTCGGCTTGAGAACTTGGCTCGCATTGCCGATGAAAGCGTCTCAGGCCGGATGCGGGCCATTGATATAATGCTGCAGGACGTGGCGCGAGAATCTCAAGCCATTGAAAATCAAAGGGATGAAGACGCTCTTCTGTCCTACATGAAAGCCCGCGCAAAATCCTTTGAGGAGGTGCGAAGCATATCGGTCAGTGATCAAAATGGCCGGATCATCTACAGCACCCTGCCGGAATTGAAGAATTTCGATGGCAGCAAGCGCCCCTATTTCACCGCCCCCTTTGCCGACCAAAGCAACCCAAAGCTGTTCATACACGGGCCAATTCTAGCCTCAACCGGCAAGGTGGTGGTCTTCACCTCCCGCTCCAAAACTTTGAAAAACGACCAATGGGACGGCGTCGCCATCGCCACCCTTCCTGCCGCCTATTTCGCCTCTGTCATGGATTCAGTGCGCCCACAGGATGACGGGTTCGCCACCTTGCTGGGGATCGAAGGAACGATTATCGCCCGTTCGCCCGATCAGGAAAAATTCACCGGCAAGAACATCGCCAAGGGCCCGGCCCATGCCGCCCATGTGGCAGCGGGTCAAAGGATGACTCGCGCCCTGGTGACGACGGCAACGGAAGGCAGGCGGAACCTGGTGGTGTCGCGCACCACCAATATCTCGGAATTGGTGGTCGCCGTCGGCTGGACCGAGGAAGTGGTCCTGACCGAATGGCGTGACAAGTCGTTGATCAAGGGGGGCGTGCTGTGTCTGCTGACACTGATCGCCATTTTGGTTTTGCGGCGGTTCGCCCAGCATGAGGATGAGTTGCTGTCACAGCGCAATTTCGCCCGCCAATTGGTGGAAACCGCCAATGTCATGGTGGTCGGGTTGGACCGTAACGGCGTTGTGCAGGTGTTCAACGCGGCGGCGGAGCATGTCACGGGTTTCGCCAAGGCCGAAATTCGCGGTAGGTCCTGGTTCGATACAGCGGCGAGCGGTAGCGGCATGACTGATATGGCCGAATGCTTCCGGGCGGGCGAGCCGCTGCCCCGCCAATTCGATGGCGCGATCCGCACCAGGGATGGGCGCGAGCGCGTTATCTCGTGGCAGAACAGCGTCGTGTCGGGACAAGACATCGTATCCATGTCGTTTGGCATTGATATGACCGACCGCTTGCAGGCAGAACGCGAGTTGATCGAAAGCCAACGGTTCATCCAAGCCATCGCAGAGAACATGCCGGGCATGGTCGCCTATTGGGACGCGGACATGCGCTGCCGCTTCGCCAACAAGCCCTATCTGGACTGGTTCGGCAAGCCGCCGGAGCAGATCATCGGCAAGACCATGCTGGACCTGATGGGCGAGAATCTGTTCGCCATGAACGAACCCCATATCCGGGCGGCATTGAAGGGTGAAAAACAGGATTTTGAACGAACCCTGACCAAGGCCAACGGCGAGATCGGCTATACCTGGGCGCATTACATCCCCAATATGGATGTGGATGGCACGGTGCTTGGGTTCTTCGTTCTGGTCAGCGATATCACTCCGCTGAAGCGGACGGAAAATCAGCTTCGGGAAACGTCGGAACGCCTTGCCCTGGCAGCCAAGGCGGGGGGCATCGGCGTGTGGGATTACGACCTGGACAGCCAACGTCTGACCTGGGACGACCGCATGTTCCAGCTTTATGGCATTGCCCGGAACTCCACCGAACACGTTTATGAGATGTGGCAGGCGGCCTGCCATCCTAGCGACCGTGCCCGCGCCGAAGCGGAGGTGGCGGCGGCGACCAATGGCGAAATGGATCTCGATACAGAATTCCGCATCCTCACCCCTGCCGGCGATGTCCGCCACATCAAGGCCGCTGCTGCCGTCGAACGTAACGATGATGGCAAGCCCGTGCGCATGATCGGTGTCAATTGGGACATCACCGCCATCCGCGAGAATGAAGTGGCGCTGGCGGCGGCACAGGACGTGGCGGAAAAGGCCAACCGCGCCAAGAGCGAGTTCCTGGCCAATATGAGCCACGAAATCCGCACCCCCATGAACGCCATCCTTGGGCTGTCACATTTGTTGGAACGGACCCCCTTGAGCGCCGAGCAGCGGGATTATGCCGCCAAGATCAAGGTTGCCGGGCGTGGTCTGCTGTCCATCATCAACGACATCCTGGATTTCTCGCGCGTCGAGGCGGGACGGTTGGAATTGGAAAACGCCGAATTCCTCCTGCCCGATCTGCTGGACGCAATTTCCACCATCATATCGGTCAATGCCAGTACCAAGGATTTGGAATTGGTCATTGGTGCCGCCCCCGGCACGCCCATAAATCTGGTCGGGGATGCGCTGAGATTGCAGCAGGTGTTGATCAACCTGACCAGCAATGCGATCAAGTTCACTAAAGAGGGCGAAGTGGCGCTGCGGGTCGAGCAGATTGGCTTGCAAGACGATAAGGCTGTGCTGCGGTTTTCGGTTCAGGACAGCGGCATCGGCATCCATTCCCATGTCCTCCCCAGCTTGTTCGACGCCTTCACCCAGGCCGATTCCTCCACCACCCGACGCTTCGGTGGTTCGGGGCTGGGGCTTGCCATCAGCAAGCGGTTGGTCGAATTGATGGGCGGCAAGATCGGCGTCGAAAGCCAACCCGGTCACGGCAGCACGTTCTGGTTTACCGTGCCCCTTGCCATTTCCGCTTCCGCTTCCGCTTCCGCTCGGTCGCAGGTGGAACGGGACGGGGTGGCTCACCTGGATGTCTTGATCGCTGACGACCACGATATTGCCCGCGAGGTGATCGCCATTACGGCGGCGTCGTTGGGGTGGACCCCGGAAGTGGTGGGTTCGGGCCGCGAGGCGTTGGAGCGCGCACAAGAGCGTCTGCGTAGCGCGTCACCCTTCGATGTCGTGATCTTGGACTGGAAGATGCCGGAAATGGACGGCTTGGCGGTCAGCCGCGCCGTGCGAAGTATTTCCGGTATTAAGGCCTCGCCTATCGTCATCATGGTCACCGCCCATAACCGCGAAGACCTGTTGCACGCACCTGGGGCAGAGGGCATTGATGCTGTGCTGGTCAAGCCTGTCACCGGGTCCTCGCTGTTTAATGCGGTGATGGAGGCTCGCGCCCGCCGTTCCGGCGACACCGATGCCCTGATCCCAGTACACCATCCCGCTGCCGATGGCCCCAGGCTGGAGCATGTGCGTCTGCTGGTCGTCGAGGACAACAGCATCAACCAGGACGTTGCCAAACGTGTGCTGGAATTGGAGGGCGCGACGGTGACCATTGCCGCCGACGGTCAACAGGCGGTGGACAGGCTGGCCGCCGATCCCACTGCCTTTGACGCAGTGCTGATGGATGTGCAGATGCCTGTGATGGATGGTTATGCGGCGACCATGCACATCCGCCGCGAATTAGGTCTGACCGCTCTGCCGATCCTCGCTTTGACCGCGGGCGCACTCACCTCTGAACGAAACCGGGCGCAGCAGGCGGGGATGGATGATTTTATCGCCAAGCCGTTCGATGTGGACCAGATGGTACAATCCATCAGACGTCACGTCGCCCTACTGAAGCCTGCTGTGGCAAAGGCATCTGGTGCCCTCCTTATGCCCAAGACCCTGCTGACACCCGACATCTTTGGTATCGACATGCGTCAGGCCTCCTTGCGCCTGGGCGACGACACCACTCTTTTTGCATCCCTGTTGACGCGATTGGAACAGCAGTTTGGCGACACTGTTCCGCTTGCTCGCGCCGAACTTGCGGCGGGAAAGGCCGATGATGCCGCCCGCCGTCTTCACACCCTGCGCGGAGCGGCAGGCAATGTCGCCGCTGTTGAAGTGGCTGCGCTGGCGTCCGATGGCGAAGCAGCCATCCGTGATGGCCGATTTGATGAGATCGAGGCGTTGTTGGAGCGGTTGCATGTCGCCCTCGGTGCCCTGGTTGAAGCCATTCGGCAAAGCGGCATCTCCGTCTCCCTTCCTGTCGAGGCAAACGAGGCTGATGCCACCGCGCCGCTGAACCGGGACGAAGCCATGGCGCTGGTGGCCGCCTTGACAGCACGCAGCATGAACGCCGTCGCCGCATTCGATTGTCTTCGTGTCGGCCTGACCCGATCCTTCGGCCAGGAATCCGTTCTCGAAATTGCCCGCGCCGTTGAGGAATTAAGGTTCGACACTGCGGCTCAACGGCTGAATGCGCTCCTGGACGAAACCCATGCGGTGTGATCAGCATTGCCCAGCAGGGAAAATATCGCCAAAATCGCCAATGCTGTGCGGCTGGAAAGGGCGGATGAGGACATGAGCAGTATTGCCGCGCCTCCACGCCTTTTGGTGGTCGATGATGACATCGGCACCATTCGCCTATTGTCTTCCATCCTCAAGGATGTGGGCGAGGTGTTCTTCGCCGCCAGCGGCACGGATGCCATCACCATGGTCCGGGATCAGCGTCCAGACCTGATCTTGCTTGATGCCGAAATGCCGGGCATGGATGGCTTTGCCGTCTGCGCTGCGATCAAAAGCGATCCCAACTTCGCTGATCTGCCGATCCTTTTCGTCACGGCGCATACGGATGTGGAGATTGAAACGACGGCTTTGGAATTGGGGGCGGTGGACTTCATTACCAAGCCGCTCAGCCCGGCCATCGTCAAGGCGCGGGTCAAGACTCATTTGGCGCTAAAGCAGCGCACCGATGAACTTCTTCGCTTGGCGTCGGTGGATGGCCTTACCGGCATCGCCAATCGTCGCACGTTCGATACTTCTTTGGACCACGAATGGCGGCGCGCCTGCCGGTCGAAATCGCCCGTGTCGTTGCTGATGATCGATGTGGATTATTTCAAACGGTTCAACGACCATTACGGCCATCAAGCGGGTGACGAATGCCTTCGTGCCATTGCATCGACCCTGGCTGATATTTC
Source organism: Rhodospirillales bacterium (assembly GCA_014380005.1). Classification (GTDB taxonomy): domain Bacteria; phylum Pseudomonadota; class Alphaproteobacteria; order Rhodospirillales; family Magnetospirillaceae; genus Magnetospirillum. Next base: position 67,430 of record JACMKT010000237.1, read on the forward strand.
CCAACGTCCCGGAGAGGTTGTCGCCCGCTATGGCGGTGAGGAGTTTGCGGTGATCCTCCCGGCTTGTGACCGGGCGACCGCCATGAAATTCGCGGAAAAACTCCGGGCGGGCGTGGCCGACCTTCATATTCCCCACGTCGCCTCGGACGTCTCGACTGAGGTCACAATCAGCATTGGGGTTGCCAGCCTGATGCTGGATTGCGTGACATTCGGCACCGACCATCCGGGCTGGACTGGGCCGTGCCCCACCGTGCATACCTGCCGCGACGGTTCCATGACCCTGATCGCCGTCGCCGACAGGGCGCTGTACGAAGCCAAGCGAGCAGGCCGCAATCGGGTGGCCTGTGCCGCCGTTATGGACGCGGCTTCGTCTCCCGCGCCCGCTGACGCTTAGCCTTTCTGAATTCCATCATATCAATGACCATTCCCGACAAGTCTTTGAGGGTCTGCGTCTCATGCTCATCGAGCGCCTCACGGCTGCGACGGTCAATGATGCACATGGTTCCCAGCGCATAGCCGTCCGGGGTCATCAACGGCGCACCCGCATAAAACCGAATGTTCGGGGCACACATGACCAGCGGATTGGCGGAAAAGCGACGATCTGCCGTTGCGTCCGGCACCACCAAAACATCCGTTCCCAGGATGGCGTGCGTACAAAACGAGATGTTTCTCGGCGTTTCCCGGACCTCAAGACCAAAAGCCGACTTGAACCATTGCCGCTGTCCGTCGAGAAGGGAGATCAGGGCGATGGGAACCCCGAAAATCGTGGCGGCGATCCGAGTGATGCGGTCGAAGCTCTCATCGAATTCAGTATCTAAGATGCCGTAATTGATAAGGGCCGCAAGGCGTTCGGCTTCGTTCGGCGGTAATTCCATTGGAACTCCTGCAAGTGCCCGTTAGTCGTCAGCGTCTCTCATGGGTCACTTTAAGCTCAGCTCGTATAATCCGCCAACACTCGTTGTCACGCACTGGACGGCGGTGGCCATGGCCGAGTTGGTTGGCATCAGCGTCAGTTCGGTCCAGCGCATCTGGCGCGCCCACGGCCTCCAGCCGCACCGCTGGCGTCAGTTCAAGCTGTCCAACGACCCCAACTTCGCAGCCAAGGTCCGCGACATCGTTGGCCTCTACGTCAATCCCCCGGCCCACGCCATCGTGCTTTCGGTGGATGAAAAGAGCCAGATTCAGGCGCTCGACCGCACCCAGCCGGGACTGCCGCTGAAGCCGGGCCGGTGCGGCACGATGACCCACGACTACAAGCGCCACGGCACCACCACCCTGTTCGCCGCCCTCGACGTGCTGGCGGGCAAGGTCATCGGTAAATGTATGCAACGGCACCGGCATCAGGAGTTCATCCGCTTCCTCAACACCATCGAGGCGGCCATTCCAGCGGGCAAGGTGATCCACGTCATCCTCGACAACTACGCCACCCACAAGGCGCCGAAGGTTCGGGAATGGCTGACGCGGCACCCCCGCTTCGTCTTCCACTTCACCCCGACCTCGGCGTCCTGGCTCAATGCCGTCGAGGGCTTCTTCGCCAAGCTGACCAACCGCCGCCTCAAGCGCGGGGTGTTCTGCTCCATCGTCGACCTTCAGGCCGCCATCAACCGCTTCCTGGCGGACACCTACGACAACCCCAGGCCCTTCACCTGGACCGCAGACCCCGAGCGGATCATCGCCGCCGTCAAACGTGGGCACCAAACGTTAGATTCGATCCACTAGTATCAATCCCGTGGGAACGCCGTTCGTTAAATCTCGGCCTCAGACGGCTGAGCCGATTTCTCTTCGGCGGAGCCTTCACCGATCCACAGGCTGTGGTTGCGGCTATCACCCCATGTCGCGCAGGCGGGCGAGGTAGTTGTCCACCTCGTTGCGCATGTGGGTGGCCTTGGCGGCCAGGGCGTCGGCGGAGCGGTTGAGTTCTCCGGCGGCCGAGGACGATACGCTCAGGGCTTCGATGGCGCTGTTGACCGAGCTGGTCACCGCCTTGGCGCCCGAGGCGGCTTCGCCCACATGGGCTGCGATGGTGCTGGTGGACGAGGTTTGGGCCTCGACCGCCACGCGCACTTCGGTGGCAACCTGATTGATGCCCGCCACTGCCGACACCGTGTGGTGGATGGTGTCCACCGCGCTGTTGGTGGCCGAGACCGCTTCCTGCACCGAGGCGGCGATGTCGTGGGTGGCCCGGCTGGTTTGTTCGGACAATTTCTTGATTTCTTCCGCCACCACGGCGAAGCCCCGGCCCGCCGCTCCTGCACGCGCCGCTTCGATGGTGGCGTTCAGGGCCAACATGCGGGTCTGGCGCGCGATGGCTTCGATGGTCAGGCCGATCTTGCCGATGCGCGAGGCCACGTCCAGCAGGCCGCGCATGGCTGCGTCGGTGGCTTCGGCGGCTTCAGCGGCCTGGGCGGCGGCGTCGGCGGTGCGCACCACATTGCCGCGGATATGTTCGATGGATGCGGCCAGATCGGTGGTGTTCTGGGCGATGTTGTCGACGCTGTACGACGCCTCTTCGGCGGCGGCGGCCATGTTGACCGTCTCGTAATCCATGTGCGACAGGCGCGACAGCATTTCGTCCGAATGGGATTTCAGCGTCGCCGCCATGGCGCCGACCTCGTCCACCACGCCCTTGATGGAGCGTTCGAAGCCCGAGGCCAGATCGGTCACGGTCTTGGCGCGGGCCTGCTTGGCCGCCTCGAAATAATCGTGGGTGACCAGGGTCACGTCCATCTGCGCCGCTTTGCCCAGCGCCTGCGCCAGGACCTCGAAGCGCTTGTTGCCCTTGAGCATCTCCAGCGCGCGGGTGGAGCCGGCAGACGCCATGGCCTGATACCACGACGCGCCCAAATCCAGATAAGCCAGCATGAAGCCCAATTGCTGGGCGGTGGCGATGTAATCGGCGGTGAATTCGCAGCGGTACAGGTGGCGCCAGTGCTCTGTCAACACGCCTTGCAGGGTCGATCCGGCGTCGCCCGCCAGTTTTTCGCCGAAGGGCGGGAAGCGCATGACCCAGGCCGAGGCCTCGTTCACCAGAGTCTCGGTGGCATCCACCACGCGGGCGGAATTGTCGCGCAGCAGGGCTTGGGTGGCGGAATCCAGGGCGAACAGGTCCTGATACTGGACCACCCGGTCCTTCATGGAGAGGCCTTGGCTGGCGGCAGGGGTGCCGGCACCGGTGGAATCGTCGTCATCGAAGAACAAGTCGTCACCGCCTGACGCCGCCGACGCAGGCGCGGGGGCAGGGGTGTCGCTAAAAAGTTCGAAATCGTCACTCATATTTTAAACATGCACCAATATGCATCCATCCCTGGCAATCAAAGATTACACCGCAATCCTTGGTGGCCATACCGTGAGGATAGCAAGTCTGCCCGATTCCATAGTCTCTGAACCATATCTGGTCTGGATGGCGAAGGAAAGGACCTGATGGTGGTGAAATCGGGATGTACGGATGCAGTGGGTGAATGGCTTGATGTGCGCAATCAGGCGCTGTTCTTGATTTCGGCGGCGCGCAGACGGACGGTCACCGTGGTGCCCATGCCGGGGGCGCTGGTGATGGACAGGGAACCGCCATGTAATTCCACCAGCCGGCGCGACAAGGGCAGGCCCAATCCGGTGCCGGGGAAGCGGCGTGAGCGGGTGCTGTCGATCTGGCCGAAGGCCTGAAGCGCCCGAGGGATGTCCTCGGGCTTGATGCCGATGCCGCTATCGGTCACTTGCAGCACCACCTCGTTGCCGTCGGCCTGCGCATGAATGGCGATGCGCCCGCCCTCGGGGGTGAATTTCACCGCGTTGGACAGCAGGTTCAGAATGATCTGCAACAGACGGCGGTCGTCGCCGGCCACTAAAGGCAGATCGTCGGGCAGGGTGGTGTCCAACTGCAGCCCGTTGGCGGTGGCGGAATCGTGCGTCATGGACAATGCCCGTTGCACCACCTTGTTCAGGGCGACGGGCTGGCAATCCACCGACATGGCGCCGGCCTCGATCTTGGATATGTCCAAGATGTCGTTGATCAGCGCCAGCAGGTGCATGCCCGAATTGTGGATGTCCTCCACATAGCCGCGATAACGTTCGTTGCCCAATTCGCCGAACACGCCCGACAGCATGGTGTCGGAGAACCCGATGACCGCGTTCAATGGTGTACGCAGTTCGTGGCTCATGGCGGCAAGGAAATCGGCCTTTGCCTGGGCGGCGCTTTCGGCCTGGGCCTTGGCCGAGCGCAGTTCTTCCTCGACCACCTTCAGGTCGGTGATGTCCGTGTAGATGTCTACCAATTGGCCGCTATTGGTGCGGCGCTCGTTGACCAGCAGCCAGCGGCCCGAACTGAGATGCTGCACATGGGGGATCTGGTTGGCACGCAGTAATTCGCGCTGCGCGATCCAGGTTTCGGGCGAGTCATTGACGTCGCAGGCCAACCCACGTTGCGCAGCCGCTTCAATGACGTCGTGAAAGGGTTTGCCGGGGACGACCAGATGGGCGATCTCGGGGAAGAAGTCGCGGAATTTCCGGTTGGTCAGCACCACGTTGTCTTCGGCATCGCACAGCACGAAACCTTCGGAAACGTTTTCGATGGCTTCCACCAGCCGGGCCTGGGCGGTGCTCAATTCATGAGTGCGTTGTTTGACGCTGATCTCCAGCGTCGCCACCGAATCGCCCAGCCGGGTGGTCATGCTGTTGAAGGCGCGGGCCAATTCGCCGATTTCATCGCGGCGCCCGTTATCCTCGGCCCGGCGGGTCAAATCGCCGGCGGCGATCTGGCCGGCGATGGTGGCAAGGCGTTGCAGCGGGTTGACCATGGCGCGGCCCACCAGCACCGCCATGGCCAGGGCGGCGACCAGGGCCGCGGCAATGATGGCCAGGGCGGTCAGCGCTGTCTCTCTGGGCAGGGCCAGGGCGTCGGTGACGGGTTCCTCGGCTACCACGATGAACTGACGCGATCCCGCCAGCAGGGGCGTGCTGGCCGACAACACGCTGTTTCCGGCTAGCCCCACATTGACACCGTCCTGGGTTGGAAGAACGGCACGGGTGCCGCGCAGCACCATTGCCGGGTTGGGGTGGGCCACCACCAGACCGCTGGGATCGGCGATGTAGATAAGGTCGGGGTCGCCGATGTTGAAGCCGGCGACCATGTCCCACATGGCTTTCATGCGCAGGCGGGCCACCAGCACGCCGGTGACCACGCCTGTGCGGCTGTCCAGGGCCGGCACTGCCACCGCCATCAGGGGCTCGGCGGTCTGGGGGTCGATCCCCACGGGGCCGAACCACGGCGCCGCGCTGGCGAGCGGCCCCTGGAATTCCGGCAAATCGGCGCGCGAGCCATACTCGGTCACATCGTAAGCCCGATTGCGCGAGACATGGACGCGCTCGCTTCCCGTATTGTCCAGCCAAGCCAGGTCGCTGAATTGGCTTTGCCATGCCAGCAATTCCACCAATACCTGCCGCTGATCCTTGGGCTCCAGGCTGTCCACTCCCTTGACCCGCACGGTCAGCAGCATTTCCCGCACAAGGCCGTTCACATGGGCCTGTACCGCGTCGGCGATGATGCGGGCATCCTGGTGCTGTTCCACCAGCTTGAGGGTCAGCGCGGTGTTGTAGCTGGCGCGTGTCAACGCAATGCCCGCGATGCTCAAGGGCAGCACTGCCAGAAAGGCGAAGGCTAAGGTCAGTCGCCGCTTCAGCCGCAAGGTCCCAGCTTTCAAAGAAATGTGGTTCGCGGACGCGTCAAAGGGCCCCGCCCTACCCCGAGGGGCAGTATGACACAGCTGATCTTTGGGATAATAGAGACCTGCCGGAAAGGGGTGCCTTTTCCTTGGCGCTTTGCTACGAATGCCGTATGAAGTCTCCTTTGCGCCAAGGGGCGGGGGCGGATACGCGTTCGACGGGGGATGCGGGCGGGCCGTTACTCCATTGGAAAAACTTAGATTCGGTCGCGGGCTTGTGGGCAAAACCCACCGCCCCGGTCTAGAGGAACCGAGCGTCAGATGAGCGGATTGCCTGAAGTGCAGGGACTTTACGACCCTCAGAATGAACACGATGCGTGCGGTGTCGGCTTCATTGCCGATATCAAGAACCGCAAATCGCACGAGATCGTCCAGCAGGGTCTGGAGATTCTTAAGAATCTCACCCATCGCGGCGCGGTGGGTGCTGATCCGCTGGCCGGTGACGGCGCCGGTATCCTGATCCAGTTGCCCGACGCGTTCCTGCGTCCCGAGGCGGCCAAGATCGGCATCACCCTGCCTGAGCTTGGCTCTTACGCCGCCGCCACCGTGTTCCTGCCCCAGGACAAGTCCCTGCGCGCCGCCTGCGAAAGCATGGTCGAGCGCCTGATCAAGGCCGAGGGTCAGGTTCTGCTGGGCTGGCGCGACGTTCCCACCGACGGCACCTGCCTGGGCGAAACGGTCAAGCCGACCGAGCCCAAGGTGCGCATGGTGTTCGTCGCCAAGGGCGCCAATTGCCCCAACCAGGATTCCTTCGAGCGCAAGCTGTTCGTCATCCGCAAGCAGGCCGAAAACGGCGTGCCCGCCGGTGCCGACAAGGATTTCTACATTCCGTCGCTGTCGTCGCGCACCCTGGTCTATAAGGGCATGCTGCTGGCCGATCAGGTGGGCGTGTACTACAAGGATTTGGCCGATCCGCGCATGGTCTCGGCCCTGGCCCTGGTGCACCAGCGTTTCTCCACCAACACCTTCCCCAGCTGGCGTCTGGCCCATCCGTTCCGCATGATCTGCCACAATGGCGAGATCAACACCCTGCGCGGCAACGTCAATTGGATGAATGCGCGGCGCAAGGCCATGAGCAGCCCCATCCTGGGTGACGATCTGGCCAAGCTGTTCCCGCTGATCGCCGAAGGCCAAAGCGACACCGCCAGCTTCGACAACGCGTTGGAGCTGCTGGTCATGGGCGGCTATTCGCTGACCCATGCCATGATGATGCTGGTGCCCGAAGCGTGGTCCGGCAATCCGTTGATGGACGAAAAGCGCCGTGCCTTCTACGAATACCATGCCGCGCTGATGGAGCCGTGGGACGGCCCGGCTGCCGTGTGCTTCACCGATGGCCGTCAGATCGGCGCCACCTTGGACCGCAACGGCCTGCGTCCGGCCCGCTATCTGATCACCGA
>JACMKT010000238.1 GCA_014380005.1 Rhodospirillales bacterium
GATGTGGCCCAGCGGGTGGCGGGAAACTCCCGTCGCTGGTGGCGCAACAGCGGGATGCTCCTCAACTCCGTCCTCACGATCAAATGGGCAGACCAACTCGGAATGCCCAGACTCGCCTGACCTCAATCCCTCGAACCGCCCGGTGCGGACCCGCATGCCGGGTGGTGTGGCAGGGGAGCGGCCTTACGGCCGCCCCCGATGCCGATTGTGGTGGGGATGGGCTGGAAGAAGGAAGGGTGGCACGGATTATGGTTCAAGGCAGGATCCCCTTTGAACTTGAGAATAATACCAAGTCCCATTGATCCTCCCCCATGCGCCCATCCCCTGCGATCCGTAGCCATCATCGACTTTGGCATGGCCCATCACGACTTGGGATGAGCAATCAACTCGGAGGTCGGCGCCACGGTTGCGACCTTGCTCAGAGCGGCAAGGAAGGTGCGCTGGACTTGGCTCGCCTCAATCGGCTGACCATCCCACTCCAGTGCGCCGGCTGCACAGGCATCAGCGGCGACGCTGACCTGGAAGCCGAAGTCCAGCGCGCTGCGCACCGTTGAATCGATACAAATCTGCGTCATCGCTCCGGCCACGACCAGCTCGCTCACCTGCGCCTGCTGGAGTGCGGAGAGCAACCAGGTCTGGCGGAAGCCGTTCGGGAAATATTTGGCGATCACCGCCTCGCCCAATTCGGGCCGCACGCGCTCGTGCAACTCCCAGCCGGAACTGTCCGCCGCGAACGGTGCTTCGGGGTCGAGCGAAACATGCTGGAGATGCAGCACCGGCGCACCAATCGCGCGGAAATGATCAAGCAGCTGCCCAATCTGGTGCAACGCCGGCTCAATGTCCGGCAGCGCGAGTTTACCGTTCGAGACGTATTCATTCTGGACGTCGACCAGAAGCAGGCCTTTTTTCATCCAATTTCTCCCTTAACCCACGATCCGCGCCGCCGCCCGTTCGCGGGCGGTGGACGTGCTGGACGGTGCCAATTGAACCGGAACATCCCAAACATCGAGAGAGGGGGTGGAGACGCCCAATACCATCGTGCCGATCTGATATTCGATGCGATACCGGTAGCGCTTCGGCTTGAGGTCCGGGCGCAGCAGACCAGCCCAGTAGCTGTAGCTGGGCGTCACACCCGGCAGGTAATCGGGTGAATGTTCCACATCAACCGCCCCATAAGTCTGGAGCTTGAAGCAGACCTGCTCATCGAATTGGATGTTGCGGATCGAGGCCGGGACAGGCGTGCCGTATGGCCCGACCGTTTCAAGGATCCAGTTGATCACCATGCCTTGGTTGCACTGTGTCACCAGCGACAACGTACCGCGGCCGGGGCTGGGCTGGCCGGCTTGGTCGACGCTGTTATCGACGAACATCAGCGCGCCATCAAGGCTTCCGGTCGCCGCCGCGCGGGCGACGTCGATCACGCTGATCACGTTGACCTGGATCGAGTTGCGGGTGATGTCGCTGGGGTGCGTCGGACTCTGAATGAAGCGGTGTGCGTTCATTTGGCGCTTCCTTCCGGCGCGGTGGGTTCGGGCTCATTCGGTGCCTGCACGGCAGGATCGGTCGGCACGGCCTTGGGTGACTGGGCGGGCATGAGATACGATGCCACGGGCGCGACCAGCGGCTCGGTATGGCTGCCCAGCCTGAAGACCAGGCGATAGGGCACCGGCCCGGGCAGCGGCTTCAGGATTTTCGCGACCCAATAGACGACGGCGGTTTCGGGATAGACGCCGCAATCAAGCGCGATATACGGCGCGTAGCGGGCGTCGATCTCCACATTCTCGATACGCGCGAACGCTTCGCATTCAAGCGGCATGCACACCCAGACGACCAAATCCGCCGCCCCGATATGGGTCGTCAGGCTTATGGTCCCGTGGCCGTGCGAACCGCCGACTTGGTTGTTGTCGAAGAGGTACAGGCTGTTCGCGAGGGTTCCATCGCTGAGCGCGCCGACCACATCGACCACTCCGACGACGTTTACCGCCTGACGTACGGCCTCCGGCTGCGTGGCCTCCTCGGGCGCTGCGCTTCCCGCCCCCTCACTGGACGCGTGCGTGGCAGTGCGCTGGGCGACTGCCGCGCTGGTGCTTGCTTTTACCATGGCGATGCTCTCCCTGCCGTCGGTTCAGGCCGAAACCATGTTGACATTGATTTCCGAGAAGCCGCTGCGGGGCGCGCCGGTCGAAATCTTGATCCAAGCATCGTGCGGCAGCGTGACCGAATGGTCAGTGACGCGTCCATCGCTATCGCGGCGCGAATAATTGAGCGTGATCCACATGGTGTAGCGGAACACCCCCAGCGTTGCCGGATTGACCGAGGCACTCCAATAAAGCCCATCGGAGAAGAACTCTGGCGAGCCGTACTGCGCCGGGAAGATTACCTGCTTCTCCACCGCCTCACCGCCGATCCTCTGGATCATGGGGTCGGGATAATAGACGACCTCTTGATCCCCCGGCCGTGTCACACTGCTCTTCCCCGTACGGTGGAAGCGCGCCGTGCCGGGGTCGAAGATGCCTTGCCCCGAGAACAACATGGCCGGATCGATCGTCACCTTGCCGCGAGGCAGGTGCGCGGGGTGCTTGATGTTGACCTCGTCGCCCAAAATGTTGCGGATGCGCACCGGGAAACGTTGGGGGTGCTTGGCCGGCAGCGGCGACTGCGCCAGCGCCTGGCGGTCGTCGTCATAGAGGAACAGGGTCTGGGGCACGGTAACCGGCACCGTACCGATTCCCATGGGCAGCCAGTTGAGGACGGGGACGCCGGCTCCGGCGGCGTCGGTAACGTCGAGCCCCGTGACGAGATTGCTCGTCCCTTCGCCGGTCGAACCGTCCCAGCCGCCATTGTCGACGAACCAGAGATGACCGTGCAGGTCGTTTGCCTCAACCGCTCCGGCAATGTCGATCAGCACGATGATTGCGAGTTGTTGGCCCATGCTCACCCTCCCTCTTAAGCGACCACGTCGAGCGCGGGGCTATTGATGAACATCACCGAGCGCTGGCCCGTACCCATCTGAATCGCAAGGCGATAATGGTAGAGTCCAAGGCCGATGCCGCACGGCACGCGACCGGTCCAGGTGCACCAGCGCGGCTGTATATAACGGTCGGGGTGCGGATCGATGCCGCTCTCGAACGGAACGGCGCCGTCGCGCAGGATGGTGATTCCCGCGATCACGGCCGGGCTTTGCACGTCCACCGCCAGCACCTTCCATTGCACCGGCTGGCCGCGGTAGCACACCGTCTTAAGCTGCGTCGTACCCTTGTCCTGGCTGTAGCAGGAATCGTCGGTGAGATAGGCGTTTCCCATCAACGTGCCCTGGGACAGGGCTGCGATCGTATCGACCGCGATCACGATATTGACCGGTTGCATTGCGCTTCCCCTCAAGCGTGCTGGTCGCGCAGTAACGGCGTCTTACCGACGCCGGTGCGCTCGATTTCGGGTGCTCCGCGCCGCACGAAACGCAGCTCGAAGCGATAGCCGACCTTGGCGAGATACTGGAAATTCGCTTCGCCCTGGTTGAACAGGGACAGCGATCGGATCAGTGCGTCGCCGAACAGCCGATGCAGTTCCTCGGGCCCGAGATAGGCGATCCGTGCCTGCAGGGCGTCGGGGTGATCGACCGCGGCAAGCAGCGTCAGCGTGCGTGCTCGGCGGTTATTGACGAACTGAATTTCATGCGCAGTTCGATCCAGGTCGATGCCCATGGCGCGCAGCCCCTGGCCCAGCCCGGCGGATACGCGCGAGGCCGAGAACTGGGTATCGCCCAGATGGATCACGTCGCCGCTGCGCCCGACGAACTCGAACTGCATGGTGTTGAGCCCCGGACCGGACAGCGATGGCCGCCGGATCACACGGTCGCCGATGCGCAGCCGCAGCAGCGGCGCCTCATGGCCATGAAGGCGCGTCACGACCAGTTCGCCTTCCTCACCCTCCGCGACCCAACGCCCGTTCGCATCCACGATCTCCACCAGATGGAGACCGGGCACCGTTGCCAGCCAGGGCGTGTCGGGATTGAGCTGCAGCCCGATGGTCTCGGCCTGGGTGGCGGCGAAATAGCTGAGGATGGCAACCTCAGGATAAGCGGCTTTCAGTTCCTCGCGATTGCGCGGGTTGAGTACGCCACTGCCGTAGAGCGCCACGCGCAACGAGCGGCGCGCCGTCTCGCTAAGGCCGGCGCCCAGTTCAGGCAAAATCGCGACACTTGCCGTGATGCCCATGAAGGCCTTAGGGCCCTCATAGTTCATCAGATGCTGGTAGACGTCCGGCGAGACCGGACCGGCGCCGATGAAGTTCGTGCCGGGGATTTTCTGCAGCACACCACCCACCATGGTGCCGCTGCTCCACATCTGATAGTCGGCAAGCGTCGTGATCACCCATTTCGGCGCGTCACCGCTAAGATAGGGCGCCAGTTGGTAGCGCCCCATGAACTCGCCGGCGAATTCATAGGTGTCTTGCAATTCGCTCAGCGAATAGACGGCTTCGATCGGCTGACCGCTGCTCGTCCCGCCACTGGCGACGATCTCAAAACCGCCATGGGACAGCGGCACGGCCATGCCGTCGCGCGTGCCCATATAGAGGTCATGCATCACGTCCTTGTCGGCGATGGGGATCGACTGCCAATGGTCCATGTCGCGAAGCGGCCCCGCGAAGCCAGCCGCATCAAACCGTTTAGCCCAGGCGGAATTGCCCTGCAGTATTGCAGCCATTTGCTGTAGCCGGCGCAGCACCAGGGCATCCTGCAGCGTTGCATCCATTTCGGCGAAAGGCCGGCCCGTGAGCCGCTCGGCTGCGCGGATCTTCGAAAGAAACGAGGGCAGACGCGTGATGGCCGCCGGATCGGCAGGCTGAAATTCGTCCTTGCGGATCAGCTTTGCGATGGCGTCCGGAGTGATGACCGGGTGAAGGGAGGCGGTAGAGGTCACTGGGGCAGCTCCTTATGGTGGGGCTGTTCTTCGCGTATGGCATGCGCAACAGCGCGAATTTCGTTGAGAAGAAGGTGAATATGCTCGGGCGTGATGCGATGGTTCATGAACACGACGCGCAATGCGGCATGGCCATCGAGATCGACCTTGGAGATGAAGAATTCGCCGCGCGCGCGGATACGGGTGCGGATCTCGCATTGCAACCGGCCCAGCGCGTCGTCGTCGAGCGGTTCGGGTGGCAGATAGCGGAAGCACAGGATGTTGGTGTCGGGCCGGTGCAGCGGCACGAAGTCCGGCGCATGGGTCAGGATCGCGTGCGTTTCCTCGGTCAGGTCGCACAGCAATTCAAGCTTCTCGGCGAAGGGCGCGGAACCGTAAAGCGCCCAGGGCACCCATAACGACATGATCATGGGCCGCTTGGTGCATTCGAAATTCTTCTCGGCCGCGTCGAAGGCGGTGTAGATGTCGGCAGTCTTCTCGAAGACGTAGCTCGCCTCTTGCTGGAATGCCATGAGCGAGGCTGTGCGCTCGCGGTAGAAAAGCATGGTGCAGGCCGCCGGCACGAACATGGTCTTATGCGCGTCCCAAGTAAGCGAATCCACGCGTTCAAGCCCACCCAGACGCGACCGCAGCCGGTCGGACACGAGCAGGCTTGCACCGTGAGCGCCGTCCGCATGCAGCCACAATCCACGTTCGGCGGCGATGTCGGCCAGCGCGTCGAACGGATCGATTGCGCCGACCGAGGTCGAGCCCGCGCTGGCGACGAGGCAGAAGACATCGAGCCCGCGTGCCGCCGCCGCATCAAGCGCGCCCCTCACTTCGCCCGCCGCAATCCGCCGCCCATTGTCCACCGGCAGGCGGACGATGTGCTCTTCGCCGATACCAAGGATGCCGGCGGCGCGCGTGATGCTGTAATGCACGTCGTCGCTGACCGCGATGGCGGGCCTGAGGCCCGAACCGGCGAGCCCCTTGGCCCAAGCTTCAGGATAACGCCGGTTGCGCGCGGCGAGCAGCGCGGTGAGATTGGCAAGAGAGCCGCCCGAGGTCGTCACCATGGCGAACTGGTCGGCGGGAAAGCCGAGGAAGCGGTTAAGCTCCCCGCCCATGATCCGCTCGACCACATTGGGCAGTTGCCCGGCCTCATAGAAGGACGCCGGCTGGGTGAGGACCGCACTCACCAGATCGACCACCGCGGTCACCGGGAAGGGGCCGGAGAACTGCCGCCCCATGTAGCCGGGTGAATAGACCTGGATACCGGTCCGTGCGTAGAGGTCGATGATCTCGGCGAATTTCTGCGCGTGCAGTTCCGGATTATCCGGCGTCCCGCCCTGGGTAAGCTCGGTGGCGGCGGCGAGGATCAGTGCCGGATCGGTCAGCGCCAACCCACGGATTGACTGATCGGCAAGATGATCAGCAAGGCGATCGACGGCGAGCGCGGCATATCGTGCGAAACAATCGGCGTCGAACAGGTCCTCAAGACCGTTTCCGTCGCCATGTTCGGAAGAAAAGACCGTCGCCCGATCAGTTGGTAGATCGCGCACCGAAATCAGCTCGCTTCGCATCTACGCCCCCATTGCACAACTAATCAGGAGTTGGTTGTTAAATCAGCAGCCTAAGCAGAGCAGTTGTGCATACAAGCACACTTATTCTGATATTCAACTCAGAGCATACGCAATTAGATATATGCGTCAAGCGGTTTCCTCTTGGCCCATATGACCCTCCCCACCGCCCCGTAGATCAGGGGGGGGCGCGAGCCGGTTGGTGTGGTCGGCGCGGAATCGCAGCACGCTCGGAGTGTGCGGGGCATCACATACAGGGATCGCCCGATCTGGAATGATGCCACCAACATACTCATCCATTAGGGGCGGAGCGGGACATGGCGACCATCAGCACGACGGCAACCACCAACCAAGCACCTGTAACGGTGCCGTTGACCGTGACCCGAAATGAGGATGCCGGAGTGATCGGCATCAACCTGCTTGAGGGAGCGCTCGATCCGGATGGCAATGCACTGTCGGTCAGCGGCCTGACGCTGGCCTCTGGCCCCAAAGCGGCCTTTTCCGTGCGAAACGGCGTCCTGAGCCTGAACACCGCCCAGTTCAACAGCCTGAAACAGGGCCAAAGCGCCACCTTGACCTTCACCTACATGGTCGGCGACGGCAAGCTGAAGACGCCGCAAACCATGACCATGGTGGTCGAGGGCAGCAACGACGCCCCTGTGGTCAAGTCGGCGCTGAAAGCGGCAACGACCGAAGATTCCGCCCCGCTGAGCGTGAACCTGCTGAGCGGCGCCACCGACGTGGACGGCGACGCGCTGTCGGTGTCCGGCCTAACCCAGAGCGGCGGGCCGATGGCGGCGTTCCGCATGGAGAACGGCAAACTGGTCCTGGACCCGACCCAGTTCAACGGGTTGAAATATGGCCAGAACGCTGTGCTGACCTTCACCTACATGGTCAGCGACGGCATCGCCCTGGTGCCGCAGACTCTGACGGTCACCGTGGCCGGCCGTAACGACGCGCCCGTGGTCGCCGGCGCGGTCATCGCCGCCAGCAACGAGGATGCCGGCACCTTCAGCCTTAACCTGCTGGCCGGCGCCTCGGACGTGGATGGCGACGCCCTCAGCGTAAGCGGGCTCAAACTGCTTTCGGGCCAGAGCGTGCGCTACACGCTGAAAAGCGGCGTGCTGTCCCTGGACACCAACCAGTTCCAGGCCATGGGCGAGGGCCAGAGCCAAAAGCTGGTGTTCTCCTATAGCGTTTCCGATGGCCGCGGCGGCACCATCGCCCAGACGGCGCAGGTGACCATCGACGGGCGCAACGACGCCCCGGTGCTGGCGGCGAGCGTGGCCCTGGCCGCCATTGCCGAAGATACGCAATCGCCCAAGGGCGCCACCGTCGCCAGCCTGTTCGGCGCCAAATTCACCGATGCGGATGCCGGCGCCTCGCTGGCTGGCATCGCAATCATCGGCAATGCCGCCACCAGCCAGGGGGCTTGGCAATATTCCACCGACGGTGGCACCAGCTGGGCCGACATCGGCGGGGCGGGCGATTCCCATGCCGTGGCCATCGCAGCCAGCGCCAAGCTCCGGTTCCTGCCCGCAGCCGACTATTTCGGCGCGCCGCCGGCGCTGCAGGTGCGCGGCATGGACAATTCCTATGGCGGAATCTGGTCCGACAGCACCCTTGGCGCCGTCTGCACCGACGCCTCGGCCAATGGCGGCAGCACCGCCTATGCCGCCGCCATCACCACCCTGAGTACCAGCGTCACCGCGGTCAACGACGCGCCCACCCTGTCCATGGCGCCCACCGTGGCGGGGCTTCGCCCCGGTGACGAATTCCTGGTCAGCACCAACAATCAGGGCGAGCAGGTGGGCAACACCCTGGTCGCCCTGGCCGATGGCGGCTTTCTGGCGGTATGGCATTCCTTTGACCCGGCCACCGGCGACAGCAGCCTGGGCAGCATCGCCGCCCAACGCTTCGCCGCCGACGGCGGCAAGGTGGGCGGCGAATACCGCTTGAACACGACCACCGCCGGCGGCCAGTACGAGCCCGGTTTGACGCGGCTGAGCAACGGCACCATCGCCGCCGTGTGGAACAATGCCACCACCAATCTGGGCGGCGGCCGGGGCGATGTCAGCGCGCGCATCCTGTCCGCCGATGGCACGCCTTTGTCGGCGGAGTTCAAGGTCAACACCAGCCAGGCCGACCTGACGTCGTCCGGCCTGGGCAAGCCCTCGGTCACCGCCCTGCCGTCCGGCGGCTTCGTCGTCACCTGGGTGTCGTACGAGGGCCGCACCGGCACTTCCGACTGGACCGGTATCGTCGGCCGCCAGTTCAATGCCGATGGCAGTGCGGCGGGGGCCGAATTCGATATCGCCCCCCTTACGGGTGGCCGGCGAAGCAGCGTGAACACCGCCGTACTCACCGATGGCGGTTTCATCACCGTCTGGCAGGACGGCTCGTCGCCGGCAGATATCTACGCCCAGCGCTTCGATGGGCAAGGCCGCCGGGTCGGTGGCGAAACCATGGTGCCGACCGACACTTACGGCATGGAAACCAGCCCGGTGGTGACCGGCTTGGCCGATGGCGGTTACGTGGTGGTCTGGAATGGCGGCGCCAACGGCAGCCGCGCTGACGGAATCTACAGTCAGCATTTCGACGCCGCCGGCAACCGCGTGGGCGGCGAGATGCTGATCGCAACCGGCACCGATCCGCGCGATCCGACCATCGCTACCCTGCCCGACGGCGGTTATCTGGTCGGTTGGACCTTCCAGAGGATGGTGGCCGGCGACCCGAGCGGCGGCGTGGCGGCCCAGCGCTTCGACGCCTCCGGCGCCAAGATCGGCGACGCCTTCGTCGTCGAGCAGCAAACCGCCGGCACCCAGGGCAACCAGGGCATGACGGTTCTCAACGATGGCACCGTGGTGCTGAG
Organism: Rhodospirillales bacterium; assembly: GCA_014380005.1. GTDB lineage: Bacteria > Pseudomonadota > Alphaproteobacteria > Rhodospirillales > Magnetospirillaceae > Magnetospirillum. The sequence continues at coordinate 9,351 of JACMKT010000238.1, forward strand.
CTGGAACTCGCGCGCCGCCATCTGGGGAGATGCTGCCTCCGGCAACGCTGTGGCACGCATGTTCACGCCGCCGCCGCTATTCGTGGAAGGCGGGGCCGCCAGCCCGGTCTTCGACGGCCTTACGGTCGCCGACATCGACAGCACCGTGCTGAAGAAGGCGGTGGTCACCATCACCAACGTGGCCGCTGGCGACCTGCTGACCTTTACCCAGCAGAGCGGCATCAGCGGCTCGTACAACAGCAAGACCGGCGTGCTGACCTTGAGCGGCAGCGCATCGCCGGCGGCCTATCAGGCCGTGCTGGACTCGGTGCGGTTCTCCAATACCAGCGACACGCCTGCCACGGCGAACCGTGCCATCACCGTGACGGTGGGCGACGGCATCGCCACCAGCGCCGCCGTGACCCAATTGGTGCAGGTCCAGGCGGTCAACGACGCGCCCAAGCTGACCATCAGCGGCGTGGCCTCGGGCCTCAAGGAGAACGCCGCCGGGCTGACCCTGGCCAAGGTGGCGGCCACCGATCCCGAAGGCGACGCGGTCACCTTCAGCGTGGACGACAACCGCTTCGAAGTGGTTGGCGGCGTGCTGCGGCTGAAGGCCGGGGCGTCGCTGGATTACGAGGCGGTGGCCGGCGGCCTGGGAACGGTAACGGTGACCGCCACCGACGCGCTGGGAGCCGCGACCCGCCAAGCGGTCGGCTACAAGATCATCAACGTGGACGAGCCGCTGAAGGCGGCAGACGACAGCGTGTCCATGGCCGAAGACCAAGCCGTCACCATCAACATCCTGGCCAACGACCTGCATGCCAGTAATGTGCGCCTGCCCACCATCACCTCGGTGTCGGCCACCCACGGTACGGTGACGGTCAATCCCGACGGCACCCTGACCTATGTGCCGGGGGCCAACCGCAGCGATCCGGCGGTGATCACCTATACCCTGGCCGAGGACGGGAAGACCTCGTCGGCCAAGGTGTCGGTCGCCATTACCGCCCAGGCGGACGCCCCGGTGATCGGCTTCGTCGATGCGACGGGGAACACCTACAGCGCCATTCCGCTCAACCTGATGGCGGCGTTGGCGGATACCGACGGTTCGGAAACCCTGTCCGACATCATCATCAGCGGCCTGCCCAGCGAAGCGCGGCTGTCGGCCGGCACCTGCAACGTCAACGGCGACTGGGTGCTGTCGGCGGCGCAACTGCCCGGCCTGTCGGTGATCACCAGCAAAGGCGGCGCGTTCAATCTGACCGTCTCCGCCACCTCCACCGAGCAAAGCAACGGCGACGCCCGAACCACGACGGTGACCAAGCAGCTCAGCATCACCGCCGTGCCGACCGTCAACGCCGACTGGCTGTACGGCAAGGAGACCGGCGATTCCATCCGCGGCCAGCCCGGGGCCGACTTCATCAGCGGCCTGGGCGGCAACGATTATCTGTATGGAGAAGCCGGCGACGATTACCTCAAGGGGGGCGCCGGTGACGATGTCCTTTACGGCGGCTCCGGCAACGATACCCTGGAGGGTGGCGACGGCAACGACCGGCTGAACGGCGACAGCGGAACCAACTACCTGTATGGCGGCGCCGGCAACGACAGTTTCGCTACCCTGTACGCGACCCAGTCCTTCATGGACGGCGGCAGCGGCGACGATACCTTCCTGGTGGTCGGGCAATCGGCCACGGTGATCGGCGGCGAAGGCCGCGACACCATCGCCTTCACCGCCGGGACGACGGAGGGCAACGGTGCCACCAATGTGGTGCTGGATTTCGCTGCCGGCAAAGGCGGCGACATCCTTGATCTGTCCGCCTTCATCGGCGGCTTTGAATTGTACGGCTGGGACGGCCGCAGCAACCTGTTCTCGCAGGGTTTCGTCCGCTTGCTGGAGGCCAACGGCGCCACTCAGCTGCAGGTCGACCGCGATGGCGCCAATGCGGGCTGGAAGTGGCTTACCGTCGGCACCCTCGCCAATACCCAGGCCTCGGCGCTGACTGGCGACAATTTCGACCCGTTGTACAATTACGATCCCCATGGCGGGCTGCCGCAGGGGATCACCATGAACAGCAGTGCCGCCACCACCGAGACCGTGCTGGGCGGCGCCGGCGATGACGTGCTGAACGGCGGGAGCGGCAATTCGTCGCTGCTGGGCGGCGCCGGCAACGACCGGATCGATGGCCGGGCCGGCAATGACTGGATCGTCGGCGGTTCGGGCAACGACACCCTTTATGGCGGTGCCGGTGACGACTACATCTATGGCGGCAGCACGCTGGGCAGCGGTGTCGGTAACGATTTTATCGATGGCGGCGACGGTGACGACACGATCTATGCGGGTTACGGCCATTCGACCATCTTCGGCGGGGCCGGCAACGACCGCATCGCCATCTCCAGTTCCACCATCCACGCGCTCAACCAGGTCGATGCCGGCAGCGGCGACGACGTCATCCAATTGAACGGCTATGACGCCAACACAGTTACCACCGGCGCCGGGCGGGATGTGATCCAGACCGGCTATTCGGCGGACTTCGCCGCCGCCACCGTGGTGGCCGACTTCACCGCCGGCCTGGGCGGCGACCAGATCGACCTCAACCGCCTGATGAGCAACGCCCTGATCGGCTGGACCTCGTCGGGCAATCCGTTTGGCGCGTCCGGCTTCCTGCGCGTCCGTCAGGTCGGCGCCGACACGGTCATCGAGGCCGACCGCGACGGTTCCACCAAGGCCAGCTATGGCTTCAAGCCCCTGTTCGTGCTGAAGAACGTACAGACCTCCACCCTGACTCGGGACAATTTCCTCCCCGCCTACGACCCGTTCGGCGCGGCGGCCACCGGCCTTAATCTGACCGGCGGCTCCGGCAGCGACACGCTGGCGGGCGGCGGCGGCGACGATTACGCGGCTGGCGGCGCTGGCAACGACACCCTGTCGGGCAGTGCCGGTGCCGACCTGCTGCGCGGCGAGGACGGCAATGATTGGCTGGACGGCGGCGATGGCGGCGATATGCTTGAGGGCGGCGCCGGCAACGACTATCTGACCGGCCAAAGCGGCGACGACTGGCTGTATGGCGGCGATGGTGACGACACCCTGAACGGCAGTTCCGGGCGGAATCGCGTTTTCGGTGGGAACGGCAAGGACACCATCTACGTCTTCAACGAGGTGGGAGACATCATCGACGCGGGTGCCGGCGACGACACCATCAATACCGGCGGATACGGCGGCACCGACACGGTGACCACCGGCACCGGACGGGATACGGTGGTGATCCAGCGTATGGCCGGCACGGCGGCCACCGCGATCATCACCGATTTCACCGCCGGCGATGGCGGCGACGCTATCGACCTGAACCAGTTCCAGCAATCCTATCTCCAGGGCTGGGACGGCCACGCCAATCCGTTCGGAACCGGCTTCCTGCGGGTGGTTCAATCGGGTGCCGACACGCTGTTACAGGTGGACACCGACGGCTTCAGCGGCAGCATCCAATGGCGCTCGCTGGCGGTGCTGGCCGGCGTCGATGCCACGGCGCTGACCGCCGCCAATTTCTTCCCCGCCTATAGCCCGGACGGCGGCGGCGTCTTTGGGGCCAGCCTGAGCGGCGGCAGCGGCGCCGATCTGCTGACCGGCACCTATGGCGACGACGTGCTGAACGGCGGCGGCGGCGGCGACACCCTGATCGGCGGAGCCGGCAACGACACTCTAAGCGGCGGTGCCGGCCAGGACCTGTACCTGTTCGGTCGTGGCGATGGAATCGATACCATCGTCAATGCCACGGGCAATCTGGACGGTGCCGCCGACACCCTGCGCTTCGGCAGCGGCATCGACAGCGCCAGCCTGTGGTTCGCCCGCAGCGGCAGCAACTTGGAGGTGTCGGTGCTCGGCGGGTCCGGCAAGGCGGTCCTGGCCGATTGGTACGGAGGCAGCGCGAGCTCTCGCGTGCAGACATTCCAACTTTCCGACGGCAGTGCAATGGACCAATCTCAGGTAGAGAATCTGATTTCTGCCATGGCCGCGTTCGCTCCACCCCTGGCGACACAGACTCAATTGACCGTGCAACAGCACCAAGCGCTCGACAATGTGATCGCAGCCAATTGGATGCACTCGTAATACTGCAAAATCTTTGCGGGAGCTTGACCTTCAAGCTCCCGCGACCTTGCGTACTCCTTGCCCCATGCTATCTTCAGGCGAGGAAGGGCGGGGTAAATATGAATTGGCAGGGCAAAGCGAGCATCGATCTGTTCGAAAGGATTCCCCTGTTCGCGGGATTGCCACGCGACGCGCTGGCCAATCTGGTGGGGCGTATGCGCGTCGTCCGCCTTGCCGAGCGCGAGATCCTGTTCCAGAAGGGTGATTCCGGCGACGCGCTTTACGTGGTGGCCGAAGGCCTGATCCGCATCGGCGTGATGGCGCCCGACGGCCGCCAAGTCTCCTATGGCCTGATCCGGCCCGGCCACCTGTTCGGCGAAATCGCCGTGTTCGACAACGGCCCGCGCACCGCCGATGCCTCGGCCATAACCGACAGCGTGCTGCTGTCCCTGGGGCGGGCCAACATCCACGACTTCCTGACCAGCCATCCTGCCTATGCCCTGCGTCTGATCGGCGTGCTGTGCCAACGCATGCGCGGCGCCGACCAGCTGATCGAGGATCTGCTGTTCATGACCCTGCCCGGCCGGGTCGCCAAGCATCTGCTGGTGCTGAGCGACATGCAGGCCGGCGCCGTGCACACCAAGACCATCCGCATCTCGCAACAGGATCTGGCCAATCAGATGGCCACCAGCCGCGAAAGCATCAACCGGCTGTTTTCCAAATGGGAACAGGCCGGGGTCGTGGCGCTGTGGCGCGGCAGCGTGACCATTCAGGACCGCGAGGCGTTGGAAACCTACATGGCAGAGTAACTATCGCCAAAACGCCAAGGTCGCGCGAATTCCCCACCCGCGAGACCGCCGCGGTCGCTTTTCTGAACGCGACGGACGCGCTTGCGCAGCCGGATGACTGTGTAAGCGCATCCTCGTCGCCGCAATCAATCCAGTGACGGAGCCGGAGTGAATGGCAGGAACAAGGCGCTGTCGGCCAAGGCCCGTATTGAAATGGTTATGCTCTCCGATGACGGCGGCTCGCTCGCCAGCCGCGCATGGGGCAAGACGTAGCGATTGTCCGAGATGCCCATGACCGTCCAAATCTTTCGGGCGCCGCCACCGGCCTTGGTGAAGCGGTCCCCGATCTGAACCTGTGGCGCTTTTCCTTTAAACATCACTATTTTCCTCAATTAAGCCGGTCCAGCGTACATGCGGGGCACCGGACCGAAAAAATGCATGTCGGTAAGGGCCGAAACGGAAATGATCCGAGTTTCCTTGCGCTGGCAATTGTTTTCGATTTGCGCGTGAGGAATGCCAAGGGCGGTCGTCCACACCCGCGTCACTTTCCATGCCATGCCCGAAGGATCCCCGGCTTTGACAAAGCTCTCGCCGATCCTCACGAGTGGCGACTTCCGCCTGAACATCATCATCCCTGCCTTCTGTCGGAGATGGGGCCGCACCGGCCACGCAACGGCATTATTGCCGCCCAGCTCGACTTGAGTGTTGTGAGCATATTTGGCCACCGCCTTTCGGACCGGCGGGGTAGCCCTTATGGCCGCACGCCACATTTCGGCAAAATACTGCGCCTAATTCAATTGCGTGCGCATATATAAAAATAAATATTCGCACTGTCCTTGCCTTATGAAATCAACGCCTCATATGATCAACGCCCATGCTGGGTAAAATGTTTTGTCTTCGCGCTGACCACATCAGCAGCATGGTGGCAATCCTTTACCCTTTTGATTGCCCGTAATTGCTGGCAATCGTACCTCTGTTTGTGAAAGGGTTTCCCCCTCGTGACTACGGGAACCGTGAAATGGTTTAACGCCCAGAAGGGCTTCGGCTTCATCATGCCCGATAACGGCGGCACCGATGCGTTTGTCCATATCAGCGCTGTGGAGCGCGCCGGCCTCGGCGACCTGCAAGAGGGTCAGAAGGTGGAGTACGAACTCGTCTCCGACCGCAAGAGCGGCAAGATGTCGGCTGACAACCTCAAAATTTTAGGTTGAGGGCAACCTTGCCGGCCCCGCACCTCGCCCGAGGATGCGGGGCCTTTGATTTTCATCCGACAGGAGCACCTCATGGCCAAAGAACAGAAGCGCGGCAATCGGGAACAGAAAAAGCCGAAGAAGCAAAAGGAAACCATCGTGGCGCCCGTCTTGCCGACCAGGGACACGCCGCCTCCGGCCAGTAAGCCTAAGAAAAAGGGCTAAGACCAAATCCCCGTGGGAGGGCCTCATGGGGATTTGGTTAGGCGCGACTGCGCCTGAATGCGTCGCTGATCGCCTCCGATCCGCGAGAAATGGTATAAGGCGCAAGGACATGACTGTCCGCACCAACGAAACGACGGTGACGTTCCAGCGTCCCTTCAAGCTGCGCCCGTTCAACGGCCAGCAACCAGCCGGAACCTACCGGCTGGTGACCGAGGAAGAACAGATTCTCGGCCTCTCCTTCCTTGCCTATCAACGCACGGCAACCATGTTGCACGTGGCGGCGGCGGACGGGTCGCACCAAGTCTTCATGATCGATCCGGCGGAACTGGCAACCGCGCTGGAGGCTGATTTGCGCCCCCCAGCAGCCTGTCGGACTTAACCTCGCGCTGCGGATATGGCAGAGCCAGCACCCACCAGAAAGTCCGAATCCGACAGGCTGCTAGCCTGCGGTCCGGGGTGGAACCGCAGGCCAGGCGAGCGATTAGTAGGTCAGGTTGAAGGTCTGGTTCCAGCACATGCCGTTCGGAGTGGACGCGGCGGTGTAGCTGAACGGAATGACGATGTTGCCCGAGGCCTCGATACGACCGTCGAAGGTGGCCGGGCCGCCCCAGTTGACGCCGACCAGCACCAGCACGTTGCTGCCGGCCTGCATCAGGCCCTGCAACTGGACTTGGTCATTGAGGCCGGGGTTGCCTTCGGTCTTGCGGTCATAGACCAGGGCGCCGTTGAGGAACGCCATCAATTCGTTGTCGGCATGGTTCACGATCAGGGAAACGGTTCCGGACATGGTTTTTCTCTCTTGCGTGTTGTGGTAGTTAACATACGTTAACCGCACAACCTTAGCTCACATATGCAGCCTCAGGCAAGTGGTGTTGAGGGGAAATTCTATGAAAGATTGTATTTATGGTGAAGCCGGTTCCGCTCGCCCTGGCGGCTCTCCATTTTAAGGATTCATTGCGGATTAGTGGGGGGCCTAAAATGTCCCATCACCCCGGACAAGCGTAGCGCCGATCCGGGGTCCATGGTGGTGCACCATTTCAGCCAAGAATTTTGGTGACACGGATGGACACGGATAAACACGGATGGTCCTTATCCGTGTCCCGCGTAGCGGGGATCCGTGTCCATCC
>JACMKT010000239.1 GCA_014380005.1 Rhodospirillales bacterium
AAGTTGGGCGGGAACGAGCGGCCGTTTTCCTGCAATTGGAAATTGGTCGGCTCGATGGGCCAGCGGCGCAGATGCATATGGGCGTCGCGCAGCAGCCGGTTGCCCTTGTGCAGATTGCATGGGCCGCAGGCGGCGACCACGTTGGCCCAGGTGGTGCGGCCCCCGCGGGACCGTGGGATAACGTGGTCGAAGGTCAGGTCGTGGGTGGCGAAGGCAATGCCGCAATATTGGCAGGCGAAGCGGTCACGCAGGAAGACGTTGAACCGGGTGAAGGCGGGTTTGCGCGAGGCCGGGATGTATTCCTTTAACGAAATCACGCTGGGCAGACGCATGCACCACGATGGCGAATGAACTTCGCGATCGTATTCCGAGACGACGTTGACCCGGTCGGTGACCACGGCCTTTACCGCTTCCTGCCACGGCCACAGGGACAGGGGAAAATAACTCAGCGGTCGGAAATCCGCGTTCAAGACCAGGGCGGGATAGCTTTCCAACGCTACCAATACCCTCTCCATTGGAGTGTCATCGCTATATTTAGGAATTAGCCCGCCGAATTCATCCCCTCACCCGTGACCCTTCGGTGAATTTCGCCATTCAGCCCAGATCATCTTCCAAACCAAGGGCTTGGCGCACGAAGCCCACCGCCAGCCCCAAGCCGGGGCCATCGATGGAATGGCCCAAATCCGGCAGCATCTCGGCCAGCACGGGAATGCCCACCGCCGACAGGCCCTGTTCCGCCTGAGCCAGACAAGCGGGATTGACCACCTCGTCGGCCTCGCCATGGATCAGCAAGGTGCGCGGGCGGGATTTCAACTCGGCGGCCAGGGTATCGGCGGCCATCAAGGCGCCGGAAAAGCCGACGATTGCGGCGCAGGCGCGCTGTCGCCGCGGCGCCACATGCAGGGCCAGCATGGTGCCCTGGGAAAAACCCACCAGCACCAGATCCGCATCGGTCAGGCCGTGAAATTCCAATTGTTCGTCGATGAAGGCGTCCAGCAGGGGCGCCACATTGCGCACGCCCGCCGTCAAGGCCGGCACCGAGCGGTCGCTTAGCGAGAACCACTGCCGCCCATAGGGCGCCATGTCATAGGCGAACGGCGCGTCGGGGGCGACGAAGGCGGCGTGGGGCAAGGCCGGTGCCACATAGGGCACCAGCGCCATCAGATCCGAGCCATCGGCGCCGACGCCGTGCAACAGCACCACCAACTGGCGCGCTTCTTCACCCGATAGGGGCGCAGCGCTGGGACCGGCGAGACGGGTATTGGACCCAGGAGCTTCACTAGACAAAGCACACCTCCGGACTTGGCGCACCGGAGGGCGCGCGTGAACCTGCCCCTGATTATGGTATTCTAATGGCCATGGACCAAGCCCCCATCGTCACCCGTTTTGCCCCCAGCCCCACCGGGCGCCTGCATCTCGGCCATGCGCATTGTGCATTGTTCGCGCAAATGCACGGCGACCGGTTCCTGCTGCGCCTGGAAGACATCGATCCCACGCGCTGCCGCCCGGAATTCGAGGCCGGCATCCTGGAAGATCTGGCTTGGCTGGGCCTGCGCTGGGAACAGCCGGTGCGGCGCCAGTCGGACCATCTGGATGATTACGCCGCCGCCTTGGCCCGGCTGGACTCCATGGGGCTGATCTATCCGTGCTTTTGCACGCGCAAAGACATTACGGATGCCGGCAACGCACCCCACGGCCCCGACGGCGCCATCTATCCCGGCCTGTGCCGCCATTTGTCCGCCAGCCAACGGGCCGAGCGCCGGGCCACCGGCCAGCCCTTCGCCCTACGCCTGGACATGGCGGCTGCCACAAAGCGCACCGGCCCGTTGAGCTGGCATGACCGGAACGTCGGCACCGTGGTGGCGCAGCCCGAATTGTTCGGCGACGTGGTGCTGGCGCGCAAGGACGTGCCCACCAGCTATCACCTTGCGGTTACCGTGGACGACGCCCTGCAAGATGTGACCCTGGTCACACGGGGCGAGGATCTGTTCGCTTCCACCCATGTGCACCGGCTGTTGCAGGCGCTGCTGGAATTGCCGGTTCCCGCTTACGCCCATCACCGCCTGTTGACCGACGCAGCCGGGCGCCGCTTCGCCAAACGCGACCGCAGCCTGACTATCGAAGCCCTGCGAAAGGCCGGCCACAGTCCCGCCGAAGTGCAGGCCATGGCCGGATTCTCTGAATCCAATCTCCAGTAGATATATCCATGTGCGCAAATCAACTAATGGCTTGCCTGTAATTTACGTTATCGTCATAAATCCGTCCCTTGAAGGCTCCCCCCAGCTTCGAGGATCGGCATGACCTTGCTCCCCACCCTGTCGCGCCGCCATCTTGGCCTTGTCCCCCGCATCATCATGCTGGCTGGTCTTGGCGTGCTGGTTTTGGGGATAGGCATTATGTCCATCTCCACCTATCTGCTGCGCAACGCCGCCGAGGACGCCGCCCGCGAACGGGTGGACACCAACATGAAGGTGGCGTGGCAGACCTTGCGCGCCAAGGGTGAGCATTTCCGCGTGGAAGACTGCAAGCTGCTGGCCGGCGACCATGTGCTGAACGGCAATTTCGAAGTGGTGGACAAGGTCAAGCAGCTGGTGGGCGGCACCGCCACCCTGTTCATGGGCGATACCCGTGTCAGCACCAACGTCATCAAGGCGGACGGCAACCGCGCCGTGGGCACCCAACTGGCGCGCACCACCGCCTATGCCTCGGTGTTCGAGAAGAATATCCCGTTCCGGGGCGAGGTCGCCATCCTGGGCGAGCCCTACATGACCGCCTACGATCCCTTACTGGACGATAGCGGCGCGGTCATCGGCGTGCTGTATGTGGGCATCAAGAAGTCGGACTTCCTCAAGCCCGCCACCGATACCCTGTGGACCCAGTTCGCCGCCACCCTGGTGGTGATGACGCTGGCTTCGGCCATGAGCTGGATCATCGCCCGGCGCAGCATCGCCTTGCCGCTGAACGCCAACATCACCGCCATGCGGCTGCTGGCCAAAGGCGATCTCACCGCGCCGCTGCCGTCGTCGGACCGCACGGACGAGATCGGCCAGATGGCCGCCGCGCTTGCGGTGTTCAAAAGCCACGCCATGGAGCGCGAACGCCTGGAAGCGGCGGAGCGTAAGGAGCAGGAGGCGCGCAACCGCCGCCAGCAGGCCATCGAGCAGCTGACCCACGACTTCAATGAAGGCGTGCGCGATGTGCTACAGGGCGTCACCCAATCGGCCCATCAATTGCGCGACGCCGCCCAATCCATGACCGCCGTGGCCGACGAGACCAGCCGCCAGAGCACCGTGGTCGCCGCCGCCGCCGAGCAGGCCTCGGTCAATGTGGAGACGGTGGCTTCCGCCGCCGAGGAACTGGCCTCCGCCGAAGCGGAAATCGCCCGTCAGGTCGCCCATGCCTCCAACGTGGCCGACACCGCCGCCGGCGAGGCCGAGCGGGTCAATACCATCGTCCAGACCCTGGTGGAGGCCACCGGCCGCATCGGTGCCGTGGTCGGCCTGATCAATAACATCGCCAGCCGGACCAATCTGCTGGCCCTGAACGCCACCATCGAAGCGGCCCGTGCGGGCGACGCCGGCAAGGGCTTCGCCGTGGTCGCCAACGAAGTCAAAAGCCTCGCCAACCAGACCGCCAGGGCCACTGACGACATCGTCGCCCAGATCAACGCGGTGCAATCGGTGACCAACGAGGCGGTGACCGCCATTTCCGGCATCGGCCACACCATCACCACCATCAGCAAAAGCGCCACCGCCATCGCCTCGGCGGTGGAACAGCAGACCGCCGCCACCCATGAGATCGCCCGCAACGTCCAGCAGGCCTCTGCCGGCACCCACGAGGTCACCCAATCCATCACCCTGGTGAACCAGGGCGCCTCCACCACCGGGTCCGCAGCGTCTCAGGTGCTGGGCACCGCCGAAGCACTGTCGCGCCAATCCGACGCCCTGGCCGGCGAAGTGGCCGACTTCCTGGCCGCCATCAAATCCGCCGGCGACCGCCGCCACAACGCCTGAAGCGACGGCATCCTGGTCTGCGCGTCCGCGTGCTGGGCGTCCGGGACGGCGGCTCGCGCCTGCAATTCGCCCTGGATAACGGGACCATGGACGCGTTGGAACGGGTACTGCCAAAGGCGGCGTAAACAAAAAAATTCACCACCAAGGGCACCAAGGACACCAAGAGGTCGTCACAGACTCGCTCGCTTAGTGCCCTTCGTGCCCTTGGTGGTGAATAAACTTTCTTTCTGGTCCTAATACCCCACCTTCACCACCCACATGCGCCCCTGCTTGTTGCCCACCGCAGCCGCGGTGCCGTCGGCCAGCAGGGTCAGGGCCTTGAGGCTGGCGCGTTTGCCCAGGCGGCGTTCCCACACCACCGCGCCGGAGATATCCAGCCGGGCCAGCAGGGCCTCGCCGGCCAGCTCGCCCGCTACCAGCGCGCCGCCATCGGCCAAAGCGGCGACGGCGTTGAGGCGGCCTTTGGCCCCGCCCCAATGGTGATCCCATAGAATCTCGCCCCGGCCGTTCAGGCGCACCACCCAAGGGGTCTCCTTGTCGCCCTTGATGCCTTCCACCACGGGAAGGGTCCAGCCGGCCACGGCCAGCCCGCCATCGCCATAGACGGCCAAGGCTTCGGGGTGCTCGTCCTCGGCCTCGTCGATGACCTTCTGGTCGTAATCCTTGCCCTGCAGATCGAAGCGCATCACCCACACGCCACCGGGATCAGCCGGGCCGGGGGCGCCATAGGCGGCCACCAGCACGTCGCCATTGGGCGACAAGGCGACCGCGCGGGCATGGAACAAGCCTTGGGTTTCGCTGGGCATGGCAAGACGGCGCCACGCTGCTTCACCGTCAACGTCCAGGCGCAGAATCCAGGCGCCACCTTGCGGGCCGCCGGTCCAGCCCACCACCACCAGCCCGCCATCGTCCAACGCCACCGCGCCAGTGCCACCATCCAGAGAGGTGCGGCGGAAACGGCGCATCCAATCCTGCTTCAGATGCCCGTCGGCGCCCAATTGCAGCCGCCACACGGCGATGCCATGTTCATGGCCGGGCGGATCGGACGGCCCGGCCACCACCGCCACCGCGCCGGGCGGCGTGGCAATGGCGCGCGGCCAGGAATCGGAACCGGGGAAAGTCCAATCGTCCACCACCTTGCCGCCCGCGTTCATGTGGACGACGCGCGGTGCGCCACCGGCCCTGCCGGCCAATGTGAGGCCGCCATCGGCGGTGCCGCCGACCCCTTCGGCCTGACCGGCGCCGGGCAATACCCATTCGGTCAATGCGCGAGGCCCTTGCGCCGCGACCGGCATTGCGGCAAGCATCATGACAGCGGTGGTTAGCGCACAAAATTGGGCCGCACAGACTCGCATCCCCGTCCCCCATCGATCGGAAGCCTAGGGTTATGACCGAAGACGTGCTGCAACGCCACAAGGACAAGATGGCCAAGAAAAAGGCCAGCCGCGACAAGCTGATGGCCAAGAAGCAGGGCGAAAAGGGCCTGCTGCTGGTCCATACCGGCCCCGGCAAGGGCAAATCCACCGCCGCCTTCGGCATGGCGATCCGCTGTGTCGGCCACGGCTTCAAGGTGGGCATCGTCCAGTTCATCAAGGGCGCCTGGGACACCGCCGAGCGCCGGGTGCTGGAAGGGTTCGGCGAACTGGTCACCTTCAAGGCCATGGGTGAGGGCTTCACCTGGGAGACCCAGGACCGCGAGCGCGACATCCTGGCCGCCGCCCGCGCCTGGGACGCCGCCAAGGCCATGCTGGCCGACGAATCCATCCGCATGGTCATCCTGGACGAAATCAACGTGGCCCTACGCTACGACTATCTGTCCTGGGCCGAGGTCGAGGCCGCCCTGGCCGCCCGGCCCGAGGGCCAGCATGTGGTGATGACGGGCCGCAATGCCCTGCCGCCGGTGATCGAGGCCGCCGATCTGGTCACCGAGATGACCATGGTCAAACACCCCTTCCGCGACGGCATCAAGGCCCAGCCCGGAGTGGAGTTTTAATGTCCGGTCGAATTCTGATGTTCGCCCGCCTTGCTCTGGTGTTCGCGCTGCTGATCGTCCCCCAGGCGGCCACCGCCCAAGTGGTCAGCGACCAGACCCGCATGGTCGCCAAGGCAGTGACCGCCGTGGAACGGCTGCGCCGCGACACCAACATTGCCCCCAATATCGACAGCCTGCTGGCCCGCGCCCGCGCCGTCCTGGTAGTGCCCGATCTGGTCAAGGGCGGCTTCATCATCGGCGGTGAATACGGCACCGGCATCCTGCTGACCAGGGATAACGGAAGCTGGTCGGGACCGGCGTTCTACTCCATCGCCACCGGATCGGTGGGACTGCAAATCGGCCTGCAGGATTCGGAAACCCTGTACATCATCATGAGCGACGGCGGCCTGCGCGCCATCATGAACAACCGCTTCAAGGCCGGTGCCGATGCCAGCGTCGCCGTCGCCACCGTGGGCGCCGGCGCCCAGGCCGCCACCACCACCAACGGCCACGCCGACATCTATGCGTTCTCGAAAGCGGTGGGGGCCTATGGCGGTGCCTCGCTGGCCGGGTCGGGCATTCTGCCGCGCCATTCGTGGAACGCCGCCTATTACGGCGGCAATCCCAGCCCCGAGGACATCATCATCGCCCGGCGGCTGGATAGCCCCCAGGCCGACCGCCTGCGAGACGTCCTTGGCCGCTGACCAGCCACCAGAACGACCCGTGGGCACCCCCGCCTTGATGTTCCAGGGCACCGGCTCTGACGTGGGCAAGTCCCTGCTGGTGGCCGGGCTGGCCCGCGCCTTCACCCGGCGCGGCCTTGCCGTGCGCCCGTTCAAGCCGCAGAACATGTCCAACAACGCCGCCGTCACCACGGATGGCGGCGAAATCGGCCGCGCCCAGGCCTTGCAGGCGCGCGCCTGCGGCGTGGCGCCGGTGTCGGACATGAACCCGGTGCTGCTGAAGCCGCAATCGGATTTGGGCGCCCAGGTGGTGGTCCAAGGCCGGGTGCTGACCACCGCAGGGGCGCGGGATTACTACCGCCTGAAGCCCAGCCTGCTGCCGGCGGTGCTGGAAAGCTTCCGCCGCCTGTCGGCCCAGGCCGATCTGATGCTGGTGGAGGGCGCCGGCAGCGCGGCAGAAGTCAATCTGCGCGCCGCCGACATCGCCAATATGGGCTTTGCCGAGGCCGCAGACGTGCCGGTCATCCTGATCGGCGACATCGACCGGGGCGGCGTCATCGCCAGCATCGTCGGCACCTGGGAATTGCTGCCCGAATCCGAGCGGCGGCGGCTCAAGGGCTATGTCATCAACAAGTTCCGCGGCGATCCCAGCCTGTTCCAGCCCGCCATCGACATCATCGCGGCACGCACCGGCCTGCCCTGCCTGGGCGTGCTGCCATGGTTCGCCGACGCAGCTTTGCTGCCCGCCGAAGACGCCGCATCCCTGAAGACACAGGCCGGCTCCGGCAGTTTCCACGTGGTGGTGCCGCAGCTATCGCGCATCGCCAATTTCGACGATTTCGACCCCCTGGCGGCGGAAGCGGACGTACGCCTGTCCATCATTCCGCCGGGCCATCCCCTGCCCGCCGACGCGGATTTGATCATTCTGCCGGGCTCGAAAGCCACCATCGCCGATCTGGCCTTCCTGCGTGCCCAAGGCTGGGACATCGACCTGCTGGCCCATGTGCGCCGGGGCGGCAAGGTGCTGGGCATCTGCGCCGGTTACCAGATGCTGGGCCGCAGCGTGGCCGACCCGCTGGGCGTGGAAGGCCCCAAGGGCTCCGTCGCCCCTGGTTTGGGCCTGCTGGAGGTGGACACGGTCATGGCCGGCGACAAAGTGCTGGTGGAGATCACCGGCACCGACCGTGACGGCCATCCGGTCATCGGTTACGAGATGCATATGGGCCGAACCGAAGGCCCCGACTGCGCCCGCCCTTTCCTGACCCTGGCCGGCCAACCCGACGGCGCCATATCGCGCCATGGCCGCGTCATGGGCTGCTATCTGCACGGCCTGTTCGCCAGCGACAACTTCCGCCACGCCTTCCTGGGCAAGGAAACCGGCGTGTCCTATGAGGCCCAGGTGGACGACGTGCTGGACCGCTTGGCCGCCCATCTGGAAGCGCATATGGATTTGGACGGGCTGCTGGCCCTGGCGGGTCACGGTTAGTAACCCGCCAATCAAGCCGGGTTACTAACTCACGCCGCCCGCAAGGTGAACAGCATGGTGGTGCCCTGACCCGGCGCGGATTCCACCCAAATTCGCCCGCCGTGCCGGTCGACGATCTTGCGGCACAGGGCCAGACCGATGCCGGTGCCTTCGAAGCGGTCGCGCGGGTGCAGGCGTTGGAACAGGCCGAAAATGCGCTCATGATATTCAGCTTCGATGCCGATGCCGTTATCGGCCACAGTGAAGCGCACCATGCCGCCGGCATCAGCCATGGCCGACACCGCAACCACCGGCGGTCTGGACTCGTCGCGGTATTTCACCGCGTTGCCCATGAGGTTGAGGAACACGCTTTGCAGTTCCGCCGGGCGGCACCACACCTTGGGCAGTGCGCCGATGGTGATGGTGGCGCCACATTCGGCCACCGCCGAGCCCAAGGAATTGGCCGCCGCCTGGGCCAGCAATTCGGTGTCGCACGGCTCGTCGGGGGATTCGTTGCGGCCCACCCGCGAGAACGCCAGCAGATCGTTGATCAGGGTGCCCATGCGCTTGGCGCCGCTGACGGCGAAATCGATGAACTCGTCGGCCTCGGCATCCAGTTGGCCGTGATAGCGCCGCGCCAGCAATTGCAGGAAGCCCGAGATGGTGCGCAGCGGCTCCTGCAAATCATGGGACGCCACATAGGCGAATTGCTCCAACTCGGCATTGGAAGCGGCCAGATGGGCGGTGCGTTCCGCCACCTGCTGCTCCAGCAGATCGCGGCTGGCGGCCAATTGCTCGGTCAAATGGCGGGTGGCCGCCGCGCGCAGATCGTACAGCCAAGCCAGTCCCAGCAGGGACATGGCCACCACCACCAGCACCGCCGCCTCGACAATTGCCTGGGCATGCCAGCGGGCCAGGGCGGTGCGCTTGGTGATGCCCACCGTCACCACCAGGGGATAGTGGGCCAAGGTGCGGAAGGCGACGATCTTTTCATTGCCGTCGGTCACCGAGACGAAATGGGCGACGCCGCTGGGCGAGCGGGCCAGGTGCTCGCGGAACAGCGGCGACGCCGCCACCGATTGGCCCAAGGATTGATCGTGGTTGGGCATGCGGCCCAGGAAGATACCGTCGGAGCGGATCAACGAAGCGCCGCCTGCGGGTTCGATCAACACCGCGTTCATCTGATCGCGGAACACCGCCGGATCGATTCCAGCCACCACCAGACCTGCGAATTCGCCGTTCCGCCCGACAATGGTCTGGGCAAAGGGGATGGACGCCTGCAGGGAAAAACGGCTGACCACCGGCTTGGGCACATAGAAGTGGCGGGCGGGGAATTGCTTGATGCTGTTGACGAAATACTCACGGTCGGACAAATCGCCGGACCAGCCGGGCAGCACCTGACCGGGCCGCACGATGGTGCCCATCACCCGCCCGCGCGCATCGGTCAGGACGATGTTGCGGATTTCCGGAAAACCGGCCAGCCGGGCGCTGAACCATTGCTGCAGGGCCACATCGGGCCATGTCTCCAGATCAATGCGGTCGGCGGCCTCTTCCATCAGGGCGGCGATGGCGCGCACCAAACCGTCCACCTGATACTCGGCGGCACGGGCCATGTCGGTGACACGGGTCTCGGCGGCGGCGATCTCGATGTCACGGTCACGCAAGGTCTGCCAGCCCCAATTGGCCGCAAGCACCAGAACCAGGGCCAAGGCGGTAACGCGGCCCTTGAACCGCCACAGGCAACCGCGCTGCGCAACATCCGCCAATGCTCGGGCCATGAATATCCTCACGCGACGGAAGGCATGATGAGCACCCACTTAAGTTACGTCAACCGCCTTACAGGGCGACCTGAGCCCACATGATCAGGATCACCAGCCCGGCATCAATCAGGCAGGCGGCGGAGAACAGGTGCAGCGCCCGGTCGATGTCGGCCACCTCGGCCCGCGCCCGGCCCGCGCCGATCCATTTTTCGTCCACCACAAGGCCGGGATATTTGCGCGGCCCGCCCAAGGCAAGGTCCAGGGCGCCGGCCATGGCGGCCTCGGGCCAGCCGGAATTGGGGCTTTTATGGTGGCGGGAATCGGTGACCATGGTGCACAGCGCGCGCCAGGGCCGGCCCTTGGTGGCGAACAGAGCGGCGAAGGACAGAATCAGCCCGGCCAGCCGCGCCGGGATCAAATTCAGCCAATCGTCCAGCCGGGCCGAGGCCCAGCCGAAGGCGCGGTACTTGTCGTTGCGATAGCCCACCATGCTATCCAAGGTGTTGACCGTCTTGTACAGCAGCAGCCCCGGCAGCCCCAGCAGGGCGTACCAGAACACCGGCGCCACCACCGCATCGGCGAAGTTTTCGGCCAGACTTTCGATGGCGGCGCGGGCGACCGCGTGCTCGTCCAGGCTTTGCGGGTCGCGCCCGACGATGCGCGACACGGCGTAACGCCCAGCCTCCAAGCCATTATGCTGAAGCGCGCGGGCAACGTCGTCCACATGCTCGAACAGGCCGCGCTGGGCGATCAGGATGGCGGCCACCAGCACTTCCAGCAGCCAGACATGGGGCACGGCGCGGGAAACGAAGGCAATGGCACCGCCCACCGCCAGCGCGAAGGTGACCATCAACCCCACCAGCACCACGCCACGCAGCTTACGGTCCGGCTCGGGCAAAGTGGGTTTGTTGAGCCGCTTGTCCAGCCGCCCGATCATGCGGCCGATGACCACCACCGGATGGGGCAGCCGGCGGAACAGCCAGGGCATGTCGCCCAGGACCGCGTCCACGGCGATGGCCATGAACAGCATGAACAGGGCGTCGGGGGCATGGCCGAAATGGGTACCGAAGGGGAGCATGGGGCGCACAGTAGCCCGTGGCGATTTCGGGTGGCAACCCTGAGCGTCCTTTTCTATAGTCGCCGTCCCATCCGGCCGGAGGCAATGACCAGCCGGCAGACCGCACGAAGGCAAGGACCAGGCGTATGACCGAAAAAACCGGTGTGATGATTTGCGGCCACGGCAGCCGCGACGTGGAAGCCACCACCGAATTCGCCTCGCTGGCCCGCCATCTGCGCGAGCGCCTGCCGGAATATCCGGTGGAAAGCGGCTATCTGGAATTCGCCCGCCCCGTCATCCGCGACGGCTTGGAAGCGCTGAAGGCCCAGGGCGTCACCCGCGTGCTGGCGGTGCCGGGCATGCTGTTCGCCGCCGGCCATGTGAAGAACGACCTGCCGTGGGAGATCAATTCCTTCGCCGCCGAGAACCCCGGCATGAGCATTGAATTCGGTCGCGAACTGGCGGTGGATCCCAAGCTGCTCAAGGCGTCGGCCCAGCGCATCGAGGAAGCCGAGGCCACCGGCAAAGCGGGCGTGGCGCGCGCCGACACCATGCTGCTGGTGGTCGGGCGCGGCACCAACGACCCCGACGCCAATTCCAACGTGTCCAAGGTGGCGCGCATGCTGTGGGAAGGCATGGGCTTCGGCTGGACCGAAGTGGCGTTCTCGGGCGTGGCCTACCCGCTGGTCAATCAGGCGTTGGAGCGGGTCACCAAGCTGGGCTACAAGCGCATCATCGTCTTCCCCTATTTCCTGTTCACCGGCATCCTGGTGAAGCGGATTTATGATTGGTCCAACGAGGCGGCGGCGGCCAATCCCGCCATCGAATTCATCAACGCCCCCTATCTGAACGACCATCCCTTGGTCATCGACAGCTTTGTCGAGCGGGTGCGCGAGATTCTGACCGGCGACACCCACATGAACTGCACCTTGTGCAAATACCGCGAGCAGGTGGTGGGTTACGAGACCAGCACCGGCGCGGTCCAGGCCGGCCATCACCACCATGTGAGCGGCATCGGCACCGATGCGGATCACGATCACGATCACGGTCATCATCACGACCATGGTCATGATCACGATCATGGGCACCACCACCATCACCACGACGAGTAGATCATGGTCGCCGCCAATCCGGTCTTCGACGCCTATGTGATGGTGGATTGGAGCGCTGAATCGCGCCCCAAGCTGGGTGCGGACAGCGTGTGGTGGGTTTGCCTAGAACGGACCGCTTCCGGAATGGTCGAGCGGACCATCAGCAATCCCCCCACCCGCGCCCGTGCCGAGGCCGAATTGGCCGATCTGCTGTCCGATCTGGCGGCGCGCGGCCTGACCGTGCTGGTGGGCCTGGATTTCGCTTTGGGCTATCCCAAGGGCTTCGCCGATTCCATCGGCGCCCGCGATTGGAAGGGCGTCTGGCGCCGGTTGGCCGCCGAGATCAAGGATGGTGACGACAATGCCAATAACCGCTTCGAGGTGGCGGCGCAGCTGAACCGCATGGTCAGCGGCGGCGCGGCGCCGTTCTGGGGCTGTCCCGACAAAGGCAAAAGCGCCAATCTGACCGCCACCCGGCCCGAGCGCGATGCGCTGCCCCGCCTGCGCACCACCGAAACCCACATGCCCGGCACCAAATCCGTATGGCAACTATTCTACAACGGCAGCGTCGGCGGCCAGACCTTGCTGGGCATCGCCCGCTTGCATCGCCTGCGCTTCCACCCCTGGCTAGCCGAACAATCGGTGGTGTGGCCGTTCGAGACCGGCTTGCAGCCACTGACCAAAGGAAAATGGCGCATTCTGTTCGCCGAGGTTTATCCGTCCATGGTCCCGGTGACCGTCCCCGCCGGCGGGATCAAGGATTGCGAGCAAGTGCGCGCCCTGGCCCACCATTTCGCCGCCACGGATGCTGCCGGCACCTTGTCTTTCTCCGGCCCCGCCGATCTGACCGAGGCCGAACGCGACATCGTCGAGCGTGAGGAAGGCTGGATTCTGGGCGCCGGCCAAAAATCCGTGCCTGTGGTCGATATCCATGACTGGATCAAGGACCCGGCGGAAATCTACCGCCACTCCTTCGCCACCATCCGCCGGGAAGTGGCTTTGGACCAGTATCCCGCCGATGTGGCGGAGGTGCTGATCCGCATCATCCATTCCTGCGGCATGACCGAGATTGCCCCCGACATGGCGTGGAGCGACGGCGCCATTGCCGCCGGCCGCGCGGCTTTGGCCAAAGGCGCCCCCATCCTGGTGGATGCCGAGATGGTGTCCCACGGCATCATCCGCCGCCTGCTGCCCGCCGCCAACCCGGTGGTGTGCACCCTCAACGACCCCTCTGTCGCCCCCGCCGCCAAGGCCCAAGGCACCACGCGGTCGGCCATGGCGGTGGAATCCTGGTTGCCCCAATTGGACGGCGCCATCGTCGCCATCGGCAACGCCCCCACCGCCCTGTTCCATCTGCTGGAGCTGATCAAGGCCGGCGCCGCCAAACCGGCACTGATCCTGGGCTTCCCGGTGGGCTTCGTCGGCGCCATGGAAAGCAAGGAAGCGCTGACTCAGTCGGGTCTGCCGTTCCTGACCCTGCGTGGCCGCAAGGGTGGGTCGGCCATGGCGGCGGCGGCGGTCAATGCGTTGGCTGGGGGCTTGGAATAGTGCGATATCTTCCCCTTATCGTCATGCCCGGACTTGATCCGGGCATCCACGCGTCAACGCCTAACGCGCTGTTTCAAATGATTTCCCTGCGGCACCACGTGGATGGCCGGGTCAAGCCCGGCCATGACGGCGAGGAAAACTGGTGTCTTGGTGGTGAAAAACCATGACCCCCTGGCTCCACATCATCGGCATGGGCGAAGACGGCCTTTCCGGCCTGTCTCCCACCGCCCGCACCCAGATCGACAACGCCGAGGTGCTGGTGGGGGGTGAACGCCATCTGGCCCTGATCCCCAGCAACGCCGAAAAACATTCATGGCCGTCCCCCTTCGCCGGCTCCCGCGACCTGCTGGATTCATTGCGCGGGCGCAACGTCGTCGTGCTGGCCTCGGGCGACCCCATGTGGTTCGGCATCGGCGCCACCCTGACCCGATGGGTCAATCCCGATGAAATGCGCGTGCTGCCCCATCCCGGCGCATTCAGCTTGGCGGCGGCGCGATTGGGCTGGCCGGTGCACGATTGCCTATGCCTGACCGTGCATGGCCGCCCGTTGGAAGCGCTGCACCTGCATCTTTCGCCCGGACGCCGCCTGCTGGTACTGTCCGAAAACGGCCAGACCCCTGCCGCCTTGGCCCGCCTGCTGGAAAAGGCCGGCTTCGGCCCGTCGCGGCTGGTGGTGTGCGAACATTTGGGCGGCCCCGCTGAACGCCTGCGCGACACCATTGCCGAAGCCTGGGTGGGTGAAGCCGCCGACCTCAACACCATCGCCATCGAATGCCGCGCGGAAGCCGGCGCCCGCGTATTGCCGCTGGTTCCCGGCCTGCCCGACGAAGCGTTCGAGCATGACGGCCAACTGACCAAGCGCGAAATCCGC
This sequence comes from Rhodospirillales bacterium, assembly GCA_014380005.1. Classification (GTDB taxonomy): domain Bacteria; phylum Pseudomonadota; class Alphaproteobacteria; order Rhodospirillales; family Magnetospirillaceae; genus Magnetospirillum. Next base: position 14,461 of record JACMKT010000239.1, read on the forward strand.
GCCATTACCCTGGCCGCCCTGGCGCCGCTGCCCGGCCAGATGCTGTGGGATGTGGGGGCCGGCTGCGGCTCGGTCGCCATCGAATGGATGCGCGCCGGTGGCCGCGCCATCGCCGTGGAACCCCGGCCTGAGCGCTGCGCCCGCATCGCCCGCAATGCTGCCACCCTGGGGGTGCCCGGCCTAGAGATCATCCGCGGTTCGGCCCCCGATTCCCTGCCCTATTCCGACCCGGATGCCATTTTCGTCGGCGGCGGCGTCTCCGTGCCCGGTGTACTGGAGGCCTGCTGGTCGGCCCTGCGCCCCGGCGGCCTGTTGGTGGCCAACGCCGTCACCGTGGAAGGCGAGGCCGCGCTGATCGCCTTGCATGCCCGCTTCGGCGGCCAGATGGCGCGGCTGTCGGTATCGCGTCTGGCCCCGGTGGGCGGCTTCCACACTTGGCACCCAGCCATGCCGGTCACCCAATTTGTGGGACAAAAGCCATGAGCGGCACCCTGTACGGCATCGGCATCGGCCCCGGCGACCCGGAATTGCTGACCCTGAAGGCGGTCCGCCTGATCGCCGCCTGCCCGGTACTGGCGTGGCCGGCGCCGCTGGAGGGCGACGGGCTGGCCCGCACCATCGCCGCGCCCCATGTGCCCGCCGGCAAAACCGAAATCGCCATCCGCCTGTCCTTTCGACCCGAGCGCGACGACACCGACGACGCCTATAATTCCGCTGCCGCAACGATTGCCAATCATCTGGAACAGGGCCGCGACGTGGCGGTGCTGTGCGAGGGCGATCCGCTGTTCTTCGGCTCGTTCATCTATCTGATGACCCGGCTGCGCGGGCGCTTCCCGGTTCAGGTGGTGCCCGGCATCGCCTCGCCCATGGCCGCCGCCGCCGTGGCCCTGCACCCGCTCTCCACCTTGGAAGACGCCGTCGCCATCATCCCCGCCACCCGCGCCGAAGCCGAGATCGAGCGGCTGTTGCAGGCGGCGGAATCGGCGGTGATCATGAAGATCGGCCGTCACCTGCCCAAGGTGCGCCGGGTACTCGACCGATTGGGCCTGACAGACAAGGCCCTGGTGGTGGAACGCGCCACCCAACAGGCCCAGCGCCTGATCCCCTTGGCCCATGCGGTCGAGGCTCCCTATTTCTCTCTTATTCTGGTGCATGCATGATCGCCGTCCTCGTCGTCACTCCCGCTGCTTTGCCCGTCGCCCGCCGTGTCGTGGCCGCCCTGCCCGGCGCTCAATTGCACGGATTGGCTGGCCGCGCGGACGAAGCCGACGTGGTGTTCACCGATACCAAGGCCCATATCCAGGCGCTGTTCGAGGCCAACACCGCCATCATCGGCGTGTGCGCCAGCGGCATCCTGATCCGCGCGGTGGCGCCCCTGCTGACCGACAAGCGGGCCGAGCCGCCGGTGCTGGCGGTGGCCCCCGACGGCTCCAGCGTGGTGCCCCTGCTGGGCGGTCATCACGGCGCCAACGAGCTGTCGCGGACTCTGGCCGGCGCCTTAGGCAGCGTCGCCGCCATCACCACCGCCGGCGACCTGAAGCTGGGCGTGGCCCTGGACGAGCCGCCGCCCGGCTGGCACGTGGCCAATCCCGAAGCCGCCAAGCCGGTCGCCGCCGCCATGCTGGCGGGTGAACCGGTGCGCCTGGAAGTGGAAGCGGGCCAAGCCCAATGGCTATCCCATCTGACCTTCGCCGATGAGGGCAATTCCTCGGTCCGCATCACCGATCACCAGATCATGACCGATGACAGCGAATTGCTGCTGAACCCGCCGGTGCTGGCGGTGGGCGTGGGCTGTGACCGTGGCTGCCCGCCCGAGGAACTGGCCGCTTTGGTGCGTGACACCCTGGAAGCCGAGGCCCTGGCGCCCGGCGCCATCGCCTGCGTCGCCTCCATCGATTTGAAGATGGACGAGCCGGCGGTGCATGATCTGGCCCGCCTGTTGGGCGTGCCGGTGCGCTTCTTCACCCCCGCCGAATTGAACGCCGAAGCGGGCCGCCTGCAAAATCCTTCCGACATCGTATTGAAGGAAACCGGCTGCCCCGGCGTGTCGGAAGGCGCCGCCTTGGCCGCTGCCGGGCCGGATTCGGAACTGGTGGTGCCCAAGATCAAGACCAAGCGCGCCACCGTGGCCATCGCCCGCTCACCCAGCGCCATCGACCCGGCCACCATCGGCCACGCACGCGGCACCTTGTGGGTGGTGGGCATCGGGCCGGGCACGCCGTTCTGGCGCACCCCGGAAGCCAGCGCCGCCATTGCCAGCGCCAGCGATCTGGTGGGCTACGGCATGTATCTCGACCTGTTGGGCGACGCCACTGCCGGCAAAACCCGCCACGAAAGCAATCTGGGCGCCGAGGCCGACCGTGCCCGCATGGCCCTGGACCTTGCCGGCCAAGGCAAGACGGTGGCGCTGATCTGCTCGGGCGATGCCGGCATCTACGCCCTGGCGACCCTGGTGTTCGAACTGATCGACCGCGAGCGCAAGGTGGAATGGATGCGCACGGACGTCATGGTGGTGCCCGGCGTTTCCGCCCTGCAAGCCGCCGCCGCACGGGCCGGTGCCCCGGTGAACCACGATTTCTGCACCATCTCGCTGTCCGATCTGCTGACCCCGTGGGAAACCATCGAAAAACGCCTGAAAGCCGCCGCCGAGGCCGATTTCGTCGTCTGCTTCTATAATCCGGTGTCCCAGCGCCGCCGCGACCAACTGGCCCGCGCCCGCGACATCCTGCTGACTGGCCGGGGACCCGAGACGCCGGTGATCCTGGCCCGCCAATTGGGCCGCCCGGAAGAGAACGTGCGGATCATTACGCTAGGCGAACTGACGCCGGACCATGCCGATATGCTGACCCTGGTCATGGTCGGCAGCTCGGAAAGCCGCCGCCTGACGCTGGGTGGCCGCGAGCGGGTTTACACCCCGCGCGGCTATGCCAAAAAGCTGGTCTGATAGCAGCGATCCTATCGGGCTATCGCCCGAACCCATCTGGGGCGATGCCCCAGACCCCTTTGATTTTAAATAATCAGGAGGTTCGGAGGTTTCCCTCCGAGCGGGGCCGGGGCGGCAGCCCCGCAAGGGTCAGGACATAGAGTTACGGAGCCGCCAACCGCGCGGCACCGGCAGGGCCACCGGCACCGTTGCCGGGCGACCGAACAGCAGGCGCAGGCCTTCCAGCAAGGCCAGATCGGCGGCCACCCGGTGGGCGATTTCGGGGCAGCGGACCAGATGGTCCTCGATTTCGCGGCGCCGGCCCGGACTCAGCCGATCGTCCACGAAGGCCAGCAAATCCGATTCGGTAATGGGGGCAGAGCAAATGGTCATGGCCGTCTGATCCCCCCTGGTGCCGATTGGGATTGCTGTGGCCCGCTTTCCTGGACCGCCGGGGCGCAACGGGCGCGCACCCCATCCAGGCTGGCGGTCTCTACCCGGCAGACGGTGATGTCCCCGGTGACCCGGTTGATACGCCATGCGGTCTCGCGGTCGGCGGCAACGATGTCATAAACCGCCTGGGCGCCGGGCTGGGCGCCGGATTGAGCCGCGGGCGGATTGAGCGCCTGCTGCTCTTGTGCCACCACCGGCATGGGGACCAGTGCGGCCAGCAGGATAAGGCGGCGCATGGCTTACTCCTCCTCAGGGGCGGGCTGCTCCGCCGACGGGTCCGAGGCCAATTGCTGCAGAATGGCCTCGACCCGGCCCTGAAGGTTAGGGTCCTCGCGTACCGCCAAGGCGATATGGTTGTAACGATCCACCGAGAGGCCGTCCTGCTCCACCGCCGCCGTCATGTCGTCCAGCGCGTTGCGCTTGATGCTTTCCAGCCGCTTGGGGTCCTGTTCATCCTGCAACATCATCATATAGCCATGCTGAACCCCGATCAGCCGCACGAAGGCGGCGACGAAATTGGAGAGTTCCCCGTCGTCCGGCAGGGCTTCCCCCTGCTGCTGGCCGGGAACGGGTTCGCCGGCGGCCATGGCCGGGGCGGCAAAGGCGATCGCAAGGGCCACCAGCGCGGCCGAGAGGGAAAATCGCATGATCTTGGCCTCGCTTCACAAGGGAACCTTCGTGATGCAAATGCCCACCGCGGGGCCAATGTTCCCACACCAACTGCATCTGACTGGGCGCGGAGGTGGCAGGATTGCTAGCCATGATGGGAGGCAGCGGCTATCCTTGCGGCCATTCGCCCCGCCTCACGATCCCAGGACACCATGACCGTTCATTTCATCGGCGCCGGCCCCGGCGCCCCCGATCTCATCACCGTCCGCGGCCTCAATTTGATCCGCGCGTGCCCGGTTTGCTTGTATGCCGGCTCACTGGTTCCGGCGGAAATCGTCGCCGCCGCGCCCGAGGGTGCCCGCGTGCTGGATACCGCGCCGCTGAATCTGGATGAAATCGTTGCCGAAATGAAAGCGGCCCATGCGGCCGGCCAGGACGTCGCCCGCGTCCATTCCGGCGACCCCTCCATCTACGGCGCCACCGCCGAGCAGATGCGCCGCCTGGACGAGCTGGACATCCCCTATGACGTCACCCCCGGCGTCCCCGCCTTCGCCGCCGCCGCCGCTGCGCTATCCACCGAACTGACCCTGCCCGATATCAGCCAGACCATCATCGTCACCCGCACCGCCATGCGCTCATCCGCCATGCCGACGGGCGAGGATCTGACCACGCTGGGCAAAAGCGGCGCCACTTTGGCGATCCATCTATCGGTCAACAATCTGAAGAACGTGGTGGACGAACTGACCCCGCATTACGGCGCCGATTGCCCGGTGGTGGTGGCCTATCGGGTGTCGTGGCCCGATCAGGCCTTCGTCCACGGGCACTTGTCCGACATCCGCGACAAGGTCAAAGCGGCAGGCTTCACCCGCACGGCGCTGATCCTGGTGGGCCG
>JACMKT010000240.1 GCA_014380005.1 Rhodospirillales bacterium
CGACGGCCACCGCGCGCCACCCATCGGCAAGCCCATCCACAACACCCGCCTTTATGTGCTGGACCCGTCACTAAACCCTGTGCCGGTGGGCGCTCCCGGAGAATTGTGGATCAGCGGCGCCGGGCTGGCGCGCGGCTATGCGGCCCGCCCCGGCCTGACCGCCGAGCGCTTCGTCGCCGATCCCTTCGGCCCGCCCGGCACCCGCATGTACCGCACCGGCGATCTGGCCGCTTGGCGAAGCGACGGCGCGTTGGACTATCTGGGCCGCGCCGATCAGCAGATCAAGATCCGCGGCTTCCGCATCGAACCCGGCGAGATCGAAGCGGCATGTCAAACCCATCCGGCGGTGGCCGAATGCGCGGTAGTGCCCCATACTGGCCCCGATGGCACAACCGTATTGGCCGCCTATGTGGTGCCCAGCGCAGGTCCGGTCCGCCGTCTGGCCGATTTGGCGGCCAAGGGTGATCTGCCCGCAGACGGCGTGCGCGAATTGCCCAATGGCATGGTGCTCTGCGAGCAGAATGCCGCCGAGACCGACTTCCTGTATCGCGAGATTTTCGAAAACGGCGCCTATCTTGGCCATGCGGACGACCTGCCCGAAGACTCGTGCGTATTCGACGTGGGTGCCAATATCGGCCTGTTCACCGTCCAGCTTGGTCACGCCATGCCCCGTGGCCGCGTCTACGCGTTCGAGCCGATCCCAGCAATATTCGAAAGCCTGCGCCGCAATGCGGCCATTCACAATCCATCGGCGACACTATTCAACTGCGCCCTGGGCGCCACCGTCGGTCAGGTGGAATTCACATGGTATCCGGGCAACTCCATCTTGTCGGGCCGCTATGCCGACGTTGCCGAGGAACAGGCCATCGTCGAAGCCTATGAACGCAACAGCGGCGGCGGTGAACTCGATGGGCAGATGCGCGCGCTGATCGCCGAACGCCTGCACGGGCAAAAGGTGGTTTGCTCCATCCGCACCTTGTCGGAAATCATCGCCGCCGAGGGCATCGAACGGATCGACTTGCTGAAGGTCGATGTGGAAAAAAGCGAGATGGACGTGCTGGACGGTCTGGCCGATAGCGACTGGCTAAAAGTGCAACGAGTCAATATCGAGGTCCACGATCACGATGGACGGCTGGACCAAATCCGCACCCTGCTGGAGCGTCGTGGTTTCGAAGTGACCATTGAACACGAGATCCAACTGGCCCATACCGCCATTCACGCAGTTGTCGGCCGCCGCCCGGGACGCCTTTGCGGCAGCTTGGCGTTGACCCAGGAATGGTGCGGTCCCGGGCCGTTGCGTATAGAGCTTGGACGCCATCTGGGCGAACAACTGCCCGAATACATGGTGCCCGCCACGTTCACCTTCCTGCCTGCTCTGCCCCTGTCGGCCAACGGTAAGCTTGACCGAGCGGCCTTGCCCGCCCCCGACCGGCCGGCGCGCACATTCCGCCCGCCCCAGGGCACCACCGAGGAGGCCATTTGCGCCGCCGTCGCCGAACTGCTGAACCTGGAGCGGGTCGGTCGCGACGACAATTTCTTCGCCCTGGGCGGACACTCGTTGCTGGCAACCCGGTTGGCGAGCCGGATCAGGCAACGCACTGGGACCGAGCTGACCCTGCACGACATCTTCTCGGCCCCGGTGATGGCTGATCTGGCGCTGATCGTCGAGGCGTTGACCGGCACCCCCGCCCCAGAGAATGCGGAATTGGAAGAGTTCGAGCTATGAGCATCGCTGACCTGATCGTGCGCCTGGGCCGGCTGGGCATACGGCTTGAACTGGACGGCGACGCCCTGCGGGTAAAGGCGCCGCCGGGCGTGATGACCGCCGAACTGACCGCCGAACTGCGCGCACAGCGCGACCATCTGCGCGAATGGTTGTCGCGGGGACAGGGCGAATCCGGCCTGCCGCCCCTGACCGCCCAGCCACGGCCCCAGAATCTGCCCCTATCCTCGGCGCAGAAGCGGCTTTGGTTCATCGACCAATTACGCGGCGGCTCGACGCCCGAGTTCAACCTGCCCGAGGCGCTGCATCTGCGCGGCCGCCTGGATGTGAAGGCTTTGGAACGGGCGCTGGAACGGGTAGTGGCGCGGCACGAAGCCCTGCGCACCCGCTTCGCCGAAGCCGATGGCGAGCCACTGCAGATCATCTGCGATCCGCAGCCTATTCCCCTGCCGGTCGAGGATTTGAGCCCCCTATCCGATACGGAGCGCGAGGCGGCATTGCGCGCCGCCCTGGCCGCCGAATGGCGGACTCCCTTCGACCTTGCCCACGGTCCGGTTCTGCGGGCGCGGCTGTTCCAATTGGGCGACGACCATCACGTTCTCATGCGCACCTGCCATCACATCGCCAGTGACGGCTGGTCCTCGGGAATCGTAAACCGCGAAATTGCCGCCCTGTACCAAGCCTACACCAAGGGCTTGGCTAATCCTTTGCCGCCGCTGCCCGTCCAGTATGCCGATTACGCCCTGTGGCAGACACGCTTGGCGCAAGACGGCGTGTTCGACCGCGACATGGCTTATTGGCGGTCCCAATTGGCGGACTGCCCCGAAGCCATCACCTTGCCGCTCGACCGCCCGCGTTCTCCGACGCCGGAATTCGCGGCCGGACAACTGCGCCTGGGCCTTGACGCCGGCCGATTGGAACGGCTGAAGGACATGGCCCGCCAGCGGGGCGCCACTCTGCACATGGCCCTGTTGGCAGCATTCGCCGTCGTACTGGGCCGACATTCCGGTCAGGACGATGTGGTCATCGGCTCGCCCACCGCCGGGCGCGTGGATGGAGCGCTGGAACCGTTAGTGGGATTCTTCGTCAATTCGCTATGCCTGCGCCTTCGGCCACGTCCCGGCCTGCGCTTCGCCGATTTATTGGATCAGGCCCGCAAAGTCGCGCTGGACGCGCAACAGCATCAATCGATTCCATTCGAACGGCTGGTCGAAGAATTGGCACCCAGCCGCGATTTGTCGCGCACACCTTTATTCCAGGTTTCGTTGGCGCTGCAGAACGCACCCAGGGAAGACCGCGCCTTGGCGGGGTTGGAGATCGCGCCGCTATCGGACGGCGAGCCCATGGCCCGTTATGAAATTTCAGTCCATGCCGTCGAACGTGCCGAGGGCCTCGATATCCTGTGGCTTTACAGCGCGCGGCTGTTCGACCGCGAGCGCATGGAGCGCATGGCAGCGCATTTCGATGCCGTATTGGCGGCGGTGATCGCCGATCCCCATTGCGTGCCCGCCGCCCTTGGCCTGTTCGAGCAAGACGAATTGGCCATGGCCGACGCGGTTGCAGTCCACCCCATCCCGCCGCTTACCGCCGACGCAATGTTCCGCGCCGCCGCCCGCGTTTCCACCGCGACGGCGATCGTTCTTTCCGATGCGCCCGCTCTGACCTACGGCGCGCTGGATGCCCTTTCCGACCGCATGGCGCGGCGCCTGGAAGCCATGGGAGCCGAACCGGAACAGCGGGTCGCCCTGCTTCTCGCCCATCCAACCGATGTTGTTGCCGGCATGGTCGCGGTGCTTAAGACCGGTGCCGCTTTCGTTGTGCTCTCGCCCGACGACCCGCCCGAGCAGACGGCGAGGCTGCTTGCCGATGCGGCACCCGTGGTGGTTCTGGCCGATACGCCTGAAGCGTTCGGATTGCCAGTCCTCTCGCCCAAGGATGCTGCCGACGGACCCGATACCCCGTTCAGCCCCCGCGTGCCGAGCCTGCCCGACCATCCCGCCTATGCGGTCTATACCTCGGGATCGACCGGGGCACGCAAGGGCGTGGTGATCAGCCATCGCGCTCTGGTTAATTATGTGCAGTGGTTCGGCGAATCCTGCGGCGTTGGCCCCGCCGATCGCAGCGCCCTGGTGACGTCGCCGGCATTCGATCTGGGCTATACCTGCATCTTTGGCGCCCTCCTGCTGGGCGGATCGGTGCTGCTGCCTACCGAGGCCGAGCGCCGTTCCTCGGCGCGCCTGATCGAGCTGTTGACCGAAAATAACATCACGTGGCTGAAATCGACGCCGTCCTGGCTATCCATGCTGATGGCCGATCCGCAAGCGCCGCGCCTAAGCGAATCGGTCCTGCGCATGGCCATGTTCGGTGGCGAGCCGCAATCCTTCGAGGACATCCACCGGCTGCGGGCGGTTCTGCCGGGCGTGCGGGTACTCACCAGTTATGGCCCGACCGAGACCACCATCAGCTGCCATTCGGGTGAGGTCGATTCGGCGGACGAAAAGGACTCGCCCAAGCTGCTGGGCAACGCCATCCACAATGTGCGTGCCCTGGTGCTGGATTCGGGATTGCGCCCGGTTCCGGCGGGGTGCGCGGGTGAATTGTACGTTGCGGGGCCGGGAGTGGCGCGCGGGTATCTGGGAGCGCCGGGGCTGACCGCCGAGCGCTTCGTCGCCTGCCCGTTC
>JACMKT010000241.1 GCA_014380005.1 Rhodospirillales bacterium
TCGATTTACATTCAAACCCCAATCCCTAAGTTCCTATTATCACACATTTGCGATGAGGCAAAATTAAATGAACAAACCACATCAATTGATAATTGATTATCATCATGAAATGGCCATTGGAGGCGTTTTGAGGTAAAAAGACTCTTCCCTGGACAGTGCCTCCGCCCTAGAAATGTTATTATTGTCAGTACGGATGTCAAAGACTGATTGAAGTCAGATTTGAACCTCTCTCGTTCTAGCACGCTCTCGTCTCTGACTCTACATGCACAGCAACATATCTACAGGCTCAACTCCCTAGAAGAGAGTGATGCCCAGCTTCACAAGGTCCAGCAACTCGAGCTGCACGCCCAAGCACAGCACCGCCACTGTCTTCGCCACCTTGTCCTCCACCACATCCAGCACCACCTGGTGCACACCGTCCACCACCGCCACCGCGCTCAAGTCTACCACCACGTGCACCTTCAGCGTCGTTAGTAGTCCCTGGATCCACAAGTCCACTCCCAGCTTGCCCGCCACTTCCAAGTGCGTAGGCACGGCGTCCAGCGCCGTCACCACCGCCGCCGCCGCCATATTCACCTTCGCCACCACCGCCGCCGCCGCCATCACGGCCACCCAACAGGGTCAGCTCGCCCTTGAAGCGGCCGATGACGATCTCGGTGGTGTATTTTTCCACACCGGCATTGTCGGTCCATTTACGGGTCTGCAACGCGCCTTCGATGTAGACCGAGCTGCCCTTCTTCAGGAAGCGCTCAGCCACATCGGCTAGGTTGGGGTTGAAGATGACCACGCGGTGCCACTCGGTCTTTTCCTTGCGCTCGCCGCTGGAGCGGTCCTTCCACGATTCGGACGTGGCAATGTTCAGGTTGACGATCTTCGAGCCGTCCTGCGACGTGCGAACCTCGGGGTCACGCCCCAAATTGCCGAGTAGGATGACTTTATTGACCGACCCAGCCATATCCCCAAACTCCTCAAGAAATGCGAAGGGGACAATAGCCGAAGGTCATGGGGACCGCAACGGACGACCTAGCGCGTGGTCTCCTTCAGCCTTTGCCCCGTTCGCGTGGGGCGCGCCAACGGCGGGGGCAGGGGCTTGTCGGCGGCGGCAACGGTTTCGCTCCGTTGGGCAAGCTCGGTGGCGATCTGCGCCAAGGCAGCACTGGCCGGCGACGGATCGGGGGCAACCACGGAGGCAGCGCGGTAGGCTTCGGCAGCGCCCCGCGGGTCGCCCAGCAGGTACAGGCTGGAGCCCAGGCCCATGAGCGTATCGGGATCGTTGGGCCATAAAGCGAGGCCGGCGTCATAGGCCAGCACGGCCTCCCAATAGCGCCCGGAGCGCTCCAGATTATAGGCGGCCTTGACGTAATCGGGCTGGCGGGCGGCGGCGGGCAGCTCACCCGGACGCAGCACCACCAAGCCCCAATTATCCGTATCCGCCCACAGCCGCTCGAACAGCCGCACCGACATGCGCTTGGCGGCTTGGTCGCCGGCATGGACCAGGATCTGGTTCTGGGCTTTGTCGAAGCCCACGGCCACGGCGCAATTCCATACCGGTGCGCTATCGACGCCCAAATTCTGCACCACCACCACCGGATGGCCGGCGGCCAGTTCGGTCAGCATGGCGTTGGTGCCGGCGATGGGGTAGGCGAGGCGGCCATAACGGTTGGCGGTCTCGGCCAAGGTCTTGCGCGGGTCCTTGAGGCTGAAGAAATGGGCCTCAAGCGCGGCGGGCTTGACGAACAGGCCGCTCCAATCCAGCACCATGGCCATGGCGGCGGGGCCGCAACGGAAGCCTTCCTGGGGATAGAACGGCACGCCGGCGACGCGGGTCAGCGTCGGGTGGGCCGGGGGCTCGCTGCTCCAGGGAGAGCAGCCGGCAAGCAGTCCCACGCATAACAACGAATGCAGCACCCGCATGACCGCCGACCTCCCGATGTCAGGACAGGGACATCACCCATGGCGCATCACTTTACCCCCGACGGCTTGCGCGGGTTCGTTCTCTAATGGGTGATAGCCGCGAGCAGAGGTGGCACTCGAACGGAGAGCTGCCCAACGGGCAGGGGCATGCGCGAATAAGTGGCAAAACTTCGTTGGGAGCAGGGAAGCCGTCTCCCTCGCCCTCGTAGTTGTCGCACTGCACGATATCTGGTAGCGTGCGCCTCCGTGGCAGCCGAGCCACCCCCAAATTCTGGTTTTTCTGAAGACCAACGGGAAGATATCGTTGACCACACCTCCTTCGACGCCCCAGTTCGACATTTCTCCGATTAACATTGAAGAGGAGATGCGGAGCTCGTACCTCGCTTACGCCATGAGCGTGATCGTGAGCCGCGCTCTGCCTGACGTGCGCGACGGCCTCAAGCCGGTGCATCGCCGTATCCTCTTTGCGATGAAGGAAGGCGGCTACGAGTATAATAAGCCGTTCCGCAAATCGGCACGCATCGTCGGCGACGTCATGGGTAAATATCACCCCCACGGCGACTCGGCCATTTACGATGCCATGGTCCGCATGGCGCAAAGCTTCTCGCTGCGGCTGCCGCTGATCGACGGTCAGGGCAATTTCGGTTCCATGGACGGCGATAAGGCCGCCGCCATGCGATATACCGAGGCCCGCATGGCCCGGTCCGCCCACTCCCTGATCGAGGATATCGACAAGGAGACGGTGGACTTCCAGCCGAACTATGACGATTCCATCGTCGAACCGACGGTTCTGCCGGCGCGCTTCCCCAATCTGCTGGTCAACGGCGCCGGCGGCATTGCCGTGGGCATGGCCACCAACATCCCGCCCCATAATCTGGGCGAGGTGATTGACGCCTGCTGCGCCTATATCGACGATCCGGAGATCACTCCGGAACAGATGATGGAGATCGTGCCCGGTCCGGACTTCCCCACCGGCGGCACCATTCTGGGCCGCGCCGGCATCCGTGCCGCCTACATGACCGGGCGTGGCTCGATCATCATGCGCGGTCGCTGCCATGTGGAGGAAATCCGCAAGGACCGCGAGGCCATCATCGTCACCGAGGTCCCGTACCAGGTGAACAAGGCCCGCATGATCGAACAGATCGCGGAACTGGTGCGCGACAAGAAGATCGAAGGCATCTCCGATCTGCGTGACGAATCCGACCGCGACGGCGTGCGCGTGGTGATCGAGATCAAGCGTGACGCCATCGCCGACGTGGTGCTGGCTCAGCTTTACAAGTTCACCCCGCTGCAGACCTCGTTCGGTGTGAACTCGCTGGCGCTCAACGGCGGCAAGCCCGAGATGATGACGCTGCGCGAAATCATCGTGGCGTTCATCGCCTTCCGCGAGGAGGTGATCACTCGGCGCACCATCTATGAACTGGGCAAGGCGCGCGATCGCGCCCATGTGCTGGTCGGTCTGTCCATCGCCGTCGCCAATATCGACGAAATGATTGCCATGATCCGGGCGGCGCCCGATCCGGCCACGGCGCGCGAGCAGCTGATGGCGCGCGATTGGCCGGCCATGGAAGTGGAACCGTTGATCCGTCTGATCGACGAGCCGGGCCGTGGCATCGTGGACGGCAAGTACATGCTGTCCGAGGTTCAGGCCAAGGCCATCCTGGATTTGCGTCTGCACCGCCTGACTGGGCTTGAGCGCGACAAGATCGGCGACGAGCTCAAGGAAATCGGCGAGCAGATCAAGGAATTCCTGGAAATCCTGTCGTCGCGTCCGCGTCTGATGGAAGTGCTGCGCGGCGAATTGCTGGACATCCGCAACCAGTTCGCCACTCCGCGCCGCACCACCATCGAGGATTCCGAGTTCGAATCCGATATCGAAGATCTGATTGCCCGCGAAGACATGGTGGTGACGGTGACCAACACCGGCTACATCAAGCGCGTGCCGCTGTCCACCTACCGTGCTCAGAAGCGCGGCGGCAAAGGCCGCTCGGGCATGACCATGAAGGATGAGGACTTCATCTCTCAGGTGTTCGTGGTCAACACCCACACGCCGGTGCTGTTCTTCTCCTCCACCGGCATCGTCTACAAGCTGAAGGTCTACCGTTTGCCGCTGGGGTCGCCCCAGGCCAAGGGCAAGGCGCTGGTCAACATCCTGCCGCTGGATGAAGGCGAGACCATTTCCACCGTCATGCCCATGCCCGAGGACGAAAGCGCCTGGGGCGATCTGAACGTGGTGTTCGCCACCTCGGTGGGCGACGTGCGCCGCAACCAGTTGTCGGACTTCGTGGATATCCGCGCCAACGGCAAGATCGCCATGAAGCTAGGCGAGGGCGAGCGTCTGATCGCCGTGCGCACCTGTTCGGAAGACGACGATGTTCTGCTGGCCACCCGCAACGGCAAGGCCATCCGCTTCACAATCAGCGACGTCCGCGTGTTCAAGGGCCGCGATTCCACCGGTGTGCGCGGCATCCGCATGGATGGCGACGAGGTCATCTCCATGTCGGTCCTACGCCATGTGGTGTTCGACATGGAAGCCCGCGACGCCTATCAGCGCGGCGAACTGACCGCCGAAGAAACCGAGCGCATGCTGGGGGATGAGGAAATCATCCTCACCGTCACTGAGAACGGCTACGGCAAGCGGACCTCGGCTTACGAGTACCGCATCACCAACCGTGGCGGCCAGGGCATCGCCAATATCGACCTGACCGACAAGAACGGCCCGGTGGTGGCGTCCTTCCCGGTGAACCATGAAGACGAGATCATGTTGGTCTCGGACGGTGGCAAGCTGATCCGCATGCCGGTGCACGACATCCGCGTATGCGGTCGCAAGACCCAGGGCGTCATGCTGTTCCGCACCGCCGAGGGCGAGCGCGTGGTTTCGGTGGCGCGTCTGTGCGATCTGAACGGCTCCAATGAAGAGCCGGACGATTTGGACAACGGGGAGGATCCCGCCACCACTTTGCCCGGAGGGGATAATGAGTGAGCGCGTCGGTCTTTACCCCGGTACGTTCGACCCCATCACTAACGGCCATTTGGACATCGTCTCCCGCGCGGCCAGGGTGGTTGACCGCCTGATCATCGCGGTCGCCGTCAATGCCGGCAAAGGCCCGCTGTTCAGCGTGGAGGAGCGTGTGGGCCTCGTGCGCGAGGAAGTGGGCGATTTGGCGCGCATACATGGCGTCAACATCGAGGTCCGCTCCTTCGACAATCTGTTGGTGGACTTCGCCCGCCAGAGCGGCGCGCGGATCATTATCCGTGGCCTGCGCGCGGTGTCGGATTTCGAGTATGAGTTCCAGATGGCCGGCATGAACGCCCGGCTGTCGCCCGATGTGGAAACGCTGTTCCTGATGGCGTCCGAGCGCTGCCAATTCATCTCGTCGCGCTTCGTCAAGGAAATCGGCCGCTTGGGCGGCGATATCTCGTCCTTTGTCAGCCCGCGCGTGCGTGCGCGGCTGGATGAAAAATTAGACCGGCGTTAAAGCCTTCGCTTCGTTTGAGGAGATCCAGCGGTGGACCGCGAAAATACTTTGTTCTTGGACCTGAAGGATGGGCGCGTGGTTATCGAACTGCGCCCCGATTTGGCCCCGAACCACGTGGCCCGCATCAAGGAATTGGTGCGCGAAGGCTATTATGACGGGCTGAAGTTCCACCGCGTCATTCCGGGCTTCATGGCCCAGACCGGCTGCCCCCAAGGCACCGGCACCGGCGGGTCGGGCAAGAAACTGAAGGCCGAGTTCAGCACCGAGAAGCACGTGCGCGGCACCTGCTCCATGGCGCGGGCCGCCAGCCCGGATTCCGGCGATTCCCAGTTCTTCATCATGTTCGACGACTCGCCCCACCTGGATGAGAAATATTCCATCTGGGGCAAGGTGGCCGAGGGCATGGATCTGGTGGACGGCATCAAGAAGGGCAGCGCGTCCAGCAATGGTTCGGTCAAGGACCCCGATGTCATCGTCCGTCTGCAAGTCGCCGCCGATGTGGCCGAATAATCAAGCCTGGGGGAACCGCCATGAAGCTGTTTAAAGGCCTCGCCATTGCGCTGGCTGCCGTGATGTTGCTGGTGGGCCGTCCCGCCACCGCCGCCGATCCCGAGAACACCCTGTTCCTGGATTTGCCGTGGGGCCGGGTGGTCATCGAGATGCGTCCCGATCTGGCGCCGCAGCACGTGGTCCGCATCAAGGAATTGGTGCGCAAGGGCTTTTACGACGGCACTGTCTTCCACCGCGTCATCCCCGGCTTCATGGCCCAGGGCGGCGACCCCACCGGCACCGGCACCGGCGGTTCCGGCGTGAAGCTGAACGCCGAATTTTCGGGCGAGCACTTCACCCGTGGCGTGGTCGGCATGGCCCGCTCCAGCTCGCCCAACAGCGCCGATTCCCAGTTCTTCATCATGCTGGGCACCACGCCCAGCCTGGATAACAAGTACACCATCTGGGGGCGCGTGGCCGAGGGCATGGAGCACGTGGACAAGATCACCAAGGGTTCCGAGGGCGATAACGGCATCGTTACCAAGCCCGACAAGATCGTCCGCCTGCGCGTCGCCACTGACGTTCGCCAATAACAAATACAGGGGTTGACCCGGGGGCGTCGTCTCCCTATGGTGTGCCCCCATTTCAAGGGATAGATCCGGTAGCTCAGTGGTAGAGCATTCGACTTTTAATCGAATGGCCGTGGGTTCGACCCCCACCCGGATCACCAAGACAAAGAAGGGGCGGACCAGCCGGGTCCGCTCCTTTTTCTTGTGCGCCCCACCTTCCCCGGAAGGCCATACGGCATCCGGATGCCGAACGGAATTCAGCCGCAGCCGTTGCCCTCATAGCGACAATTTCTCCAGGGGCATTTCACTATGGCGACCATTACGGGGACCAACGGCACGAATTCCTTACGTGGAACCTCCGGCAACGACCAAATTTTCGGCCTGGGCGGCAATGACGTCATCTTCGGCAGCGCCGGTTCCGACAGCCTGGATGGTGGTGATGGCAGCGACACTGTGGACTACTCGCAACTGAGTGGAGCGGTGCAGTTGGACATGAACAGCAATACGGTGACGAAGGACAGCGGTGGGGCTGATACCCTGGTCAGCATCGGACTTGCGGTTGGCTCCAACTTCAACGACAGCCTGTTGGGCAACAACAATGCCAATACGCTGCAAGGCGGTTTGGCCGACGATTTTCTGATGGGGCAGGGGGGCCGCGACACCCTGGATGGCGGCCCCGGCAGCGACACCGTATCCTATGAGGGTTCGCCCGCCGGGGTGTCGGTGGATTTGGCTGCCGGCACCGCGCAGGATGGTTTCGGCACCACCGACCGCATCGTCAGTGTGGGCCTTGTCATCGGCACGCCCGACTATGCCGACGTGCTGATCGGCAACGACAACGCCAACACCATCAACGGCATCGGCGGCGCCAACCGGCTGACCGGCAATGGCGGTCCCGATACGTTTGTCATGAACAGTTGGGATTGGTGGGGCTCCACCATCACCGACTTTCGGCACGGCACCGACAAGATCACGGTGGATCTGCATTCGACACCGGTCACCGGCTACTCCGCCGGGCCGCTGAATGCCTCACGCTTCACCACCGGCGATCCCACCACCAGCCAGTGGACCTTCCTCTATGACCGCTCCACCGGCGTGGTGTCATTCGATACGGACGGCAACGGCCCCGATGGCGAGAGCGTCATGGTCACCCTGGAGAATCGCCCCGACCTCAGCGCCGGCGACTTCCTGCTGACGTAAGCTGGCCAGCACGGCCTCTGGTTCAAGGGCATGGGCCGCCAGCCTGTCGCCCTTGAGCCACGCCAGCCGCCACAATTCCACCGCCAAAGGCAGCCGGTCGGCTTTGGCGCTGTTGCAGGTCCGGCAGGCGGCGACCTCGTTCAGCCACGCCTCCATGCCGCCCAGACTGCGCGGCAACACATGGTCGATGGTGGCGGATGTTCCTGCACGCAGGCGGTGGCGCGGGCGCTGAGCCAACGGATCGGGCATGGCACAGCCGCAATGGAAGCAGCAGCCGCGCTGATGCAGCCATAGGGCATGGCACCGGCCACGCCGCCATGGGCTGTCCCGGTGGGTGATGGAATCGGACGCAATCATGCTGCCAGTTTACCACGGACAATTCGTTTTGGGTTGACAACAAGTGCACAGCTTCGCACTGTCAACCGCGAATTGACGAGGGCGGCATGAACCTACTGGACTTGATGACCACCGGCGAAGATCTGCGCGAGAAGGCCCTGGACCGGCTGGACGGCATCATCGCCCTTTATGCCTCGGATGACGAGGATGTGCAGGACGAGGCGCTGGCCCGCGCCATCACCCTGTGCGGCAAGGAATGGGGCGGCTACAAGCCCGGCCTGGAGGAGCTTGCCAAGCGCAAGGAAGATGCCGATGCCCTGGTGGACGCCCTGCGCCTGCGGGAAGAGGCCGACGATCCCGGTTCCATGATCCGCACGGCGCGGACCCGCCGCGCTCTGGCCGGCAAGCTGGATGGCGAACGCGCCGCCATCGTTGCCCGCTATGGCAGCCTGGACGCCGCCACCCAGCCCAGCCCCATCGAATGCATGTTCGTGGACGTGGCCGCCCATCTGGCCGGCCATGAGGACGATTCCGACCCTTGGTCACCCTTGGCCGGGTGGTCGGTGCCCTGGCATGACATCCCGCCCGAGCTGGCGGCGGCGGTCACCCATGCCTGTCCGTTGCCCACCAATGTGGCCGATGCCCGCGCCGAGGCGTTGACCTGGGACGAACGTAAACGCGAGCGTGACGTGTTGACCGACGGCCCCGGTGCGGCAGCACTGCCTACCGCCTGCGCCGCCCGTCATCGTCTGGTGGCGGATTTGTGGGCGCGCGGTTTGCCGGTGCGTGACGCTGCCGAATTGGAGGCGCGGCTGGAATACTGGACCAGCCGTGGCGGTGACGATGGCGCCGGCTATACGGTCCTGGCTGCCGATCTGCGCCGGCTCAGCGGTGGTTTCGTCACAGTGGGCGAGGGGACCAAGGACAAGGCCCGGCGCCTGAAGGCCGAGAATCCCGATTGGTCCTTGGCCCGTATCGGCAAGGAATTGGGCATCACCCGCCAAGCGGTGCATAAACATCTGCGGCGGTGATGTTATAGTACGTGCGTCACTGGATTTTGGGGGATTACCATGCGCCTTGTCGTTCCTGCTCTGGCCGCCATCCTTGCCGCCGCGCCCGCGTCCGCCCAATTGCTGGACATGCTGACCGCGCCCAAGACCCTGATCGACCGCGCCATCGAGGCCCGCTCGACGTCGGCCATCGCCAAGGACAACGAGATCGTGGTTAAGGTGAACGGCATCATGGCCGACCTTGGCACCGTCAAGGCGTCAACCGAGATTTATGAACAGCGTCTGCTCATCACCGGCGTGTTCGACGACAAGGCGTTGTATGAGCGCTTCCTGCGCGATGTCAAAGCAGTCAAGGACGTGAAGAAGCTGTATTGGCACGTGGCCTACGTGGCCAAGGACGACCCCAAGCGTAAGCAGATGCTGGATTGGGCCGACGCCACCGTTATGGCGAGCAAGGCGCAAGGCCGTTTGATCGGCACCAAGGGCGTGGCCGACGTCAACTTCCGCACCACCGCCGATGCGTTCGGCACCGTCTACCTGATCGGCCGCGCCCGCTCGGGCGAAGAGGCCAAGAAGGCCGCCGCCCGTGTCCAGGACGGCAACGGCGTCAAGAAAGTGGTGAATTACGTCGATATCCATCCGTGAGGGCTTTCCCCATCACCGCCATGGCGACGGTGTTCGTGGTGCTGGCGGCAATGGGCGTGGCCCTGGTGGTCAAACGCTGACTGCCCCCCATGCGCGGGGGGATTTCCCTGCACGGGTGATTGGCCGAACGGGTCGGACCTCCGACATGACCAATGGTCAGGGCCATTGGTCTGGGGAGGAACAAATATGACCTACGAAGGTGGGTGCCGGTGTGGCGCAATCCGCTATCGCATCGCGGGCGAGCCACTGTCCGCCGGCTATTGCCATTGCCGCATGTGCCAGCGCGCCGCCGGCGCCCCGGTGGTGGCCTGGGTCGCGTTCCGGCGTGATGAGTTCCGCTTCGTCAAGGGTGCGGCAGAGTCCTTTAAGGCCAGCGCGCGGACGACCCGGCGCTTTTGCCCCCATTGCGGCACAGCGCTGACCTTCGAGTACGCCGCCTGTAGCGAAACCATCGACGTGACCATCGCCACGTTGGACGAACCCTACGCGCCAGAGCCCATGTTCCAGATATGGATGTCCAGCCGGGTGGCCTGGGCGCACTCGGAGCCTGGGTCCGGCGAGGGCTAACGCACCGTCATGCGATCCAGCAGCCGCCGCACGAAGGCCTCGCCCTGGGCCACCTGATCCAGGGTGATGAACTCGTCCGGCCGGTGCGCCTGGGCGATGCTGCCCGGGCCGCACACCACGGTGGGGATGCCGGCATCGTGGAACAGGCCGGCCTCGGTGGTGAAGCTGACCTTTGAGGTGGAGTTGTTGCCCGACAATTGCCGCGCCAGCACGGCGGCCTCGTCATCCTCGGCGGTGTTCAGGCCGGCAGTGGTGTTGTACTCGTCCATCATGATGCCCGCGCCGTCATCCACGGCCAGCATCTCGGGCACCAAAGACAGGGCAAAGGCGCGGAATTCCGCCATCAGGCCGTCCACGTCATGGTCGGGCAGGTTGCGGAACTCGAATTCAAAGCCGCACCGGGCGGGCACGATGTTCAATGCCGTGCCGCCCTGGATCACCCCGGAATGAACGGTGGTGTAGGGCGGGTCATAGCCATGGTCGAACGGCCCCTGTTCGCGGATGCGGCGCTGCATGTGACGCAGGAAGGTCACCATCTCGGCGGCGATTTCCACCGCGTTGACGCCGCGATGGTTCAACGCCGAGTGGCATTCCTTGCCGTGAACTTGGCAGCGAACGTTTTTTTTACCCTTATGGCCGATAATGACCTTCATCTCGGTGGGTTCGCCGACGATGCACAGCTTGGGACGGATGGCGAGAGAGGACAAATCCTCGATCAGGCGGCGGGCACCGATGCAGCCGATTTCCTCGTCATAGGAAAAGGCGAAGTGAATGGGGAATTCTAGTTGGCGGGCGGCGAAGTCGGGCGCCAAAGTCAGGCAGATGGCGATAAAGCTCTTCATGTCGGCGGTGCCGCGCCCATAAAGCCGGTCGTCCTGGCGCCGCATTGTGAACGGATCGGACGTCCAATCCTGTCCCGCCACCGGCACCACGTCGCTATGGCCTGAAAGAACGATGCCGGGCCGGTCGTCACGACCAATGGTCGCGAACAAATTAGCCTTGTGACGGGTGTCGTCATAAGTGAAACGCACAGAGGCGCCCAGGTTTTTAAGCACAGCAGCGGCGAAGTCGATGAATTGAATATTGGATTTGTAGCTGGTAGTGTCGAACCCTATCAGGCGTTCGATCATTGCGATGCTTTGCGGGGTGGAGAATCCGGGGCTCTGGCTCAAAGGTCCACTCGCTGGCTGAACGATGGGGAAGTGATGGAACACCTATCATAGAGCGTTTGGCGGGTTACTTGCCAGTGGCCGCCCTGCTCATGATGCGATATGTGTGGCTGCCCTTTGGGGGCGGCCTAAGGAACGGACGGGTCGAGGGGAATGAGCGAGGCGATTTCGGCTGGTGACAAGGCGGAGAAGAAGCAGGCTCCGGCGTTCAGCCTGAGCAAGCTTTCGACGCTGAAATCGAATATGTTCGATTTGGTGCTGGCGTCATTGTTCCTGAACATCCTCGGCTTGGCCATGCCCATGTCCTTGCTGCAGGTCTATGACCGCATTCTGCCCAACAAATCCACCGGCACCATGGTGCTGCTGCTGCTGGGCGTGCTGGGCGCGCTGTGCCTGGAGACCGTGCTGACCTTCTGCCGGTCGTGGGTGACCGGCTGGGTCGGCGCCCGCTTCGAGCACAAGGCCGGTTGCGAGGCGCTGAAGCGCCTGACCATGACCAGCATCGACAATTTCGAGAAAGAGGGCTCGGGCGTTCATCTGGAGCGCATGAACTCCCTGGGCACCGTGCGCGAATTCTATGCCGGCCAAGCCCTGTTGACCCTGCTGGATTTGCCCTTCGCCCTGATCTATCTGGCCCTGGTCGCCATGATGGGTGGCAAGCTGGTCTTCGTCCCCATCGCCCTGCTGGTCGCCTTCGGCTTGGCGGCTATGTTGGTGGGCACGTCCCTGCGCGGTGCCATCCAGCGGCGCATCACCGCCGACGACCGCCGCTTCAACTTCCTGATCGAGGTGCTGGGCGGCATCCACAGCGTCAAGGCTATGGCCATGGAAGCGCAGATGGCGCGCCGCTATGAACGCCTGCAGGAAGGCTGCGCCGAGGGCTATTACACCGTCGCCCTGAAAAGCGCCGACGCGCTGGGTGTGTCGTCGTTCTTCTCGCAGGTAACCACCATCATGGTGGCGGCGTTCGGCAGCCTGATCGTCATGAACGGCGACATGACCACCGGCGGTTTGGCGGCGTGTTCCTTGCTGGCGGGCCGGGCCATGGCGCCGTTGCAGAAGGCGCTGGGGGTGTGGACCCGGTTCCAGACCTTCGTGTTGGCGCGCCAGCGTTTGCAGGCCTTGTTCACCCTGCCGCCCGAAGCCCCCGCCGGCCTGCCCAAGATCGACGCGGTCAAGGGCCGGCTGGAATTGGACAATGTCAGCTTCCGCTTCGGCGAGAAGGGCGGCATGGTCATCAATCAGGCCTCTATTCGCATTGAGGAAGGCGAATGCATCGCCATCCTGGGCGGCAACGGCTCGGGCAAGACCACCTTGCTGACCCTCATGCAGGGCGCCATCAGCCCGACCGAGGGCAAGGTGCTGATCGATGGCGAAGACGTTACCGGCTATGAACCCCAATCCGTCCGCGACAAGATCGCTTATCTGCCGCAATCGGGCGTGCTGTTCCAAGGCACCATCTTGCAGAACATCACCATGTTCCGGCCCGAATTGGACGACGTCGCGGTGGAAACCGCAGCGCTGCTGGGGCTGGACGAGGTGGTGGCGACCATGGCCATGGGATTCGACAGCTCGGTGGGTGACGGCGCCTATGATTCCCTGCCGCGCGGCATCAAGCAGCGCATCGCCATTGCGCGGGCTTTGGTCAACAATCCGCGCATCGTGCTGTTCGACGAAGCCAATACCGCCGTGGACAGCGCTGGCGACAACTTCCTGCGGGTCTGGCTGGAACGGGCCAAGGGAAAGCGCACCCTGGTGCTGGTGACCCATCGGCCCTCGCTGGTGAAGCTGGCCGACCGGGTGTTCAATCTGGAGCAGGGCCGCCTGAGCCTGCGTCCCGACCCGGCTGAAAAGCCCGCCTTCCTGGGTCAGGGAGTACCGGCATGAATTCCGCCGCGCCCATGATCTCGGCCCAGCCCAAGGCCAGTGCCCACGCCATTGAATCCTATCAGCAGCACATGGCGCAAAACGCCCTGGGCGGCTTTTCCGCTGCGTCCGATCTGGCCGCCTGCCTGCTGCCGCTGCTGAAATCCCTGGGGTGGAAGGGTGACCCGCGCAACGTCGCCGAAGCCTTACCGCATTTCGCCAATGATCTGGACCTGACCGGTCTGCGCAATGTCATGGCGAACCTGAACTATTCCAGCCGCCCGCTGCGCATCACCGTCGATGAGGTCGATTCGCGCCTGCTGCCCTGCCTGTTCCTGCCCGATCGCGGCCATGCGTTGGTGGTCAAGTCCAACCACGATGGCCATATCGAGGTGTTCGACAGCGCCCAAGGCACGATTTGCCCGCTGGAGGCCGCAGACGTTCAGGGCACCGCCTATTTCTTCACGCCGCTCGCGCCTGATGTCGGGCCCAACCGCGTCGGCTGGTTCCGCACCGTGCTGGACCGGTTCCGACCGCTGTTCTGGCAAGCGTTCTTCGTCACCTTGTTCCTGAACGTGATGTCGCTGGGCGCGCCGCTATTCGTCATGAACGTCTATGACAAGGTCATCGGCACCGGCTCGATTCCAACCCTGGTGGCGTTCTGCGTGGGTGTCGCCATCGCCTTGGTGTTCGATACGGTGTTGCGGTCCATCCGCGCCCGCATCCTGGCCTTTATCGGCGCGCGGCTGGACAACATCATGGGCAACAACATCTTCCAGCACATCCTGTCGCTGCCGCCGGGCTTCACCGAGCGCGCGACCATCGGTGCCCAGGTGGCGCGCATCAAGGATTTCGAATCCGTGCGCGAGTTCTTCACCGGCCCGCTGGCGACGGTGTTCATGGAACTGCCCTTCGCCATCTTCTATTTCGCCATCATCTTCATGCTGGGCGGCGTACTGGCCCTGGTGCCGGTGGTGGGCACCTTCATGTTCGTCATCGGCGGCATGCTGGTCTTGCCCGTGGTGCGCAAGAACGTGGCCATAGCTGGCCGTGCCTCGTCGCGCCGGCAGGAATTCCTGGTGGAGACCATGGGCAAGATGCGGGCGGTCAAGCTGTCCGCCGGCGAGCACAACATTCTCAAGCGCTATCGTGAAATGTCGGCCCGCGCCGCCTATGGCGGTTTCCAGAACGGCATCTTCACCTCCATGATCTTGTCCGGCTCCAACATCCTGATCGTCGCCTCGGGCATGGCGACCATCGCCATCGGCGTGATTGGCGTCATCGACAAGACCATGACCACCGGCGGCCTGATCGCCGCCATGATGCTGGTGTGGCGCGTGCTGTCGCCGCTGCAGACCGCGTTCACCCTGATCCAGCGGGTCGAGCAAGTGCGAGGCTCCATCAATCAAATCGACAGCCTGATGAATTTGAAGCCCGAGCGCGACCCCAAGGCCATGGTCGCCCCGTTGAAGAATTTGAAGGGCAGGGTGTCGTTCTCGCGCGTGTCGTTGCGCTATTCCAACGAGGCCGATCCGGCCCTGGTGGGCGTGTCCTTCGACGTGGAACCGGGCGAAGTGGTGGCGGTCACCGGCCGCAACGGTTCGGGCAAATCCACCATCATCAAGCTGATCATGGGCCTTTACGCGCCCCAGGCCGGTTCGATCCGCATCGACAGCTCGGACATCCGCCAGATCGACCCCATCGAGCTGCGCCACGCCATCGCCTATGTGCCCCAGGTGTGCAATCTGTACCACGGCACCATCGCCCAGAATTTGCGGCTGGCCCAGCCCACCGCCAACGATACCGATATTCGTTGGGCCTGCGAAATGGCCGATGTGTGGGATGAAATCCGCCAATTGCCGCGCGGCCTGGACACGCGGGTGGGCGACGGCACCATTGACCATCTGCCCACCAGCTTCGTCCAGAAACTGTCGTTGACGCGGGCTTACCTGAAGCGCAGCCCGCTCATGCTGTTCGACGAGCCGGTCAACGGCCTGGATTTCGACGGCGACCGCCAGTTCATGCAGGCCGTCGATTTCTTCCGCGGCCAATCCACCATCTTCATGGTGACGCACCGCCCCAGCCACCTCCGCTTCGCCGACCGCATCCTGGTGTTCGAGGGCGGCTATCTGCGACTTGCCGGCCCCGCCGAAGAGGTGAGGGCGCGCATTCCTCCGGATTTGATTTGACCATGACCAGCCAGAGCCTCGTCCCCAAAAGCCCCGATCTGCCGGCCCTGCACAAGCAGGCGCCGCACTCGGTGGTCAAGCAGTCCAGCCGCGTCACCCGCCATTTGGCCCAAGCGGTCCAATTGGAGGAAAGCGGCACCGCGCCGTTGATCCGCTTCACCATGGTGATGGCCAGCGTCGCTTGTCTGGCCTTCGTCGGCTGGGCGGCGGTCACCCATATCGACGAGGTGGCGGTGACCGAGGGCGAGGTGGTCCCCACCGGTTCCGTCCAGACCGTTCAGCATCTTGAAGGCGGTTTGGTGGAGGAGGTTCTGGTCAAGGAAGGCGAATTGGTGGACCGCGACCAAGCGCTGGTCAGGCTGTCGCCGGCGGCGTCCCTGGCCGATCTGGACCAGACCCGCGCCCGCGAGATGACGCTGCTGCTGAAGGCCGAACGCCTGCGCGCCTTCGCCGACAACCGCCAACCCGATTTTTCCTTCGGTAAGGGCTATGAGCGGCTGGTGGCCGATAATCTGTCCATCTATCAGGGCCAGATTCAGTCACGGGATTCCGCGCGCTCGGTCACCCTAAGTCAGATCGATCAGAAACGGTCGGACCTTCACGTGCTGGAAGGCCAGCAATCCGCCCTGCGCGAACAAATCTCCTCCCTGTCCCAGGTGATGGGGATGAAGGAAGAACTGGTCAATAAGGGCTTGATCAGCCGGGTTAATTACCTGGACACCAAACGTGAGCTTGCCCGCGTGCAGGGCGAGTTGAGCCGTACCGTCGGCCAGTCCATCACCGCACGGGATGCCTTGCGGGAAATGGAACAGCGCTTGGTGGATCAGAATTCCACCCTGCACAAGCAGGCCATGGACGATATGGGCGTCACCGTTTCCGAACTGGCCCAGGTGCAGGAAACCATTGGCCGCCTGGAAGACAAGGTGAAGCGGCTGATGCTGGTTTCCCCGGCGCGGGGCTACGTCAAGGGCTTGACCGTGCGCAATACCGGTGCGGTCATCCAGCCCGGCGGATTGCTGTGCGAAGTGGTTCCGGTGGACCGCGAGATGAAGGTGGAGGCCAAGGTTCTGCCGCGCGACATCGGCCACATCAAGATCGGCCAGCCGGTCAAGGTCAAGGTGACCACCTTCGACTTCGCCCGTTACGGCGCCATTAGGGGCGAGTTGCAGGGCATTTCCGCCACCACCTTCATCAACGAAAAGGGCGAGCCCTTCTACAAGGCGCAGGTCAAGCTGTCCCAGGGCTATGTGGGCAGCGACCCGGCCATGCGCGTGGTGACGCCGGGCATGACCGCCCAGGCGGAAATCATCACTGGCGAGAAGACCCTGCTGCAATACATGCTCAAGCCCATCTTCACCCAGATGCAGGAGAGCTTCCACGAGCGCTGAGTGCCTGTTCCTCCATGCCGATGCGGTAAGCCAGCAGCGCGCCGTTGAGGATTGAGAACACCACCGCCACGGCCAACGCGTCGAAGGCCAGGGGCAACAGCGCGATCTCGCCCGCCACCACCCAGTAATTGGGGTGGCGCAGCCAGCGATAGGGGCCGCGCCGAACCAGCGGCGCCCCCGGCAGGGTGATGATGCGCGTGGTCCAATAGGGGCCCAGGCTGGCGATCACCCACACCCGCGCCGCCATGAGCAGCCCGAAGCCCACCAGCGGCACCGCATGGGGCTCTGCCTGCCACGGCACCAGGGCCAGCAGGCTCAGCAGCCACGCCGCGTGCAGCACGATGAACAGCGGGTAATGGCCGGCACCAACCTCAATGGCGCCGCGGGCCAGCAGGCGGCGTGTGTTGGCCTGGGCGTGTGCCAGTTCCAACAGGCGTTGGGCCACCACTAGCGCCATGATGGCAAGGAACACGGTCATAGCGTTTCCAGCAGCAGGAAGCCGACGGTGAACCCCGGCCCCAAGGCGGCGGCGACCGAGCGGCGGGGCAGGGGACCGGCCAGGGCGCGTTCCAGCACGAACATCAAGGTGGCCGCCGACATGTTGCCGTAGTCGCGCAACACGTCGCGTTCCAGGGCCAGGGTGCCGGGGGGCAGGGTCAAAGCTTCCTCCAGCGCGTTGACCACCTTGGCGCCGCCGGGATGGCACAGGAAGCGGTCGATTTGGCCGTGCTCCAGCCCATTGGCGGCGAGCCAACCATCCAGGGCCGGACGGAAATGGCGGGCGACCAAGGGCGGGATATCGCGGGAGAATTGGACGCCGAAGCCGTCATCCTCCACATGCCAACCCATGATATCCAGGGAATCCGGCCATGTGTGCTCGCCCCAGGCGGTCAGTGCCGGGCCGTCAGCCGTGGTTGACAGCAGGGCAGCGGCGCATCCATCACCGAACAAGGCGGTCGCCACCATGTTGCTGGCCGAACGGTCGCCGGGCCGGAAGGTCAGCCCGCACAATTCCACCACCACCATGACCACATTGCTGCCCGGCATGGCCTTGGCGAGGGCCGCCGCCCGCGCCAGCCCCAGCACGCCACCGGCGCAGCCCAGACCGAAGATGGGCAGGCGGGTGACGTCGCGGCGCAGGCCCAGGCGCTCCATCAACAAAGCATCCAGGCTGGGGGTGCACATGCCGGTGGTGGACACCGCCACCAGCGCATCCACCTGATCCAGCCGCAGCCCGGCCTTGGCGACGCAATCCACTACGGCGCGTGCGGCAAGGTCCAGGGCATGCTGGACGAACAAATCCGAGCGTTCCTTCCAGCCATGGGGGCGCAGATACCATTCCAGCGGCACGCAGGATTGCCGCTGATCGATGCCTGCATTGGCGTAGATGGGGCCAAGGCGGTCCAACTCGTCGCCGAACACTTGCCGCGCCATGGCTGCCACCTGCGTTCGGCTGATCGTGTGGGACGGCGCGGCGGTGGCAATGGCGGCGAGGCGTGGAGGCATGGCTGATCCTTCGCGGCGTGGTTGATATCACGCAAATGTGGGGGGTGTCCGCGCGCGGGGCGAGGGGTCGCGGAAGGATTATAGTGGTGGAAGGCTGTTGCGCCCGACGGCGGGGCACTCCATTGTGCGCACATCTTCTCCGGATTGACAAAATGAACAGCGACGCACCCCAGAGCACCTCAACCGAAACCGAATCCCTGCATCTGGGCCTCGCCGCCCGTCTGCGCGCCTATTTCTTTGCCGGCATTCTGGTGACCGCTCCGGTCTCCATCACTTTCTACATCGCCTGGCAGTTCGTGAAGTTCATGGACGATCAGGTGTCGCCCCTGATCCCGCCGGCGTTCAATCCGCAAAATTGGGGCATTCCCGGCTTCGGCTTGGTGTTGGTGGCGGTGTCGCTGACCCTGATCGGCGCCCTGACCGCCGGTCTTGCCGGCCGTCTGCTGGTGCGGGTCTATGACGCGGTGCTGGAACGCATGCCGGTGCTGCGTGGCATCTATTCGGCGGTGAAGCAGATTTTCGAGACCATGCTGGCCCAGAAGGCCAACGCGTTCCGCGAGGTCGTGCTGATCGAGTACCCCCGCGCCGGCATCTGGACGCTGGGCTTCATCACCGGCACCACCGATGGCGAGGTGCGGGAATGTTTCGATAAGGAAATGGTCAACGTCTTCGTGCCGACCACGCCCAACCCGACCTCGGGTTTCCTGCTGTTCGTGCCGCGTAGTGACGTCAAAGTGCTTGAGATGAACGTGGAGGACGGCATCAAGATGGTGGTGTCAACCGGCATATTGACGCCGCCGCCGCGCAAGGCGGAAATCCTGGTCAACCCGAACGTAGAGTCCTGACGGCGGCATCGCGGTCGAATAGGTAAAGCAGCACGCGCAGGGCTTCGCCGCGCGGAGTCTTCAGTTCGGGATCGCGGTCCAGGATCAGCCGCGAATCGTCGCGCGCCACCGCCAGCAGATCACCATGGATGGACAAATCGGCCAGGGCGAATTCCGGCAGGCCGCTTTGGCGGGTGCCCAGCACCTCGCCGCCGCCGCGCAGGCGGAGGTCTTCTTCGGCGATCAGGAAGCCGTCCTCGGTGGCGCGCATGATCTCCAGCCGCGCCTTGGCGTTTTCCGACAAAGGCGAGCCGTACAGCAGCAGGCAGGTTGACGCCCCAGTGCCACGCCCGACCCGGCCGCGCAACTGGTGCAATTGGGCCAAGCCGAAGCGTTCCGCATGCTCAATGACCATGATGGTGGCCTCGGGCACGTTGACGCCCACCTCGATCACCGTGGTCGCCACCAGAATGTCCAGGCTGCCCTCGGCAAAGGCGGCCATGACCTTGTCCTTGGCCGGTCCCTTCATCTTGCCGTGGACCAGTCCGACGCGGTCCCCGAACAATTGGCTCAAATGGCGGTGGCGTTCGTCGGCGGCTGCCAGATCGGAGTTTTCCGATTCCTCCACCAGCGGACAAACCCAGTAAACCCGCGCGCCATGGGCCATGGCGCGCTGAACACCGCCGATGACGTCGTCCATGCGGGCCAGGGGCAATACGCGGGTGTCAACCGGTTGACGGCCCGGTGGTTTCTCGTCCAGGCGCGAGCCATCCATGTCGCCATAGGCGGTCAGCAGCAGGGTGCGGGGGATAGGGGTGGCCGTCATCACCAGCACGTCCACCGCATGGCCCTTGGCTGCCAGTTCCAGCCGCTGGTGGACGCCGAAACGATGCTGTTCGTCGATCACCGCCAGGGCCAGATCGCTAAAGGCCACGTCTTCCTGGAACAAGGCGTGGGTGCCGATCATCAGATCGATCTCGCCCGCCGCCAAGGCTTCCAGCATGCGGTCGCGCGCCTTGCCCTTGTCGCGCCCGGTCAGCAGGCCGACGCGGATGCCGGCGGCGGAAGCCAGGGGCTCGATGGTGGCGAGGTGCTGGCGGGCAAGGATTTCCGTGGGTGCCATGATGGCCGCCTGGGCGCCGGTTTCGATGGCGTTCAGCATGGCCAACAGCGCCACCACGGTCTTGCCGCTGCCCACATCGCCCTGCAACAGCCGCAGCATGCGGATGGGTTCCGCCATGTCGGCCTCGATCTCGGCCAACGAGCGCTGCTGCGCCCCGGTCAATTGCCAGGGCAGGGCGGCAAGCACCTTGGCACGCAGGCGTCCGTCGCCCTGGATGGGACGGCCCTTCAGCCGGCGCATATTGGCCCGCACCATGGCCAGGGCCAATTGGTTGGACAACAATTCGTCATAGGCCAGTCGGCGCCGGGCGGGAGAATCCGCGATTACCGCGCCGTCGCTGTCGGGGCGGTGCAGGGTTTCCAGCGCCTCATGCCAGCCCGGCCATTTCTCGCGGGCCAGCCATGCCGCATCCTGCCATTCGGGTAATTCGGGCGCCCGGTCCAAGGCGGCGCGCACGGTTTTCGCCACCATGCGGGCGCTGAGGCCGCCGGTCAGAGGATAGACCGGCTCCACGGTCATGACTTGGTCTTGCTCGGATACCGGAACCATATGGTCCGGGTGGGTCATCTGGATTTCGTTATTGAAATGCTCGACCACGCCGCTGATGACGCGCCATTCGCCCTCGGGCAATTGGCGGCGCAGCCAATCCTCGCGGCCATGGAAGAACACCAGATGCAGGAACCCGGTTTCGTCCGAGCAGCGCACCCGATAGGGCCGTTTGGCGCTGGAGGAGGGGAAATGGGCATCCACCTGTACCACCAAGGTCGCCACCTTGCCCGATGGTGCATCCATGACCTTGGGGTTGAAGCGGCGGTCGATCACCCCGGACGGCAGGTGCCACAACAGGTCCACCACCCGTTCACCGGTCAGGCGCTCGTATAAAGGGGCCATTTTCGGGCCAACGCCGGGCAGGGTGGTGACCGGCGCGAATAGCGGGTTCAACAGGCTGGGGCGCATGGGGGCAAGCTTGGAGGCTGACAGGGAAGCGTTAACGCTCTATATCCTAGGCATCCCTGATTACCAAGCAAATGCCCGAGATGGATGCACGACTGAAACGCCTTAATTTCCGCGCCCACCACATGGGCTCCAATGAAAACGATATCCTTTTCGGTGACTTCGCCGAGAAGTATCTCACCACGCTATCGCCCGAGCAGGTGGAAAAGTTCGAGGCGCTGATCGCCGAGACCGACACCGATCTGTTCAATTGGGTCACCGGCAAGGTGGAGGTGCCGGCACATCTGGACCATGACGTCATGTCCATGATGAAGAAGTTCGTTCAAGAAGAAGCTGCACGCACTTGAAAAAACTCGAGGAATTTCTGGACACGCTGGGCCGGGTTACCGTCTCCGGCGCGCCCGAGGGGGTGGACGCCCTGGTCATCGCCCGACTGGCGAAAGCCGGTGCGGGGCGCGATGTGCTGCATGTGGCCCGCGACGATGGTCGCATGGCGCGCATGGCCGAGGCGTTGGCGTTCTTCGCCCCCGACATGGAAATCCTCGAATTCCCCGCCTGGGATTGCGTGCCCTATGACCGCGTCTCGCCCCATGTGGACGTGGTCGCCAAGCGTATCGACACCCTATCCAAACTGGCTGTCGGACGGGGAGCGGGCGGTCCGGGACAGGGCGCCCGCGTGGTTCTAACCACCGTGGCCGGCCTGCTGCAACGCGTGCCGCCGCGCGAAGCCCTGGCCGGCGTTGCCTTTGCCGCCCGGGTGGGTGGCCGCATGGATGTGGATTGGGTGGTGTCGTTCCTGAACCGCAACGGTTACACCCGTGCCGATACGGTCATGGAACCGGGTGAATTCGCCGTGCGCGGCGGTATCATCGACCTGTTCCCGCCGGGAATCCCCGAACCGGTGCGCCTGGATTTCTTCGGCGACGAGCTGGAAAGCATCCGCAGCTTCGATCCCATGAACCAGCGCACCACCGGCAAGCTGAAGGAATTCAGCCTTGCCCCGGTCAGCGAAGTGCTGCTGGACGAGGGCTCCATCGCCCGTTTCCGCTCGGGCTACCGCGAGATGTTCGGCATCCCCTCGGGGTCGGACCCGCTGTATGAAGCCATCTCGTCGGGCATCAAATTCACCGGCATGGAGCATTGGCTGCCCCTGTTCCATGACGGCCTGGACACCCTGTTCGCCTATGTACCCGAGGCCGTGGTGGTGCTGGATTACCAAGCCACCGAAGCCCGCGAGGCCCGCCACGCCCTGGTGCTGGAATATTACGACGCCCGGCGCACCATTACCGGCGCCGGTTTGGCCGAATCGGGCATGGTTTACCACCCCATCCCGCCGCCTAAGCTGTATCTGGATCAAGCCGAATGGGATCGCCTGCTGGCGATCCGCCCGACCTATGCCCTGTCGCCCTTTGGCGCGCTGGAAGGTGTCAACAAGGCGGTTGACGTGGAAGGCCGCGCCGGGCGCGACTTCGGCGACGTGCGGGTGCAGCCGGGCGTCAATGTCTATGACGCCCTGAAGGAGCATATCGAGGCGGAGGCTAAAGGAGGCCGCCGCGTGGTGGTGGCCGCCTGGACCGCCGGGTCCCGCGACCGCCTGTGCCATTTGCTCAATGATCACGGCCTCAAGGTCATGGCCGTGGATGGCTGGGCCGAGGCGGAAGCCCTGCCCAAGGGCAAGGTGCCCATGGTGGTGCTGGGCCTGGACCACGGCTTCGCCTTGCCTGATTTGGCGGTCATCACCGAACAGGATTTGCTGGGCGACCGCTTGGCCCGTCCGGCTCGCAAGAAGAAGAAGGGCGCCCAATTCATTGCCGAGGCGTCGGCCCTGACCGAGGGCGACCTTGTGGTGCATATGGAGCACGGCATCGGGCGCTATGACGGGCTGGTCACGCTTCAGGTCTCGGGCGTGCCCCATGACTGCCTGCGCGTGTTGTACGAAGGCAACGACAAGCTGTTCGTTCCGGTGGAAAATCTGGAGGTTCTCACCCGTTACGGCTCGGAGGATGCCGGCGCCCAATTGGACCGCCTGGGCGGCGCCGCGTGGCAGTCGCGCAAGGCCAAGCTGAAGAAGCGCATCCGCGACATGGCCGACCAGCTAATCGCCATCGCCGCCGAGCGCCAATTGCGCAAAGCCGAAATCCTGGCGCCGCCGGAAGGCATGTGGGACGAATTCTGCGCCCGTTTCCCCTATGCGGAAACCGAGGACCAAAGCCGCGCCATCGAAGACGCCATCGGCGATTTGTCCTCGGGCAAGCCCATGGACCGGCTGGTGTGCGGCGATGTGGGCTTCGGCAAGACCGAGGTCGCCATGCGCGCCGCCTTCGTCGCCGCCATGTCGGGCATGCAGGTGGCCATCGTGGTGCCGACGACCTTGCTGGCCCGTCAGCATCACCGCAATTTCGCCGAGCGCTTCAAGGGCCTGCCGGTCATTGTCGAGCAATTGTCGCGCTTGGTCACCGCCAAGCACGCCACCGAGGTCAAGAAGGGCATCACCGACGGCTCCATCGACATCGTCGTCGGCACCCATGCTTTGCTCGCCAAGGGCATCGGCTTCAAGCGGCTGGGCCTGCTGATCGTGGACGAGGAACAGCATTTCGGCGTGGCCCATAAGGAACGCCTGAAGCAGCTGAAGGCCGACGTCCATGTGCTGACGCTGACGGCGACGCCCATTCCGCGCACGCTGCAATTGGCCCTGACCGGCGTGAAGGAAATGAGCGTCATCGCCACCCCGCCGGTGGACCGTCTGGCCGTGCGCACCTTCATTCTGCCGTTCGATCCGGTGGTGGTGCGCGAGGCCATCCTGCGCGAACGCTATCGCGGCGGTCAGATTTTCTATGTCTGCCCCCGTCTGGCCGATATCGACCGCGTCGCCGACCGTATCGCCAAGCTGGTGCCCGAGGTCAAATGCGCCATCGCCCATGGCCGCCTGACCCCGACCGAGCTGGAAGAGGTGATGACCGCCTTCGGTGACAAGAAGTACGACGTGCTGCTGTCCACCAACATCATCGAATCGGGCATCGACATGCCCAGCGTCAACACCCTGATCATCCACCGCGCCGACATGTTCGGCCTGGGCCAGTTGTACCAACTGCGTGGGCGCGTGGGCCGGGGCAAGACCCGGGGCTATGCCTATTTCACCTTGCCGACGGACAAGATGCTGTCCAAGCAGGCGGAGAAGCGGTTGCAGGTCATGCAAGCGCTGGACAGTCTGGGCGCCGGTTTCCAGCTTGCCAGCCACGATCTGGACATTCGCGGCGCCGGTAATCTTCTGGGAGACGAGCAATCTGGCCACATCCGCGAGGTCGGCATCGAGCTGTATCAGCAGCTGATCGAGGAAGCAGTGGCTGCCGCACGGGGCGGCGAGACCGGCCTGCCGGCGGATGATTGGTCACCGCAGATTGCCATCGGCACCCCGGTGCTGATCCCCGAGACCTATGTGCACGACCTCTCGGTGCGCCTATCACTCTACCGCCGCATCGCCGCCCTGTCTGACCGCGCCGAGATCGACGCCCTGGCAGCCGAACTGGTGGACCGCTTCGGCTCTTTGCCGCCCGAGGTGGAGAACCTGCTGCAGGTGGTCGCCATCAAGGCATTGTGCAAACTGGCGAATATCGAGAAGGTGGATTCCGGCCCCAAGGGCGCCGTCATCACCTTCCGCAACAACATGTTCCCCAACCCCGCCGGTCTGGTGAAGCTGATCAGCCAGCAATTGGGCACGGCGAAACTGCGCCCCGACCACAAACTGGTCTTCATCCGCACCTGGGAAGAGGCCAAGCAGCGGGTGAATGCGTTGCAGAAACTGATGGGCAAGCTGGTGGAGATTGCGCAGGGGTGAGGGGCGCCGCTCACAAACTCGTCATGGCCGTGCTTGACACGGCCATCCACGTGGTAAGGTCAAAGACGGTCTTAGGTGGCTTCCACGTGGATACGCGGGTCAAGCCCTACGACATGCACACATCTTGTAACGCTTGCCTTATCGCGCCCTGACTGATTCACTTCCGAAATGGTTAACCCCAAGGGGGATCAGTCATGGACGTGAGCGCGCTGGGGCGGTTTGGTGACCGCCGCCTGGAAAAAGGGGGCTGTTCCTTCACAGCCGTCTGGTCGAAGTCGGCGAGGCGCGGGTTCGCCGGCTGGGCGGTGACCGGGCCGGGGAAATGCGGATCACGCGGTTTCTGCGCAACCGGGCGGTGACCGTGCACGAGATGATCGCCACCGCCTTCAAGCGGACGGCGGGCCGGGTCCAGGACCGTCATATCCTAGCGATCCAAGACA
>JACMKT010000242.1 GCA_014380005.1 Rhodospirillales bacterium
GCAATCTTCGTCTACTTTAATAACAACTTGGAGAAAATTGTATAGACCCTTGCAAACCCAGTCTTTTACTACTCGATACCATTGACGCCCATGTTTACCCATGATATCCCATAAGCACCCACCGACGAGCGGTTCACAGGATACATGTGTGCCGTTGGAAGGGTGGGATGGGGCATCGGGCAAATTTTCAGACAAGGCGGACGAGCATGGGGCTCTTCCTCTCCACATTCGTGAACAAGGTCGATAAGAAGGGTCGCGTCAGCGTCCCCGCGACCTTCCGCGCGACCTTGTCTCAGCAAAGCTTCCAGGGGATCATCGCCTACCGCTCGTTCACCGCCGCCTGCATGGAAGGCTGCGGCATGGACTTCATGGAGCGGCTGTCGGACAGCACCCAGAATTTCGACGCCTTCTCCGCCGAACAGGAAGATTTGTCCGCCCTGATCTTCGCCGATGCCCGCCAGCTTGCCTGGGACCCCGAGGGCCGCATCGTCCTGCCCGAGGATGTCATGGCCCATGCCGGCATCACCGACACCGCCGCCTTCGTCGGCAAGGGCCAGACCTTCCAGATTTGGGAGCCCGAGGCCTATAAGGCGGTCGAGGCCGAAATCCGCGCCCGCGCCCTGAAGCTGCGCCCCACCTTGCCCCTGAAGAAGCCCGCGAGCGGAGACGAAAAATGACCCGCTTGCGCCCGACCAGGGACTCGGATTCCCCCCACGTTCCCGTTTTGCTGGAAGAAGTTCTGGCCGCTTTGGATTTGCGTGACGGTGCCTCTTACGTGGACGGCACCTTTGGCGCCGGCGGCTATACCCTTGCCATGCTGAATCGCGCCGGCTGCACCGTGTACGCCATCGACCGCGACCCCAACGCCGCCGCCGCCGGGCGCGCCCTGCCCGAGGCCCAGTCGGGCCGGCTGGTGCTGATGGAGGGCCGTTTCGGCCATATGGACGAGCTTTTGGCTGAGCGCGGTGTCAACCAGGTAGACGGCGTCGCCCTGGATATCGGCGTGTCGTCCATGCAGATCGATCAGGCCGAGCGCGGCTTTTCCTTCGCCAAGGACGGCCCGCTGGACATGCGCATGGAGCAATCCGGCCCCTCTGCCGCCGACGTGGTCAATTACGCCGACGAAGAAGACATCGCCAACATCCTGTACCGCCTGGGCGAAGAGCGTCAGTCGCGCCGCATCGCCCGCGCCATCGTCGCCGCCCGCGCCGACAAGCCGTTCGAACGCACCTTGGAACTGGCCGGTCTGGTGGCCAAGACCATCCGCAAATCCAGCGACGGCATCCACCCCGCCACCCGCACCTTCCAAGCCCTGCGCATTCATGTGAATGACGAATTGGGCGAGCTGGAACGCGGCCTTGCCGCCGCCGAACAGGTGCTGGCCCCCGGTGGCCGGCTGGCGGTGGTGACCTTCCATTCCCTGGAAGACCGCGTGGTGAAGACGTTCCTGAAGGAACGTTCGGGCGATGTGCCGTCGCCGTCGCGCCACCTGCCCCAATTGCACACCGGCCCCGCCGCCAGCTTCACCCTGCTGGGCCGCAAAGCCATCACCGCCGGGCCTGAGGAAGTGTCACGCAACCCGCGCTCGCGTTCGGCCAAGCTGCGTGTGGCTGTGCGTACCGGGGCTGCGGCCTGGGGAGCCGGACGATGATCCGCGGCCTGCCCACCACCATCGTGTCCGCCATGCTGGCCGGTGCTGTGGGAATCGGCCTGTTCTTCATCAAGCATGAGGTGAAGGAACAGGAAGCCCGCCTGAGCGAGCTGAATGACGAAGTTCTGCGCAATCAGGAAGTCATCCACGTGCTGAAGGCCGAGTGGAGCTATCTCAACGACCCGGCGCGCCTGCGCGCGCTGTCCGAGAAGTTCCTGTCCATGAAGGTCATGGGGCCGTCCCAGATCGCCACCCTGAACACCATGCCGGTCAGCGGCACGGTCATGGCCGCCAACCGCCCCGCCGCAATTGCCACTCCGGTAAAAGTCGCCGCCGCTCCCGCTCCGCTGCCGCCCAAGCCGGTGGTGTCGCTGCCGGGCAAGCCGGTCTTCGTGGCGCCGCCCACCAAGGTGGCCCAGACCCCCGCTTACCCCCAGCCAGCCGCCTACCAGCCAGCCCCCCCCGCCCCAGCGCCCAGCCGCGCCATCGTCATCCAATCGCCCGCGCTCGCCTCGACGCCGGCCCTGCCCGGGGAGGTTCGGTGAGCTTCTTCGCGCCCAAGCCCCGCATCCCCGGCTTCCATGCCGGCGACGATCTCGGCAATACCCCGGCTGCCCTGCGGCTGGATGGGGTGCGCACCCAGGCGCTTGAGACCAGCCGTGGCCGCCTTGTCGCCACCGCCATTATGTTCCTGGCCGCTTTCGGCCTGATCACTGTCCGCATGATCGACGTGGCGGTGCTGGATTCCAACCCGGCCAAGCCGCGCGCCCTGCCCACCGCCCGCACCGAAGGGCTGGACATGGAGCGCGCCGACATCACCGACCGCAACGGCGTCATCCTGGCGACCAGCCTGCCCACCGTGTCGCTGTATGCCAAGGGCCTGGAAATCCTCGATTCCGGTGAGGCCGCGGCCAAGCTGGTATCGGTGCTGCCCGATTTGAACAAGGCGGACATCCAGGCCAAGCTGGCCGGCGGCAAGCAATTCGTCTGGCTGCGCCGCAATCTGACGCCCAGGCAGCAATACGACGTCAACGCATTGGGCATCCCCGGACTCTACTTCGAGAAGGGCGAAAGGCGGGTCTATCCCCACGGCAACCTCGCCGCCCATATCGTTGGGATGACCGATATCGACAACAAAGGCATCGCCGGCATCGAGAAGCGCTTCGACCAAGCGCTGCGCGGCGGCCACGAGCCGGTGAAGCTGTCCATCGACGTGCGCCTGCAGACCGTGGTGCGCAACGAGTTGATGCGCTCGGTGGCCGAGTTCAAAGCCCTGGGCGCCCTGGGCACCGTGCTGGACGTGCATACCGGCGAGATCGTCGCCATGGTCTCGCTGCCCGATTACGACCCCAACGATCCGCCCGCCGGCCAATCGGAAGCCCTGTTCAACCGCGCCACCAAGGGCGCGTACGAAATGGGCTCGACCATGAAGCTGTTCAACACGGCCATGGCCATCGAATCGGGCAAGTTCAACATCAATTCCAACGTCGATTGCACCAAGCCGCTGGTCTTCGCCGGCCACACCATCCATGACGACCACCCCATGAACCGCTGGGCCAGCGTCTCGGATATCTTGGTGCATTCGTCCAATATCGGCTCCGCCCGTATGGCGCTTGAGGCCGGCACCGAATTCCAGCGCGCCTTCATGGGCCGTATCGGCATGCTGCACACCCCGGCCCTGGAATTGCCGGAAGTGGGCGGCCCGCTGGTGCCCAATCCGTGGCGCGAGATCAACACCGTCACCATCTCGTTCGGCCATGGCCTGTCGGTGACGCCGCTGCAATTGGTCCAGGGCGCCTCGACCCTGGTCAATGGCGGCATCTTCCATCCCATGACCCTGCTGGCCAAGAACGACAACGACCCCATCGGCGGCGAGCGGGTGATCAAGGCCAAGACCTCGGATCAGGTGCGTAGCCTTATGCGCATGGTGGTGACCGAGGGCACCGGCAAGAAAGCCGACGTTCCCGGCTATGACGTGGGCGGCAAGACCGGCACCGCCGAGAAGGCCGTAAACGGTTCCTATAAGAAGAAGGCGGTACTGTCTTCCTTCGTCGCCGCCTTCCCCATGGACAATCCCCGCTACGTGGTGCTTGCCAGCATCGACGAGCCGCAAGGGACCAAGGAAACCTACGGTTTCATCACCGCAGGCTGGACGGCTGCGCCGACGGCCGGGCGCATCATCGCCCAGGTCGCACCGTTGATGGGTCTGATGCCAAAGGCTGCGCCCATGGCGCAAGGCCCCGGCAAAGGAACCGTCGCAGGAAACGGAGGCAATGTTGCCGCGGTTGACTGACATCATCGGCCTGGACATGGCCCCCAACCCCGAGATCTCGGGCCTGACCGCGGATTCCCGCAAGGTCGGCCCGGGCTTTCTGTTTGCTGCCCTGCCCGGCACCAAGGCCGATGGCCGTGGCTTCATCGCGGACGCGATTTCGAAGGGGGCCGCCGCTATCCTGGCGCCTGACGATACCGAAATTGACACAGGCGCCGTGCCGCTGGTGCGTGTCGCCAACCCGCGCCGGGCCTTCGCCCTGGCGGCGGCGGCGTTCCATGGCGTTCAACCTGCCGTGATGACCGCCGTCACCGGCACCAACGGCAAGACTTCCGTTGCCAATTTCGCCCGTCAGATGTGGGCGCTGCTGGGGCTGAAATCCGCCGCCCTGGGCACGCTGGGCATCATCGCCGAGGGCTGGCCCCACCAGGGTAGCCTGACCACCCCCGACCCAGCCGATCTGCACGCCGCTTTGGCCGAGTTGGCCGGCATGGGCGTGACCCACGCCTGCATGGAAGCGTCGAGCCACGGCCTGGACCAATACCGCTTGGATGGTGTGGCGCTCAAAGCCGCCGCCTTCACCAATCTGACCCGTGACCATCTGGACTACCATGTGGACATGGAGACCTATGCGGTCGCCAAGCAGCGCCTGTTCACGGAATTGCTGCCGGCTGACGGCGTGGTAGTCATCAACGCCGACAGCGACATGGCCCCGCGCCTGAGCGCCATCGCCGCCAAGCGCGGGCAAACCGTGCTGTCCTATGGCAGCAAAGGCACCGATCTCACGCTGATCCATGCCCACCCCGAGCCCCACGGTCAGGCCTTGGACCTGAACATCCTAGGCCGCGCTGTCACCGTACACCTGCCCCTGGCCGGCACCTTCCAGATTGCCAATGCCCTGGCTGCCCTGGGTCTGGTCATCGCCTGCGGTGCCGACCCCATTGCCGCCACCGCTACCCTGGAAAGCCTTGAGGGCGTTCCCGGCCGCTTGCAGAAGGTGGCGGAAACAGTGACCGGCGCTCCGGTCTATGTGGATTACGCCCACACCCCCGACGCTCTGGAAACCGTGCTAGCGGCCTTGCGCCCCCACGCGTCCCGCCTGATCCTGGTGTTCGGCTGCGGCGGCGACCGCGACCCCGGCAAGCGACCGCAGATGGGCGCCATCGCCACCCGCATGGCCGACATCGCCATCGTCACCGACGACAACCCGCGCAGCGAAGACGCCGCCCTGATCCGCCGCGCCATCCTGGCTGCCGCGGCCACCGCCACCGAAATTGCCGACCGTGCCGCCGCCATCCGCCATGCGGTGAACTTGGCCCAGTCCGGCGACGTGGTGGTTCTGGCCGGCAAGGGCCATGAGGCCGGGCAGATCGTCGGCGCCATCACCCTGCCCTTCGACGATGCTGAGGAAGCCCGCAAGGCCGTCGGAGGTGCCGCATGATTTTATGGACCTCCACCCA
>JACMKT010000243.1 GCA_014380005.1 Rhodospirillales bacterium
ATCGCCCATGGGGATGATGGCGACGGGGCGCTCGGTCTCCGGCGCATTCTCCACCAGCATGGACAGGCGCTCGATGCCGGCGGCCCAGCCGATGCCGGGG
This sequence comes from Rhodospirillales bacterium, assembly GCA_014380005.1. GTDB lineage: Bacteria > Pseudomonadota > Alphaproteobacteria > Rhodospirillales > Magnetospirillaceae > Magnetospirillum. The sequence goes on from JACMKT010000243.1 coordinate 101, forward strand.
GTGGCGGGACCGCCCATCTGGCCGATCAGACCATCATAACGGCCACCGGCCAGCACGGTGCCTTGGGCGCCCAGGGCAGTCGTGGTGAATTCGAAAGCGGTGTGGCAGTAGTAATCCAGGCCGCGCACCAGCTTGGGATTGACCACGAAGGGCACGCCCAAGGCGGTCAGGCCAGAGGTGACCTGAGCGAAGAACTCCTGTGCCGCCGGGGTCAGCGCGTCTTGGATCAGCGGGGCGGCGGCGACGATGGCCTTGTCGCCCTCATCCTTGGAATCCAGCACCCGCATGGGGTTCTTGTCCAGGCGCGCCCGGCTGTCCTCGGACAGCTTGTCTTTATAAGGAGTGAGATAGGCCACCAAAGCGTCGCGATAGGCCACCCGGCTTTCCGCATCGCCCAGGGTGTTGATCTCCAACTGGACCTTGTCGCCCAGGCCCAGGGCCTGAAGCATGCGCCACGCCATGGACACCACTTCGATATCGGCCTGGGGGCCTTCCACGCCCAGCAATTCCACACCCACTTGGTGGAACTGGCGCAGGCGGCCCTTTTGCGGGCGCTCGTGACGGAACATGGGGCCGCGATAGAACAGCTTGAGCGGCAAATTCTGTGACAGCCCGCCCGAGATGAACGCACGCGCCACACCGGCGGTGCCTTCGGGGCGCAACGTCAGGGAATCGCCGGAACGGTCGGCAAAGGTATACATCTCCTTGGTCACCACGTCCGAGGTCTCGCCCAGGGTGCGCGAGAACACTTCGGTGAATTCGAAGATGGGGGTGACGATCTCGCCATAGCCGTAACGCCGGACCACACCGAACGCGGTCTCTTCGACGAAGCGGTGCCGCCGGGTATCCTCGGGCAGCAGATCATGGGTGCCGCGAACGGGCTGCAGGCTCGACACGTCTGTTATTCCTTTAGTTTGGCAGCATCCAAGGCCGCCGCCTTTTGCTCCACCAGACCGACGATGTGGTCGACCATGGCGGCACTGTCTATCTTATGGTCGGGGACGCCCGCCACATAGACCATATGATTGTCCTGACCGCCACCGGTCAGTCCGATCTGAGTCTCGCGCGCCTCGCCCGGACCATTGACCACGCAGCCGATGATGGACAGGGTCACCGGCGTGGTGATGTGGGCAAGGCGCTGTTCCAGAACGGTCACGGTCTCGATCACGTTGAAGCCCTGACGGGCGCAGGACGGGCAGGACACGATATTGACTCCACGGGTGCGCAAGCCCAGGGATTTCAGGATTTCGTAGCCAACCTTGACCTCGTCCTCCACCGGCGCCGACAGGGACACCCGGATGGTATCGCCGATGCCGGCCCACAGCAGATTGCCCATGCCGATGGCCGATTTCACCGTACCGCCGCGCAAGCCGCCAGCCTCGGTGATGCCCAGATGCAGCGGGTAGTCGCAAGCCTCCGCCAGCCCCTGATAGGCGGCCACGGCCAGGAACACGTCCGACGCCTTGACGCTGATCTTGAACTCGCGGAAGTCGTTATCTTCCAGGATACGCGCGTGCTCCATGGCGCTTTCCACCATGGCCTCGGGGCACGGCTCGCCGTACTTTTCCAGCAGATGCTTGTCCAGGGACCCGGCATTGACGCCGATGCGCATGGAGCAGCCATGGTCCTTGGCCGCCTTGACCACCTCGCGCACCCGGTCGGCGGAACCGATATTGCCCGGATTGATGCGCAGGCAGGCGGCGCCGGCCTCGGCGGCTTCGATGGCGCGCCTATAATGAAAGTGGATGTCGGCCACCACCGGCACCGACACCTGAGCAATGATGTGCTTCAGGGCGGCGGTGGAGTCCTCGTCCGGGCACGACACGCGGACGATGTCCACCCCGGCGGCCTCGGCAGCTTTGATCTGCGCCACCGTCCCGGCCACGTCGGTGGTCAGGGTGTTGGTCATGGTTTGGACGCTGATGGGCGCATCGCCGCCAACCGGCACATTGCCCACGAAAATCTGACGCGACTTGCGGCGCAGTATCTCGCGATAGGGTCGAACGCTCATGTCAACACCGCAGGGCCATGGAAAAACGCCCCGCCGCCATTATGGGGCCGGGGCGGTTGATATAGCGCATTTGCCGGGCGGGTGTCACCGCTCCCTTGGGGGCATTTCAACTCACAACGTTTGAAAACCACACCGCGGAACGGTAAGCTCGCCAACAGGATAGGGCTGTGCGCGTTTGGGGTACTTAATGACTGAGACCGCTGAGTTTCCAGATGACATTGAAATCATCTGCGACCAAGCCGCCTCAACCATCGCTGTCGATGGGTGGGCTGGCGCTCTCGTCCAAAAGAACGCCATCAAGGTGAATTTTTTCGAAGACCGGCTTGACCCCTCCGATGGCAAAGTCAAACGCCATGTGGTTGTCCGTTTGGCCGTTCCCAACGATTCCTTCGAAGAGATCGTGGATTCCCTCGTGGAATTCAGGGAACACTGGCGCAAAAATATGGACAGCAAATCATGAGTGCGGTCACAACATTTCACTTGCCCCGCAAACCGTTGACAACCGAATGGGTCTATGATGGCGGTTCGTCTAAGGAGGCCTCCCATCTAGCCCAGGTGTCCTTGACTGTGTCATCCGCGCGCATGACATACACCTTCGCCATGAAAACACCCCGCGACCACAAGATGACCACGGCGGACGCGCTGACGGCGGCGGCGGCTATAGCCTTTATTGGCGGCTGCGGCTGGGCCATCGTGTCCACAAGCGAGTACGGCCTGTTCGTCGCTGCGGCAAGCATGTTCACCCTTGCCGTCATCGCGCGCCGGAACAGGAAATGATCAAGGTGAAGGGCATCGCACGGCTTCTGCGCGGCTATGACGATGTCTGCGTCTGCCTGGGCATCATGCTCGCATGTACGGGTGCCCTACGGGCCATCTACGATTTGAATGGGCAGGCGATCAACTTCGCCATTTTCATCCTATCCATCGGCATTCTGTACGGCACCTTCGGCGCCATCGCCTTCCATTTGGCCTGCATCCGCTTCAGGCGATAGACCAGGGGCGGATGCCGTAGCACCCGCCCACACCCCTCACATCTTCACGCCGAACAGCATGTAATTCACATCCAGATCGGCGGTCTCGTGCCATTCGTCCTTGAACGGCACGTACGCCATGCCCTTGAGGTCGCGCACTTCCACCCGGCCTTCGCGCAGGTAATTGGCGAATTCCGACGGTTTGACGAATTTGCGCCAGTCATGGGTGCCGGCGGGCAGCCAGCGCAGGATGTACTCGGCGCCCATCACCGCCAGGGCATAGGATTTTGTCGTGCGGTTCAGCGTGGCGCCCATGAAGGCGCCGCCCGGCTTCAGCGCGCCCACCGTCAGCGCGATGAAGCGCGCCGGATCGGGGACGTGCTCGATCACTTCCATGCTGAGCACCACGTCATAGCTTTCCGTCGAGACGTCCTCGGGGCCACCGATGCGGTAATCGATGGCAAGGCCCGATTGCTCGGCATGGACTTTGGCCACACCGATATTCTTATCGCCGGCATCCACGCCGGTGACCGCAAAGCCCATGCGGGCCAGCGGTTCGGACAGCAAGCCGCCGCCGCATCCCACGTCCAGCAGGGTCAAACCTTCAAACGGCCGCGCCAGACTGACGTCGCGGTCGAAATGGGCGGCCAGCTTGCGGCGCATGAAATCCAGGCGGACCGGATTGAATTTGTGCAGCGGTTTGAATTTGCCCCACGGGTCCCACCAAGCCTCGGCCATGGCGGTGAAGCGGGCGACCTCCTCGCTGGAGGCGGTCCCTTCACGCTCCCGAATTCGGGCAGGAGGAATGCGCTTGGGCGCGGTCGAATTCAACATCAAATGCTCCTACTGGCACGGTCCCAACCCCTGGGAGCCGCACTTGCTTCCGCGTTAGCGACAGAGTATGAAGAGGCGCCCTTCGGGCGGCAACCGGGCATACAAAAATTTCTGGAACCGACCGTACGCGTAGATCCTTAAAGAATACGCGTGGTCCAAGAGGATTTCTCATGGCTCGCATCGTCATGAAATTCGGCGGAACCTCCGTCGGCGATATTGATCGAATCAAGAATGTGGCCAAGCGTGTCAAGCGCGAGGTCGAAGCAGGCAATCAGGTCGCCGTGGTGGTTTCCGCCATGTCCGGCGTGACCAACCAACTGGTGGACTGGTGCAAGCAGATGGCGCCATTGCACGACCAGCGCGAATACGACGCGGTGGTCGCCACTGGCGAACAGGTCACCTCTGGCCTGCTGGCCGTCGGCTTGCAAGAGTTGGGCGTCAACGCCCGCTCGTGGTGCGGCTGGCAACTCCCCATCCATACCGACGGCGTGCACGGCAAGGCCCGCATCATGTCCATCGATACCGATGAGATGGTGCGCCTTATGGCCGAAGGCCAGGTGGCAGTGGTGGCAGGCTTCCAGGGCCTTGGCCCCGATGGTCGTATCAGCACGCTCGGACGTGGTGGTTCGGACACCTCGGCGGTGGCATTGGCGGCTGCTCTTAAGGCTGACCGCTGTGACATTTACACCGACGTTGACGGTGTCTACACCACTGATCCCCGTATCGTGACCCAGGCGAAGAAGCTGGATAAGATCACGTATGAGGAAATGCTCGAACTCGCCAGCGTCGGCGCCAAAGTGCTGCAGACGCGTTCGGTCGAGATGGCCATGAAACACCGTGTGCGGGTGCAAGTGCTGTCCTCTTTCGTGGACGCCCCCGGAACCCTGGTTTGTGACGAGGATGAGATCGTGGAAAAGGAATTGGTGAGCGGCATCGCCTATAGCCGCGACGAAGCGAAGATCACCCTGATCCAGGTGCCGGATCGTCCCGGCGTGGCCGCCTCCATCTTCGGCCCGCTGGCCGATGCGGCGGTCAACGTGGACATGATCGTCCAGAACGTGTCCGAGGACGGCAAGTCCACCGATCTGACCTTCACCGTGGGCAAGGCCGATCTGGACCGCGCCAAGAAGGTGATCGAGGAAGCCAAGCTGGGTTACGACCGCATGGTCGCCGACGCCAACGTGGTTAAGGTCTCGGTCATCGGCGTGGGCATGCGCAGCCATGCGGGCATCGCCCAGAAGATGTTCCAGACCCTGGCGGGCGAGGGCATCAACATCCAGGTGATTTCCACCTCCGAGATCAAGATTTCCGTCTTGATCGAAGAGAAGTACACTGAGCTGGCTTTGCGTGCCCTTCATACCGCCTACGGGCTGGACGCGGCCTGACCAGTGAATGCCGCCAAGGGGATTGGGATGTATTCACCGCGCGAACGCCTTGACCATTTATGGCAGCGCGGCCGAACATTCCTCGGCTGCGACATGGCCATCATGGGTGGCGCCATGTCGTGGATTTCCGACAGCCATCTGGTCGCCGCCATTTCCAACGCCGGCGGGTTCGGCGTCATCGCCTGCGGGTCGATGGCGCCGGATCGTCTGGCCCAGGAAATCGCAGCCACCCAGGAGCTGACGGCCAAGCCCTTCGGCGTCAATCTGATCACCATGCATCCCGAGCTGGAGCGTCTGATCGACGTTTGCGGCGAGTTGCAGGTGAGCCATATCGTGCTGGCCGGCGGCCTGCCCACAGGTGCCGCCATCAAGCGGGCCAAGGATACCGGCGCCAAGGTGGTGTGCTTCGCCCCCGCCTTGGTGCTGGCCCGCAAGCTGGTCCGCTCGGGCGTGGACGCCCTGGTGATCGAAGGCACCGAAGCCGGCGGCCATATCGGCCCGGTGGCGACCTCGGTGCTGGCCCAGGAAATCCTGCCGGTGCTGTCCGAGACCCTGCCCATCTTCGTGGCCGGCGGCATCGGACGGGGCGAGGCCATCGTCGGCTATCTGGAAATGGGCGCCGCCGGCGTACAGCTGGGCACCCGCTTCGTCTGCGCGACCGAGTGCATCGCCCATCCCAAGTTCAAACACTCCTTCATCCGCGCCGCCGCCCGCGATGCGGTGCCCACCGTCCAGGTGGACCCCGCCTTCCCGGTCATTCCGGTGCGCGCGCTGACCAATGACGGCACCAAGCGCTTCGTCCTGTTCCAACACGAAGTCATCGCCCGCTTCCGCGCCGGTGAACTGGACCAGAAGGAAGCCCAGTTGGAGATCGAGCATTTCTGGGCCGGCGCCCTGAAGCGCGCGGTGATCGACGGCGATGTGGAGAACGGCTCGCTCATGGCCGGGCAAAGCGTCGGCATGGTCACCCGCGAACAGCCCTGC
>JACMKT010000244.1 GCA_014380005.1 Rhodospirillales bacterium
GCCTCGGCCAACGCCCTGTTCGGCAACAAGCCCAGCGTGCTGGTGGGCGACTTCCTGTTCTCACGCTCGTTCGAGCTGATGGTGGAAGACGGCTCGCTGCAGGTGCTGGCCATCCTGTCGCGCGCCTCGTCGATCATCGCCGAGGGCGAGGTGCTGCAGCTGATCACCGCCAACGACACCGAAACCAACGAAGACGCCTATCTGGAAGTCATCCGCTCCAAGACCGCCGCCTTGTTCGCCGCCGCCTGCCGCATCGGCGCCATCGTGACCGAGCGTCCCAAGGTCGAGGAAGAGGCGCTGGATTCCTATGGCCTGAATTTGGGCATCGCCTTCCAACTGATCGACGACGTGCTGGATTATTCGGCCAAGCAGGCGGTGCTGGGCAAGACCGTGGGCGACGATTTCCGCGAGGGCAAGATCACCCTGCCCATCATCCTGGCCTTCCGCCGTGGTGACGACGAAGAACGCGAGTTCTGGCGCCGCACGGTGGAGCGTCTGGAGCAGCAGGACGGCGACATCGAACACGCCATGAAGCTGATGGAAAAGCACGCCTCGCTGGCCGACACCATCGCCCGCGCCCGCCATTACGGCGAAGTGGCCCGCGACGCCCTGGGCATCTTCCCCGACGGCCCCATCAAGCAGGCCATGATCGACGTCATCGATTTCTGCATCGACCGGGCTTACTGAAGATTTTTTACACGAATGAACACGAATAGACTCGAATTCTAGGCGCACTGCCGTATCGGCCTGCGCTGAGCCATTCGCGTTTATTGATGTTCATTCGTGTAAAATTCAAACGGGCCTACAGCCAAACCGGCTGGTAGCCGAAATCCGCCGGAAACATTGTCAGGTAATGAACCAGACGCGGCTGGCTCGCCAAATTGGGGGTGGGGCCGTGCGGCAAAGCGTGGTGCCACAGGATCAGATCACCCGCCCGTCCGGCGATGGGGGTCATCTCCAACGTATTGGCCGCATGCGTATGGGGGCTCACACCCGACGGCACCGCATCCAGCCAGGGGCCGATGGTCCGGTGCATGCCGGGAACCAGGGCAAAGGCGCCTTGCTCCGCCGTTGTGTCGGTCAGATAAATCAACCCCTGGACGCCCAAGGGAATGGGCTGCGTCAGGCTGACGTCCCAGTGAATGCCCGGACCGGGGAACGGGAATTGCGGTGACACCGGCGCGTTGAAACCGACCCGGTCGGTGGTCACCCACAGATCGGCGTTGTTCCAAAGCTGAGCGAGAGCCTTGTGAATGCGCGCCGAACGGCGGTTGGCGTCCAGGGCCGGATGGTGAAAAAGCTGGACGAAGACGCATTGCTGACGGGGTCCGTGACGCTGCCATTCCCCCATGGGGGCGTCGGGCGACATGTTCTGGACATCCCACACGGCCTGAGCGGTGGCGCGGCAAGCTTCGGGGCTGATGGCGTCGTGCAGTACGACCCAGCCATGCTCGTCCCAATGAGCCAAATCCTCGGGGCTAAGGACCGGCGGCGCCTGCTCGATGGCACCAATTTGCGCCAGCGCCTCGGCGGGCGGCGCGGCCCCGGTCAGGGCGGCATTCATACGGGCGATGACTTGAGGATTGATGGCACCGCCATTGCGCTCCACCACCCAGGCCTCGAATTCCTCGAAGCTGGGATGGACCTGATACACATGGCGCAGAGTTTCCTCGACGGCCAGGCCCAGACCGCTGAACAGCACGTGCATGGCGCGCCAATGGCTGCCCCGATCCTCGGGTGCCCATTGTTCATGGGAAAACCAGAACGACCACAGGCGCTTGAGATAGACGACGCCCAGCGCGCCGACCTCCATTTTGTCGGCAATTGGGGAAGCGGTCATGGGGCAGGCCTGCAGGTGGGTTGCGATGACCATATAGTGCAGAGACTACATGTATACACAACCTAAAACGGCAGCTAATCCACCAAAACCCAATCGCCGTTCCTGATTTCCACCATGTGGAACGAGCCCAAATCCAGGCCCAGATGGTCGGTGGGGGTCATGGTGAAGATACCGCCGGTGCCGACCAAGCCCTTGGTCCGTTCGATCTGGCCGCGCAACTGGGCCTTGTCGGCGGAACCGGCACGGCGCAGGGCTTCCGTCACCATGGCGAAGGCGTCGGCGGCGTGACCGGCGAAGATGGTGGCTTCCTGGTGCCAGCGGGCCTCGAACGCCGCCTTGAACGCCAGCGCCACCGGCTTTTGCGGGTCATTGGCAGGCAATTGCTCCGCCACCGCCAGAGCCATGGCCGGCAGGCGCATGCCGTCGGCGGCGCCGCTCACCAGCCGCAGGAACTCCTTCGAGACGACGCCGTGGGACTGATAGACCGGCATGTCCAAGCCAAGCTGGCGGATGTTGCGGGTGACCACCGCCGGGCCTTGGCCGGTGCCGAAGACGAACAGCGCCTGCACGCCATTGGTGCCGCGTATCTTGGTCAGTTGCGGGGTGACGTCGGCATCCTTGGGACCGTAGATTTCGTCAGCCACCACCTCGATGCCCATGGAAGGGGCCAACTTGAGGACCTGATCACGGCCCGATTTGCCGAAGCCCACATTTTCCGACAGCAGAGCCAGCCGGGTCAGGCCGCGCCGCTTCAGATCGGTCAGCACCTTCTCGGCACCCATGCGGTCGCTATGGGGGATTTTGAAGGTCCAGTTGCGCACCGGCTCGACGATGCCGATGCCGCCGCCCATGGACACGAAGGGCATGCCCGCCTTTTCCATCAAGGGCAACACCGCCATGCTGGTGGGCGTGCCCGAACCGCCGATGATGAAATCCACCCGGTCGTTCTCGATCAGCCGCTTGGCCGCAGTCATGGCCTTTTCCGGGTCCGAGCCATCGTCATAGGCGATCAGCCGGATGGGCCGGCCCAGCACGCCGCCGGTGCTGTTGGTGCGCTCCACCAGCAGTTCCAGCGCCTTTTTCTCCGGGTCGCCCATGAAGGTGTAGGTGCCGGTCAGCGACAGGAAGGCGCCCAGCCGCAATTCCTCGGCGGCCTGTGCGGTCGGGGCCAAGCCCAACAGGGTGGCCAACGCCCATCCCAACATCCGGCGCAGTGCCATGGCGACCTCCAATCCTGTACGGGGCTGCTTTATTACACACAAGGGCAGCCCGTTGAAGGAGTCCAATGCCCCCGCCCCTGCCCTTTCGCCCCCCTTCCCGCTTGCCGGCCCCGTCTGTTCAATAAGGCGTTGCCCCCGCCATGCGGAGAATCACCATGCCCCTGCGCTTTCCCCGGCGCTCGCTGGGAGTGGAAATCGCCGTTTCGCTGACGCTGAAGGCGTTGGCGCTGGCGGCCATGGCGGTGTTCCTGTTCGGCGCAGAGTCCCGCCCGCCCACCAGCGCACCGCCCCTCACCACGGGGACGAAGCCATGAGCGAGCTTGGTGTGGTCGAGCTGTCGCGCCTGCAATTCGCCCTGACCGCCCTATACCATTTCCTGTTCGTGCCGCTGACCTTGGGTCTGTCCTGGCTGCTGGCGGTGATGGAAAGCATCTGGGTCATGACCGGGCGCGAAGTGTGGCGCGACATGACCAAATTCTGGGGCAAACTGTTCGGCATCAACTTCGCCATGGGGGTTGCCACCGGCATCACCATGGAGTTCCAGTTCGGCACCAACTGGGCCTATTACTCCCATTTCGTCGGCGACATCTTCGGCGCCCCGCTGGCGCTGGAGGGTCTGACCGCCTTTTTCCTGGAAAGCACCTTCGTCGGCCTGTTCTTCTTCGGCTGGGAGAAACTGCGCCCGCAAACCCATCTGCTGGTGACGTGGCTGGTGGCTTTGGGCTCGTCGCTGTCGGCCATGTGGATCTTGGTCGCCAATGGCTGGATGCAGAACCCGGTGGGCTCGGCCTTCAACCCCGACACCATGCGCATGGAACTGACCAGCTTGGGCGAGGTGTTCTTCAACCCCGTGGCCCAGGCCAAATTCGTCCACACGGTCAGCGGCGGCTATGTCACCGGGGCCATGTTCGTGCTGTCCATCAGCGCGTATTTCCTGCTGCGCGGACGTCATATGGATTTCGCCAAACGCTCCTTCGCCGTGGCGGCGGCGTTCGGCATGGCGTCGGCGTTGTCCTCGGTGGTTTTGGGCGATGAATCCGGCTACGTGGCCAGCGAGAACCAGAAGATGAAGATTGCCGCCCTGGAAGCCATGTGGGAGACCGAGCCCGCCCCCGCCGGCTTCACCCTGTTCGGCATCCCCGACCAGAGCACCCACCAGACCCATGCCGCCATCAAAATTCCCTGGGCGCTGGGACTGATCGCCACCCGGTCCATCAGCCAGCCCGTGTTGGGCATCCGCGAATTGGTAGAGATCAACGAAGGCCGCGTGCGCTCGGGCATTATTGCCATCGACGCGCTGGAGCGGCTGCGGGCCGACCGCGGCGATACGCAGGCGCGCCAGATCATCACCCGGCATGGCGGCGATTTGGGTTTCGGCCTGCTGCTGCGCCGCTATGTGGACGATCCCCGCCGCGCCACCCATGAGCAAATCCGTGCCGCCGCCAACGACACCGTGCCCAAGGTGGCGCCGCTGTTCTGGAGCTTCCGCATCATGGTGGCCTGCGGCTTGTGGTTCATAATCCTGTTCGCCCTGGCCCTGTGGACCAGCACCAAACGCGCCTTCACCAAACGCTGGGTCCTGCGCTTGGCCCTGTTCAGCCTGCCCTTGCCCTGGCTCGCCAACGAAGTCGGCTGGTTCGTCGCCGAATTCGGCCGCCAGCCTTGGACCGTCGACGGCGTGCTGCCCACCTTCCTGTCGGTGTCGTCCGTGGGCACCGCCCAGGTGTGGACCTCGCTGACGGTGTTCGTGGTGTTTTATTCGGCGCTTTTGGTGGCCGACCTTTACCTGCTGATCAAATACATCCGCAAAGGCCCGGCGCTGGTGGCGGAGGAATGATGACCGTTCCCCTGGACTACGAAACCCTGCGGCTGGCGTGGTGGGCGTTGTTGGGGCTGGTGCTGATCGGCTTTGCCGTCATGGACGGCTTCGACATGGGCGTCGCCATCCTGCTGCCGGTGGTGGCGCGCACCGAGACCGAGCGGCGCATCGTCATCAACTCCATCGGGCCGGTATGGGACGGCAATCAGGTCTGGCTGATCCTGGGCGGCGGTGCCGCTTTCGCCGCGTGGCCGCCGCTTTACGCCACCGCCTTCTCCGCCTTCTACATCCCGCTGCTCCTGGTGCTGGCGGCGTTAATCCTGCGCCCGGTGGGCTTCGATTTCCGCAACAAGGTGGAACACCGCAACTGGCGCACCCTATGGGATTGGGCGCTGTTCCTGGGCGGCTTCGTGCCCACTTTGGTGTTCGGCATCGCCATGGGCAATCTGCTGATCGGGGTGCCGTTCCACTTCACCCCCGAACTGCGCGCCATCTATACGGGCGGCTTCCTGTTCGACCTGCTGCAGCCGTTTACGCTGCTGTGCGGATTGGTCAGCCTTGCCATGCTGGTCATGCACGGCGGCACCTTCCTGGTGCTGAAGACCGAGGGGGTGATCGAAACCCGTTCACGGCGTGCCGTACTGTTGAGCGCGGTGGCCCTGGTGGGGCTGTTCACCTTTGCCGGCGCTTTGGTGGCAACGGTGATCGACGGCCATCTGGTGGTCTCGGGCCTGCCCGGCGACGGGCCGTCCAACCCGCTGCTTAAAAAGGTCACCACCGATCCGGGCGGCTGGCTGTCCAATTATGTGGATTATCCGTGGATGCTGACCGCACCGGTGCTGGGCGTGTTCGCGCCGCTGGTCACCGCATTTCTGACCATGATGCGGCGGGCGGGCTGGGCCTTCGCCACCAGTGCGGCGGCGGTGTTCGGCGTGGTGTCCACCGCCGGGCTGGCGCTGTTCCCGTTCATCCTGCCCAGTTCCACCAATCCCAGCCACGGCCTGACCGTGTGGGATGCCTCCAGCAGCCCGCTGACCCTGTTCATCATGCTGATCGCCACATTGGTGGTGCTGCCCATCGTCGGCAGCTACACGGTGTTCGTCTACCGGGTCCTGCGCGGCAAGGTCACCGCCAGCCACATCGAGAGCGGCGGGCACATGTACTGAGGAGCGCCAAACAATGTGGTATTTCGCCTGGGTGCTGGGAGTAACGCTGGCGGCGCTGGCCGCCATCCTCAACGGCATCTGGCTGGAGATGCGTCTGGAGGACGAAGCCCACGCCCGCAAGACGGGCGCGGGCGTGGGGTGAGCGTTGTACCAAATCCCCGTGAGTGAAATTCATGGGGGATTTGGTTAGGCGCGACTGCGCCGCGCGCCTTATGGCGCGGGAGCCAAGGGTTTCGGAGAAACCCGCACGGCGCCTGAGTGCGTCGCTGATCGGCCACGATCAGCGAGAAAAGCATTACGCCATCGCGCCGACGAACAGCATGGGCACGGCGATGATGGCGACGCCAAAGGCGGCGGCGCAGAGGTCGAGGGCGAAGGCCTGGAGTATCTTGCGGGTCTGCATGATCGATGTTCCTTTCGGCGTCGGGTCCATGCCCAAAGGGATACCCCGCCGCGGCAACCACGGTCGTGTGTCAGCTTTGGGGCGCGCGGTCATTCAACAGACACCGAATGTCACACAGCAATAGCTCGGCGGCAGCGGCGCAATCATCACCGGCAAGGCAGCCGCCGCGCTGGGCGCAGTCGCGCAAGCCGGCCAGGATGGCATGGCCGCTGGCCCACTCGCCCCGGTCCACATGCCCGCCCGCCCGCGCAATGCGGGTGTGGAGACAGTCGGGGGATGTTGTGCACAGGGACATGAATTGGCAATCCATCTTTGGAAGATCGCCATCATAAGCGCGGCACAAGACAAAATTCAATACGGCGAGAGCCCTATATTCAGAGCACTCCTGGCACTGTTTGTAATTACTTTAATCTTATTGTGACACTATGTGTCGTCCGGTGTCGCCGCGTCACGCCGCAAGGCCTGAATCACGCAAAGGACGCTCAGGGCGATGGCGACGGCCAGTGCGGGGATCAACAGATCCAGCTGGCGCTGGATGATCCAACTGACGGCAATGGTATAGGCCAGCACGGCAATCAGCAGCCATGACTGGCGACCAGCCAGGGTCGCCCACGTCAAAAGGACCGCCACCGCCGTCAGGGCGGTCAGCTCAAGCATCATGAGGCACCTCCCTCGGGGCGCGCGCCGCGTGCGACCGCCTTGTGGCGGATCGGGACCTTCAAGGATCCCTGTTCGGCAAACGGATCAACGCGTCCTTAATACGACCCAGCCCTATTCTGGCGCCAAGGACGGCCCCGCTGGCAAGGCCCTGACCGGCCTGTAATACCAGTGGCGTGCGAGCAACCATTGGTATGGGATAGCTATTGCTGCAATAGATTAACAGGTTTAGAATGCCGACCCGAAAACAGGGGGGCGGCATGCATCTTATCGGTAAATTGGCGGCGGTCGTGTTGATGGCGGCCAGCTTGGGCGCCTGCGCCACACAAAGTTTCTATACCACCGAGGCCTTGCGCCGCGACGACCGCCATCCGCGCATCCTGATGATGCCGCCCGATGTGGAATTGTCGGAACTGACCGCCGGCGGCGGGCTTGAGACCAATGCCCTGTGGACCCAGGCGGGCACCGCCAATCTGACGGCGGCGGTCAAGCAGACCCTGATGGCCCGCAACACTCAATTCGTGGAATTCGCTCCCCCCAAGGACGACACCCCCGAGGGCCAGCGCCTGGAGCAAATCCAGAAGCTGCACGGCACCGTGGGCGACACCATCCGCATCTTCCACACCGCCGAGGCCAACCGCCTGCCCACCAAGGGCGGCAAATTCGATTGGACCTTGGGGCCGGCGACCCAGGAATTGGCCGCCTATTCCGACGCGGATTACGCCCTGTTCGTGTGGGTGCGCGACAGCTACACCTCGCCCGGCCGCGCAGCCCTGAAGGCGGCGGCGCTTTTGCTGCGCGTTTATGTGCCCGGCGGCATTCAATACGGCCATGCCTCGCTGGTGGATCTGAAGACCGGCCAGGTGGTGTGGTTCAACGCCCTGCACCCGCGCGAAGCCGGCGATCTGCGCACGGCGGAGCCCGCCAAGGACACCGTCGCCATGCTGCTGGACAATTTGCCCAAATGATCAGCCGGCGCGCCTTTACCGCCGGATTGTGCACGTGCCTGAGCAGCGCGCTGACCGCCTGCGTCACCCATGAGACCGGCCCGACCACCGGCATGGCCGACGTGCCGGCGGGTTACCGCCCCAACCTCGCCACCGACGAAGCCGGGCTTTGGTTGCAATTGGACAAGGCCGAACGCGAAGTCAAAGCCTCGCAAACCCGTATCCGCGACAAGGCCATCAACCAACTGATCTCCGGCATGATGTGCCGCCTGAGCGGCGATCATTGCGGCGACATCCGCTCGTATGTCATGCGGGTGCCGGTGTTCAATGCCCTATGCGCCCCCAACGGCATGGTCCAGGTGTTTTCCGGCCTGTTGCTGCGCAGCGGTTCGGAATCCCAAGTGGCCGCCGTTCTGGGCCACGAATACGGCCATTTCCTCAAACGCCATTCTTTGGCCCGCATGCGCGACGCCCGCGACCGGGGCACCTTCCTGGCGTTCTTTTCCCTGGCCGCCGGCGCCAATGCGAACAATCTGGCGGCGATATTGTCCCAATGGGGCCAGACCCATTTCTCCCGCGAAAATGAGCGCGAGGCCGACGCCCTGGGCCTGCAATTGATGGCCAATGCCGGTTACGACCCCTTCGCCGCCGCCGAAATGTGGAAACGCATCATCAAGGAAGCGGAAGCCGGCGGTGTGGAGGAGCATTTCAGCGTCTTCACCGCCAGCCATCCGTCCACTTCGGAACGCATCGAGACGCTGACCAAGATGGCGGAAGAACTCGGCCGCCCGAAAAATCCGGCACCCGACCGGCTGGCCGAAGCCGTTGCGCCCATCCGCGGCATGCTGCTGAGTGACGAAATCAACGTCGGCCATTTCAAGCAGACCGAGAAGCTATTCAACCTGCTGCTGGCCGATGGCCGCAACCCCGGCGAAGTGCTGCATTACAAGGGCGAGCTGTATCGCCGCCGCGGTGCCGATGGCGACGAGGCCATTGCCTTGGGCCATTACCACGACGCCTGCGAAGGCGTCGGCGCACCGGCGGAATCCTTCCGCGCGGTGGGCCTGATCCGCTGGCGCCGGGGCGAAAAAGAACAGGCGCGCGAATATTTCAGCCGCTATCTGGCGGTCAAGCCCGAGGCGGGCGACCGCGAAATGATCAAATCCTACCTGACGGGGGCATGATGAAGAGGCTTCTTTCCCTTCTGCTGTTGCTGGCGGCCACCGCCTGCACCCCCTATCACCTGGTTCCCGCAGGACCGGTGGACTTCACCGGCAAGGACGCCGGCACCCAGACCGCAATCCCATGGAACGGGCGCAATTACGACGCCATCTACACCTGGACCCAGGATGGCCCCGACCTTCAGAACATGATCTTCCATCTGGGCATTGCCGACGGCCAAACCCTGGCCACCAGCCTGGACGTGGAATCCAAATTCCATCCCCTGATGGTGCTGGCCGGCAAGGTGCCCGACGAGGTCTCGTTCCGCTTCCAGCGCACCATGGCCGAACCCGACATCACGGATCTGTTCGCTGCCAGCCTGAGCAAAATTACCGGAACCCCGGTGGCGACCACCAATCTGCGCCCGGCCACCTTCAGCGGCGAACCCGGCTTCCGCTTCGATTACAGCTTCACCGGCAAGGACGAAGTGAAACGTCAGGGCATCGCCGTGGGCGCGGTGGTGGATGCAAAGCTGTATCTGGTGCATTACTATGGCACCGAGCTTTACCATTTCGGCAAAAACCGCGACAACGCCGAACAGGTCATCGCCGCCTTCAAGCTGAAAAAGAAGAGTTAACCTTGCCCCTCTCCCGTCGCCACCTGATTGCCGGTCTGGCCGCCACCACTGCCAGCGCTGCCGCCTTGCCTGCACGCGCCCAGTTCAATTTGGGCAGTCTGATCAACAGCGCCACCCAGGTCATCGGCGCCTATACCGCCGGCGAGGGCGACGAGATCAAGATGGGGGAAAGCTTTTACGCCGAATCCCTGTCCAAATCCGGCGGCGCCTATGCCGACCGCAATGCCCAAGAGGCGCTGAAAAAGTTCGCCCAGCCGCTGATGGCCGCCGCCGAGCGCAAATCCCTGCCGTGGGACGTCACACTGGTGAACAACAAACAGGTCAATGCCTGGGCGTTGCCCGGCGGCAAGATGGCGATCAATTCCGAATTGGTGCGGCAATGCCAGCATCCCGATGAACTGGCCTCGGTCATCGCCCACGAAATCGGCCATGCCGATAGCGGCCACGGCCTGTCCCAGATCAGGAATCAGGCGTTGCTGAGCTCGGTGGGTGGCTTGGGCAAAGAAGCTATTTCCGGCTGGCTGGGCGGCGGTGTCCTGGGCGGCGACGTGCTGTCGGCGCTGGAAGGCCCGCTTTACGGCATGATCCTGACCGGCTATTCCCGCGCCCATGAATTCGAGGCGGACGCCCACATCCTGAAGATTTTCCAGCAGACCGGCAACGACCCCGCCCACGCCGACGATTTCTTCCGCACGCTGACGCGGCTTTATCCGGACTCTGCGTCGGAAACCACCTCGCTGTTCTCCACCCATCCCGGCACCCAAGAGCGCATCGCCCGCATCGAAGACGCGGCTTCCCGCCAAGGCAAGCCGGCCCGCACGGCCTCGGTTCCCGGCTGGGCCGAGCTGAAGCAGATATTCCCCAGCCCCAAGGCCTAACGCCCCCGCTTCGCCGCCTGCACCATCTTCTCCAACCCGTCGAGAAACCGCGAGCGGTCCTGTTTGGTAAAGCCGGACGGGCCGCCGGTGATTTCGCCGGTTTCGCGCAGGCCCTTCATCAGCTCGCGCATGGCAAGCTGCATGCCGATATTGGCTTCCTCGAACGGACGGCCACGGGGGTCGATGGGTTTGGCGCCTTTTTCCAGGCAGCGGGCGGCCAGGGGGATGTCGTTGGTGACCACCACGTCGCCGGGCTGAGCCTTTTCGGCGATGATATCGTCGGCGGTGTCGGCGCCCACGGCAGCCACGATCTGGCTGACCAGATAGTGGTCGATGCGGTGCCAGGAATTGGCAACGATCAGCACGGGCAGTTGGTGGCGTTCGGCGACCCGGATGGCCTCGTCCTTTACCGGACAGGCGTCGCCGTCGATCAGTATGGTGGTCATGGCGCCTTCTTACGGTACAGCGCGTGCCGGCGCAACCAATGGCCTTCGGGCAAGGCGGGATGGTCGAATTCGCCATGGGGGTCCATGCCCAGGCGGGTCATCACTGCAAGCGAGCGGGTGTTGGGCAAGGCGGTGAACGAGACGATCTCGCTCAACCCCAACTGGCTGAAGCCGTGATCCATGGCCGCCCGCGCAGCCTCGCTGGCATAACCCCGGCCCCAATAGTCGCGGTCCAGCCGCCACGCCACCTCCACGCACGGGCCGAACGGCAAGGGGGCGGTGGGCACCTTCAGCCCCACCGTGCCGATGAAGGACGCAACGCCGGGCAACTCCACCGCCCACATGCCCCAGCCGGCATGGGCAAACGACGCCATCAACTGGTGGGCCAAGGCATCGCTTTCCGCCGCCGACAGGGTGGCGGGAAAGAACTCCATCACCCCCGGATTGGCACCCAGGGCGCGGAACGGCGCCAAATCATCCTGGCACCAGGGCCGCAACATCAGCCTTTGCGTGCAAATTTGCACTTTTCATCGCTCCTTAACAGTAGCGACATCACCACGTCACCATGCCGCACTAGGGTACCCCCACATCAAGGGGAGACCAAGCCATGAGCCAATGCCTATGCTGCCCCAAACAAAGCGCCTGCCGGGTGCCGCGCGATCTTAAGCGCTTCGACGCCGTGGCGCACCGGTTGGAGGATGAACACCGCCAGCCCATGCTGCAACAGCGTCTGCACCATTACCTCGAGCACGCCCATTGTCTGGTGGATGCCGGCTACGTAGATCTATGATCCGGCGTCTGTGACCAACGCACACAAGCCGGCGCATGGATGACTTGCATCACCCGCATGGATTATTAACCCTTTTGTATATTAGAAAGGACTGCAAGCAGGGACAGGAGAGCCAGCATGTCTACGGTCGTGGAACCGGATCAGGTTCATGAGAGCGTGCGCCACCAGGGCGAAGTGCCGTTCTATCGCGAACGGGGCCAAGCGGTGCCGCGTGCGACCAAGGGCAAGTTCCGCGATTTCAAATGGTGGGCCATGGTGGTCCTGCTGGGCTGGTGGCATCTGGGGCCGTTCCTGCGCTGGGACCGTGGGATAGGCTCACCCGATCAGGCCATCCTGATCGACATGCCGGGCCGCCGCGCCTATTTCCTGTTCATCGAGATTTGGCCGCAGGAAGTCTATTACGTCACCGGCCTACTGCTGATCGCCGCCATCAGTCTGTTCCTCATGAGCGCGCTGGCGGGCCGCGTGTGGTGCGGCTTCCTGTGCTGGCAAACCGTCTACACCGACATCTTCCAGCAGATCGAACGCTGGGTACTGGGTGAGCGTACCGTCCGCATCGCCCTGGACCGCGCGCCGTGGGGACCGGCCAAGATCCTGAAGAAGGGCTTGGTGGTAAGCCTGTGGTTCGTCATCGCCGCCCTGTGCGGCATCGGCTTCACCCTATGGTTCGGCGACGCCTTCCAGACCCTGCACGACATCTTCACGCTGGAGGCCTCGTCCGCCACCTATCTGGTCATCGCGGTCATCGGCGGCTTCTGCTTCCTGCTGGGCGGTTTCGCCCGCGAGCGGGTCTGCGTCTATATGTGCCCCTATTCCCGCTTCCAATCGGCCATGTTCGACGAACACTCGCTGATCGTGTCCTATGAAAGCTGGCGGGGCGAGCCGCGCGCGGCGGCACCCAAGCATCAGGATTTCACCGGGCGCGGCCATTGCGTGGATTGCAAGATGTGCGTCCAATCCTGCCCCACCGGCGTGGACATCCGCTTCGGCAACCAATTGGCCTGTATCGGCTGCGGCCTGTGCATCGACGCCTGCAACCAAGTGATGGACAAATTCAGCCTGCCGCGCGGCCTGATCCGCATGGATTCGGCAGCCAATCTGGAGGCCCGCGCCAAAGGCGCCACCCCGCCCGGCCAAAAGCTGGTCCGTCCGCGCACCCTGCTTTACGTGGCGCTGCTGGCCATTGTGGGCTCGGTGATGCTGACCGCCCTGCTCAGCCGCTCCACCACCGAGGTCAACGTGCTGCATGAGCGCGCCCCGCTTTATGTGCAGATGTCGGACGGGTCCGTGCGCAACGGCTATGTCTACAAGGTGCTGAACATGGTCCGCGAGGACCGGGTCTACACGCTGAAGGTCGCCGGCATCGACGGCGCCAGCATGGACATTCTGGGCGGCGCCCACGGCGTGACCGAGGCCGAGTTGGCGGTGGACAAGGACAGCGTCGGCACCTTCCGCCTGTTCGTCAACGCGCCCGAAGCCGCGCTGAAGGGCAAAAGCCAGCCCATCAGCTTCACCCTGGTTGAAAAAGACAGCGCCCACAAACCGGTCCGCAACGAAACCATCTTCGCCGGACCGGATAAGTGACGGCGCTAACACCTCGGTAACCGTCGCTGAGGGACCATGCCTCCTTGAACACCGGAGGCATGGCACATGGTCGAGGTGAACGGGTTCGACTTGGACGAGGAAGCGTTGGTGCGCAGCCTGTACAGGCGCTTTCTCGCCGAGGGCTATGAGATGCACGAGCTGGACCGCATCGAGAAGCGGGAGATGGCAGGCTATAACGGCTTGGTGGAGCCCCATTTGCCCCACGGCGCCAGCCGCCTGCGCAGCACCCTGTATCTGGCTTTGCCGGTGCCGTTCACCATCGTCCACGAACTGGCCCATGTGGCCGACATCGCCGTGCGCCAGCAGGAAACCAAGGACCATATCTCGGCATCCATGCCCGACACTTGGCATCTGGCCCACCGGCTGTCGTCGGAGTATTACGCCAACCGAATCGCCACCGGCTTTTGCAGCGATGAGGAAATCTTCCCCGCCTTCCAAAACGACCGCATCGGCATGATCGCCGCCGCCATCAAGGATGAATGGGCCAATTTCCTGATCAATTATTCCATGCTGCTGGGCATCTTCCACGGCCTGGGCCGCCTGGACATCGAGCCGCTGGAATTGCTGCCCGACGCCCATACCGACCGCCTGCCCGACCCGGTCATCCGTGGTATGTCCGCCTTCCGCAACCAAGCGGACGATTTCTTCCGCAGCTACGGTAAAGAGCCGGTACTTGCCTGAACCACCGGAACGCCCCACACTTCTTTCCCCCAACCAGGAAAGGAGCATCCCATGGCTACCGTCACGCTGAAGGGCAATCCCATCAACACCGCCGGCAACCTGCCCTCCGCAGGCAGCGCCGCCCCCGACTTTACCCTGGTCAAAACCGATCTGTCCGCCGTCTCCCTGAAGGATTTCATCGGCAAGACCGTGGTGCTGTCCATCTTCCCCAGCGTGGACACCCCCACCTGCGCCATGTCCGTCCGCCGCTTCAATGCCGAGTTGGACAAGCTGGGCGACGTGGCCGTGCTGTGCGCCTCCGCCGATTTGCCCTTCGCCCATAAGCGCTTCTGCGGCGCCGAGGGGCTGGATCGGGTATTGTCGGTGTCCGATTTGCGCGACAAGGATTTCGGCAAGCGCTACGGCGTCACCATCATCGACGGCCCCCTGGCCGGCCTGCTGGCCCGCGCCGTGGTGGTGATCGGTGCCGACGGCAAGGTCAAGCACAGCCAGCTGGTCAGCGAAGTGGCCGACGAGCCCGATTACGACGCGGCCATCAATGCGGCCAAGGGCTAAGTTTTTCACCACAAAGACACGAAGAACACAAAGAAGAGGATTTTCTTAGTGTCCTTTGTGCCTTTGTGGTGAACGCCTTTTTTGGAAAGCCACCCATGCTGCTGCCCACCATCAACGACTTCACCGCCCAGGCGCATGACCCCGCCCAATACGGGCGGCTGGATGACGATTGGTGGATCGCGGTCGCGGACGTCATCGCCAGCACCAAGCTGGCCAATGCCGGGCGCGACCGCGACGTCAACTTCATCGCCGGGGCGGTGGTGGCGGTGCTGGCGGCGGTGGGGGCACGGCCCGAGCAGCCGGCGGCCTGTCAGTTCGGCGGCGACGGCGCCGTGGCGGCCATTCCGCCCCAATGCGCCGATGCCGCCCGCCAAGCCCTGGCCGCCCTGGCCCATTGGGCACAAGACGACATGGACATCCCGCTGCGCGTGGGCATGGTGCCGGTCTCGGCCCTGCGTCAGGCCGGTTACGATGTGCTGGCGGCGCTGCATGATTTTGGCAACGGCAATGTGTTCGGCCAGTTCATCGGCGCCGGCGTGCCCATGGCGGAACATTGGGTCAAGGCCGACCCGCGCTGGAGCATCGCCCCCGCCCCCGGCGAATTGCCCGGGCTGGAGGGGCTGTCCTGCCGCTGGCGCCCGGTGCCGCCCACACGCGGCAGCGTCATGTGCGTCATCATCGACCCGGTCAAGCCCGGCCTTGCCGGTATGGAGGCCCTGGCCCGCCTGCAAACGGAGATCGAGCGCATCGTCCCCACCGCCCTGGCCGCCCCATTGGGCGACGGCAGCGCGCTGAACCCGGTGGTGGTGCCGTCCGCCCATGCCCTCGCCAACGAGGCCCGCACCGAACGCCCGGCCAAGCGCGCCGCCCGTGTTTTGCGCGCGGTGATTGGCACCGCCATCCTGAGCGCCGTGCACCATCTGGGCGGACGCCGGTTCGGCATCGACACCGACCATTACCGCGCCAAATTGGCCGAGCGTTCCGACTACCGCAAACAGGCTGGCGGCCCGCGCTTCGTGCTGGACGTGACCGAGGACGAAGCCACCCGCATTGAAGCCCTGCTGACCCGCACCGAAGCCCAAGGCGACATCGTCTTCGGCACCGCCCGGTCCACCACCACCACGCTAACTTGCATGGTCGGCGACTTCACCGCCGACCGCCATGTGCACTTCGTGGATGGCGACAAATTGGGCTTCTGGCGGGCCTCGGTGGTGCTCAAGCAGAAACGTGGGACGGCTGCGTAAAGCATGACCACGGGTCCCATGGAAGCCCAACGCCTCATAATCTAAAAAGTACAGGCTGCAAATTCTGCCAAAGGTATTAGACTAAGCCTGCGCAAGCTCAGCCACTCAAACATGCTGGGCACCGCTTCGGGAACGGGGGACGCATGAAGTTCCAAAACTTAAAATTCCGCTCGAAAATACTATTAATTGTTGCAGCAACCTTTCTCGGCATGTCACTGCTGCTGGGAATGGCGCTGTCCAGCCTGCAAGATGAATTGCTCGCCGGCCGTAAAACCAAGGTCCAGCATATGGTTGAGACCGCCCACGGCGTAGTCGCTCGCTACGAGGCGGAAGCTCGTGCCGGCCATCTGCCGGAGGCCGAGGCCAAACAAGCCGCCTTGGCCAATGTGCGGGCCATGCGTTACGGCGATAATGATTATTTTTGGATCAATGACATGGCTCCGGCCATGGTCATGCACCCGATCAAACCGGAGTTGGACGGCAAGTTCGTGGGCGAGATGACCGCACCCGGTGGAACCCGCCTGTTCATGGACATGATCGCCATCGTCAAAGACCGTGGCGCCGACTTCTACGTCTACCTATGGCCCAAGCCCAACCTGCAACAGCCGGTGCGCAAACTCTCTTACGTCAAGGGGTTCGCACCATGGGGCTGGATCATCGGGACCGGCATCTACTTGGACGACGTCGAGGCGACATTCCGCGAAAAGACCCTGGTATTTGGCATTTTGGGCATGACCGCCATCATGTTGGTGACTATTTTATCGCTGGTCATCGCCCACAAGATCAGCCGGCCGGTGTCCAAGATCATCGACGTCATGGGACAATTGGCCGCCAACGACCTGTCGGTGGAGGTCCCCTCCCTGCATCGCAACGACGAAATCGGTGCCATCGCCAAGGCTCTGAGCGTGTTCAAGGAGAACGCTGTCAGGGTTGCCCACATGTCGGTCGAACGCGAGGAATTGCGGTTGGTCGGCGAAAGCGAAAAGCGCAAGGCCCTCCGTTCCCTGGGGGCCGACATCGGCCAAGTCGTCGGTGTGGCGCTGAACGCGTCATCCCAAGCGGTCATGGACATCCAAACCCAGGCGTCCCGTTTGTCCATGAACGCCGAGGCTGCCACACAAAGAACCGCCGAGGTCGCCACGTTGTCGGAACAGGCCCATGACAATGTCACGGTGGTCGG
Organism: Rhodospirillales bacterium; assembly: GCA_014380005.1. Classification (GTDB taxonomy): domain Bacteria; phylum Pseudomonadota; class Alphaproteobacteria; order Rhodospirillales; family Magnetospirillaceae; genus Magnetospirillum. The sequence continues at coordinate 17,230 of JACMKT010000244.1, forward strand.
TGCCGCCACCGACCGCTTGATCGGCAAGATCGGTGAGATCAATTCGCAAATCACACAATCGACTCAAGTGGCGGAACAGGCCGTGCACGAAGCCGAGCAGGCCAATACCACGGTCGGGTCGCTGAGCGAAGCATCCGACAAGATCAGCCATGTCCTTGGCCTGATCGCCACCATCGCGGCGCAAACCAACCTGCTGGCCTTGAACGCCACCATCGAGGCTGCGCGGGCGGGTGAGGCCGGGAAAGGCTTTGCTGTGGTCGCCAACGAGGTCAAATCCTTGGCCACGCAAACAGCACGTGCGACGGCGGAAATATCTGACCAAATCACCGGCATCAAAACGGCTACCCACAATGCGGTCCAGGCCATTGGCGGCATCGGCGTGACCATCAACAAGGTTAACCAAGCCCTGGTGCTGATCTCTTCGGCGGTGGCCGACCAGTTGGAGGCCACTGGGGAAATCAACCGCAGCGTCGAGGAGGCCATGGAAGGAACGGCATCGGTCTCGCGCGATATTGCCGAAATTCACCAAGGTGCCATGGCCGTCGGCGATGCCACCATCAACGTCAACCAAGCGACCGAGGGATTGACCGAAACGTTCGAACGATTGAAGGCCGGGGTCGAGGAACTGGTGACCAGCTTCCGCACCGACATTGGCGACGAAGTAGCTGAGCAAAACACGACCGAGGATGAACTGTTCTGATTCCACGCTACGCACAAGAACGCGCATTGCCCCCATAAATCATCCCGGCAGAATCCTCCTCGGACTGGTTTTGGGAGACCGATGCGGAGCACCGCTTCACCCGCTTTACCGGCAACGGCGCCGTCGCCGCCAATCTGAACAGCATCATCGGTCGCACCCGGCTGGAGCTGATGGCGGGCAATGTCCCCCACGAAATCCTGACCGAACACGCCGCCACCCTGTCCGCCCGCCAGCCCTTCCGCGACTATGCCTATCCGGCGGCCATGGAGAACGGCCGCAAGCGCATCTTCAGCGTCTCGGGCAAGCCCATCTTCGACCATGACGGCCAGTTCCTGGGCTATCGCGGCACGGCGCGCGACGTCACCAACGAATTGGACGCCAACCGCCGGCTGGAGCAGGTGGAAACCCAATTGCTGACCGCCATCTCGTCCATCTCGGAAGGCTTCGTGCTGTACGATTCCGACGGTTGTCTGGTGGTGTGCAACGACCGCTACCGCAACCTGTTCCCCCACATCGCCGATCAGGCCATCCCCGGCACCCATTTCAGTGACATCATTCACACCATCGCCGAACGGGGCGCCTTCAGCGCCGCCGAGGGTGACGAATTGGACGCTATCATCCAGGCCCGCCTGGACCTCCATGCCCAGGCCGATGGCAACGAGTTGCTGCAGCATCTGTGCGACGACCGCTGGATTCGCACGGTGGAATACCCCACCGCCGATGGCGGCGTGGTGGGCATCCATACCGACATCACCCAATCGGTGGCCCTGGACCGCGAACTGCGCCAAGCCATGGAAAACGCCGAGGCGGCCAACCGCGCCAAAAGCGATTTCCTGGCCACCATGAGCCACGAAATCCGCACCCCCATGAACGGCATCATCGGCATGACCGGCCTGATGCTGGATACCGAGCTGTCATCCGAGCAGCGCCATTTCGCCAGCACCATCCGGCTGTCGGCGGAATCCCTGCTGACCATCGTCAACGAAATCCTGGATTTCTCGA
>JACMKT010000245.1 GCA_014380005.1 Rhodospirillales bacterium
CCGACCGCCGCGCCGCTTCGGTGCGCGAAGGCGGCCCCGACGCGCCGCCTTCGGGCATGAACATGGCCCCGCCGGCCCCTGCCGACATCCCCGAAAACGTCGCCATGCCCGCGCGCGGCAAGATCAAGCCGCTGCAGGAGCAGTTCCAGCGCCGTCTGGCCGAATCCGCCCAGCAGACCGTTCGCCCCGGCATGGTGGACATGCCCCACCCCATCCTGGCCCGTGGCGGCGAGGACGAGCCCATCCATCTGGTCCCGCCGTCTTCCCGCCGCACCGTCAAGGGCGGCGGCAAGGGCCTTGCCGCTCCGGCCCCCGCGCCCGAGCCGGCGGCCAGCTTCCAGATGGCGTCCGTGGATTTCCGTTCCGGTTCGGCTGACCTGACCGCCGCCGACCGCGCCTCCATCGCCGAGGTCGCCCGCGTTTACAAGCAGACCGGCGGCGTCATCCGCGTGGTTGGTCATGCCCCCACCCCGGTGTTCGGCAGCGACGCGGTGCAGCAGATGATGGGTGGCTTGGACGCATCCATGAAGCGCGCCAATGCGGTTGCCCGTGAACTGTCCAAGCGCGGCGTGCCCGGCTCCAAGATCATGGTCGGCGCCGATCCCAGCGTGGCCGCCATGGGCGAGACCGGCGCCCAGGTCTTCCTCGACGTCATTTGAGCAGCCGGCGGGAACGCATTGCGGAAGCTTTGGGGGTAATCGCCCCCAGGGTTCCGGCGTTCGAACGCGACGCCATACTGGATCACGCCCAGGATTCCACCGGCCTGAAGACGGCTTCACCGCAAAGCGCCGCGTGGCTGTCCCTGGTGGCCTATATCCGCCACGCCCTCACCGAGTATGACGATTTGCTGGCCGAGGGCTACGATGTGGATTCGGCGCGGCACTTCGTGTTGGACGACATCAACGAAGTTCTGGCCGATTGGGGATGCCGCAAACAGGTGGATGGCGAGGCAGAGGAGGACTAACCCGTCTCGCTGCTTGCGCGCCCGGCGCTCCGCGCCGCACCCTACGCCACCCCCGCCCCGCACCCTACCCTGTATCGAAACGCCCTGGGGATGACGTGTTCGCGCTGGGGCTCTACCCAAAAAGATATCGATTCTTAACCCTGACCGCGCTAGATATGGCCCTTCCCAGGTCTCAAAGCCGCCCTTGCAGGGCTAGGGTTTGTATGCGAGGCCTGATTGGCACATGAGAGATCGGCAACATGAGCACGGAATCGGAATTCCATCGGATCAAGCGCCTTCCCCCCTATGTGTTCGCCGAAGTGAACGCCATGAAGGCCCGAGCTCGTAACGCCGGCGACGATATCATCGATTTCGGCATGGGCAATCCCGACCAGCCCACCCCCGCCCATATCGTGGACAAGCTGGTAGAGGCCGCGCGCAATCCCCGCGCCCACCGCTATTCCATGAGCCGCGGCATTCCCGGCCTGCGTAAGGCGCTGGTGAATTATTACCACCGCCGCTTCAACGTGGAGCTGGACCAGGAATCCGAGTGCATCGTCACCCTGGGCTCCAAGGAAGGTCTGGCGAACCTCGCCAACGCCATCACCTCTCCCGGTGACGTGGTGCTGGTGCCCAATCCCAGCTATCCCATCCATCCCTACGGCTTCATCATCGCCGGCGGTTCATGCCGCTATGTGCCGGTGACGCCCGACGCCGAGTTCCTGCGCGCCCTGGACCGCGCCGTGCGTCACTCGGTGCCCAAGCCCATCGCCTTGGTGCTGAACTATCCCAGCAACCCCACGGCGCTGCTGGCCGATCTGGACTTCTATGGTCAGGTGGTGGATTTCTGCCGCCATCACGGCATCTGGATCCTGTCCGATCTGGCCTATGCCGAGATCTATTTCGACGTGGCGCCGCCGCCGTCGATCCTGCAGATCCCCGGAGCCAAGGACATCGCCGTGGAGTTCACCTCCATGTCGAAGACCTACAACATGCCGGGCTGGCGCATCGGCTTCGCCGCCGGCAACAAGAAGCTGATCGGCGCGTTGGGCCGCATCAAGTCGTATCTGGATTACGGCGCCTTCACCCCCATTCAGGTGGCGGCCACCGCCGCCCTGAACGGGCCGCAGGATTGCGTCGAGGACATCCGCCAGACCTATAAGGCGCGCCGCGACGTTCTGATCGAAGGCCTGCATGCCGCCGGCTGGAACGTCCCCTCGCCGCCCGCCACCATGTTCGCCTGGGCGCCCATCCCGCCCGCCTTCGCCCATTTGGGGTCGCTGGAATTCTCCAAGCTGCTCATGCGCGAGGCCCAAGTGGCGGTGGCGCCGGGCATCGGCTTTGGCGAATATGGCGACAATTACGTCCGTATCGGACTGGTGGAAAACCGGCATCGCACCCGCCAAGCGGTGCGCAACATCAAATCCTTCCTGGGCAATTACGATAAGGTCCTGGAAGAATCCGAAAAGCAACGCGCGGTGGCTGGCATATGAAACCTTTGAAAATCGCAATTGCCGGCCTGGGCACCGTGGGCGCCGGGCTGGTCAAACTGTTGTCCGACAATGCCGGCCCCATGGCCGCCCGCTCGGGTCGGCCCATCCAGGTGGTGGCGGTATCCGCCCGCGACCGTTCCAAGGATCGCGGCATCGCTTTGGCCGCTGACGTGGCATGGTACGAGGACGCTGCCAAAATGGCGTCCGAGGCCGATGTGGACGTGGTGGTCGAGGTCATCGGCGGCTCGGACGGCATCGCCAAGCAGGTGGTGGAAATCGCCCTGGAACGCGGCAAGCATGTGGTCACCGCCAACAAAGCGCTGCTGGCCCATCACGGCACCGCCTTGGCCCGCACCGCCGAAGCCAAGGGCCTGACCCTGGGCTTCGAGGCCGCCGTGGCCGGTGGCATTCCCATCATCAAGGCGCTGAAGGAAGGTCTGGCCGGCAACACCTTGTCCCAGGTCTACGGCATCCTGAACGGCACCTGTAACTACATCCTGACCACCATGCGCGAGACCGGGCGGGACTTCGCCGACGTGCTGGACGAGGCTCAGGCCCTGGGTTACG
>JACMKT010000246.1 GCA_014380005.1 Rhodospirillales bacterium
GACACGACGACAAAACGAAAACGCAGGCCACACGCCTGAGTTTCACGTTTCAAAGACTTCCCGCGGGGTGGAGCAGCCCGGTAGCTCGTCAGGCTCATAACCTGAAGGTCAGAGGTTCAAATCCTCTCCCCGCAACCAAATAAAAACGTCGCCAGGTCAATGACTTGGCGGCGTTTTCGTTTGTGCAGCGAAGTACCGCCTGCCGCGCGTGGGAAGCATATGGGAAGCAGGCGGGCGCAAGACTGGGCACGTTCCAGCAAGTTAACGGACGCCATTCCTCGGTGACTCTTATCAAGATGGTGATACCTGCCTGCGGTAAACCATCAGCCCCTACCGAGGCGCCCGAAAGGGCCCGGCGGGTAGCTTTTAGAGCGCCTTGACGAGTTGCGATTGTATCCGGTCGACGCGGCGGGTGGGGCCGCCACATAGGCGAGAGTGCGGAGGTCATTGCTGTTTACCCGACATGCCGGACAGTCTGTAACTGGTTAGCAGATGACCTTGCTAATTGTGCGCGCCGTATGGCAGGCGCCGCTGTCCTCAGGAGAGCGCCGTCAGCAATTGGACAACGCCCGAGATCAGCAGCAGAGTCAGGACCGTGCGGCGGAAGCCATCGCTGTTGAGTCCGCGATAGATGCGTGTCCCAAGCCAAGCTGGCAACACCGTCGCCGGCAGAATGACGGCGAACATGGGCACAGTTTCCGGCCCCAATTTGCCCGCCGCGCCCAGAAACATCAGAGCCAGCACCGCGATGGCCGTGTTGTAGGCCAGGAAAATACTGCGCTGGCGTTCCTTGCTCCAGCCGCACAACGTCGCCCACAGCGCCGGCAGGCTGCCATTCAGGCCGGCGAGGCCGCCCAGGATGCCGCCGGCGAAGCCGATCACTCCGTCGATCTTCCGTCCGCCGCCGAGCGCTTGCATCCTACCGGCCGCGAACATCGCCGTCAGCGCGTAGGCCATCAGGATGAGGCCGATCACGACCTGGAAGGCGGGCAGGTCCACGTGTTCGAGCAAGGCGACACCAATCGGCACGCCGGCAGCGCCGCCCACCACCAGCGGGACCGCCGCCCGCCAGTCGAGTCGGTGACCGAGCGAGCGCAAGCTGAGAAGCTGGGCTATCAGCGAGCCGAAAACCACCATGGGCGCCAGCAAAGCGGGCTCGACCTGCCAACTCCACAGGCTAAGCGCGACCAGACCGTAGGCGAAGCCGGACACCCCGGACACGAAGGCGCCGGCAGCCGCGCCGACGCCGACCAGCAACATGACTGTCGGGGCCATCATTGGCTCGCTAACATGCGTAGCCGCGCCTCATCGCGCACGACGATGCGCTGCGGTGTGACCTCGACCAGCCCGTTCTCGCGCAGGCGGTCCAACATCGACGACACCCATTGCCGGGTGGAGCCGACCATCTTGGCCAGATCCTCTTGTGTGAGGGTGCGGCCGATGACGATGCCTTCGGCCTTGCGATGCCCATCCAAATCGGCCATCAGCACAAGAAGCTGCGCCAGACGCTCGGCCGCCGAACGGGTGCCCAGCATGTGGATCAGCGACGAGAAGCACTTTCCTTTGTGCACCATGGCGTCCAGCAAGGAGATCGCCAGACGCGGCAAGCGCCCGACCAGCCGCCGCAGATCGACGCCGGGAACGTGCAGCACCTGGGTCGACCGCACCGCCTGGCCCGACCACATATGCGGGCTGCCGCCGAAGATTTCCGGGCCTCCGCAGAAATTGCCGGGCGACCAATAGGCCAGCGTGATCTCGCGCCCTGATGGCCCGCTGTAGAAGATGCGCACCTGTCCGGACACGATGATGAAGATGCCGTCGTGGTGGTCGCCCTGGCGGAACAGCGCCTCGCCCGCTCCAAAGGAGAGAGGCGAGGCGACGGCCATCAGCATGTCCACTTCCGCATCTTCCAGCCCGGCCAGTAGGTTGACGCCTGCGGTGGACTGGCCGGTTTCCTCGCACAGATGCAAGGATGGACGGGGCACCAGGGCTTTGGCGGCGTGGGACATGGGCGGGCTCCGAATTCAGACGCGGGTTCTGGATCAGGGATGGGGGGCGTCGCCGATGAAGGCGGAGACCCGTTCGCCCCAGCGCTCGGCCGGGTAATAGTCCCAAATGGCGTGGTGCTGGGTCGCCCAATTGTCCCAGAACACCAGGGTGTTGGGGGTCCAATGGATGCGGGCCTGGAACGCCAGGTGCTTCTCCACATGACGGAACAGCAGGCCCAGAACAGCGTCGCTTTCCGCCCGCGTCAGTTGAGGGATGTGGCTGGTGAAGGCCTCGTTGACGAACAGGTACTTGCGGCCCGTCAGCGGATGGCGCGCCACCACCGGGTGCTCGGTGGCGGGGAAGCTGTGGCCCGCTTCGGGCTCTGCTCCGTAGCCCGCTGTCCACGCCTTGCCGCCGTCATGGATGGCGGTCAGGCCGTCGAGCAGGCCCTTGAGCGGGTCGGATAGCGATTCGTAGGCCAGATACATGTTGGCGAAGGCTGTGTCGCCGCCGATCTGGGGCTGCTTGATGACGCGCAGGAATGAGCCCCAGATGGGTTCGGGGTCGCATGAGACGTCGTGATGCCAAGCGTCGCCTGCGGTGTAGCGCGAATCCGGGCCGGTGTGCCATGCCAGGATTTCGCCGTCCTCGCCATTGGACGAGAGCGCCCTTGCTCCGGCCAGGAGGTGGCGGTGCAGGGTGCCGAAATGGCGGGCAAAACGCTTCTGGTCCTCGGCATGGATGTGCTGGTCGCGGAAGATCAGTACTAGGTGGTCGGCGATGGCACGCTTGATGTCGGCGAGCTGGGCGGCGGACAGTTCCTTGGACAGGTCCAATCCGGTCACCTCGGCGCCTAAAGCGGGGGCGATGAGGGTGACCTGGATGGTGTCGTAGGCTTGAAGCGGGCGGGTGTTCCAGCCCTCGATGGCAGTCTTGTCGTTGAAATCGCGGTAGAAGCTCATGGGTCCATCCCCCCTCAGATTTCGTAGGCGAAGGGCTGCTCCGCCTCGGTGAATAGTTCGCGGTAGATTTCTTTGCGCAACGCGACGAAATCCGGGCTGGAGCGGTCGCGCGGGCGCGACAGCCGCACCGGCAGCACCTTTTTGATGGTGCCGGGTCGGGCCGACATGACCGCCACCTCGTCGCCTAGGAAGATCGCCTCGTCGATGTCGTGGGTGACCAGGACCATGGTGGTCTTTTCCACGTCCCAGATGCGCAGCACTTCCTGCTGCATCTGGATCTTGGTCATGGCGTCCAGCGCCCCGAACGGCTCGTCCAGCAGCAACACCTGGGGCTTGTTGACCAGGGCGCGGGCGATGGCGACGCGCTGGGCCATGCCGCCGGACAGTTGGTGTGGATAGGCCTTGGCGAATGCGGCCAGGCCGACCAATTCCAGATGGTCGCGCACCCGGCGCTCGATCTCCTGCTTCGGCAAATCCTTCAGGCCGAAGGCGACGTTGGCCTCAACCGTCAGCCAGGGCAGCAGGCGGTGCTCCTGGAAAATGACGCCGCGGTCGAGGCCCGGCCCGGCGATGGGCCGGTCGCCCAGTGTGATGCTGCCGTCATACTGCGTCTCCAGCCCGGCGATGATGCGCAACAGCGTGCTCTTGCCGCAGCCCGAGGCACCGACGATGCTGATGAAGTGCCCGCCGGGGATGTCGAGTTGGATGTTGTCGAGCGCCTGGACCGATCCGGTGGGCAATGTGAAGGTTTTGGATAGCGGGCCGATGCGCAACGGCTCGGCCTTGGCGGCGGCGATGGTCATGGGGGCTCCGTCAGCTGCCGTTGAAGGTGGATTTCCAGGTGATCAGGCGGCGTTCGGCGGCCCGCAACGCGACGTCGAGCAGCTTGCCCATGGCGCCGATGGCGATCATGCCCACCAGCACCTGGTCGGTCTGCATCAGTTGTCGCGCGTCCATGATCAGGTAGCCCAGCCCGCTGCTGGCCGCGATCAACTCGGCGGCGACCACGCAGATCCAGGCCACCATCAGGCCGACGCGCATGCCGGTCATGATGGCCGGCAGGGCGCCCGGCAACACGACGCGCAGGATGAAGCGCGAGCGGGTCACTTCCAGGACGCGAGCCAGCTCGACGAAGCGGTGGTCGGTCTGGCGGATGCCGTCCACGGTGTTGACCAGGATGGGGAAGATGGCGCCCAGGAAGATGATGAAGACCTTGCCGCCCTCGCCGATGCCGAACCACAGGATGGCTAGCGGGATCCAGGCGATGGGCGGGATGGGCTTGACCAGTTGGACGATCAGGTCGGTCATGCGGTCCAGCGTGCGCGAAAGTCCGATGCCGATGCCCAGCGGCAGGCCGATGACGGCGGCGATGGCGAAACCTTCCAGCACGCGCAACAGGCTGATGCCGAGGTGGCGGAACAGCTCTCCGTTGGCGATCAACGCGGCGAAGGTGGCCGCCACCTTGGTGGGCGGCGGCAGCAGCATGGGTTTGATGAAACCAAGCTCGGATAGCGCCTGCCACACGCCGAGCAGGGCGGCAGGCAGGATCAGATAAAGCAGGATGGCACGCGCCGGGGCCAGCGTGGCCCGGAGAACCCGCAAGGGGTTCTCCGGGGCGGCTGCCGGCGGTTCGATGGTGGCGATGGCCGGCGCGCTCATCTCACTTGGCCTCGGCGACGACCAGCGTGCGGTCCAGCCAGGCATCCACGTCCACCGGCGCCTTCAAGATGCCGATGCCGCGCAGATAGGCCTCGGCGTTTTTGATTTCGGTGGCGTCGTCAGTGCGGATGACCGGGCTGTAATCGAACTTGGCGAACACCTGGACCAGCAGGTCGGCCGGCAGGTTGGTGTCGGCGGCGACCAGTTCGGCGGCCTCCTTGGGGTTGGACTTGATGTAGTCGGCGGCACGGGCATAGGCGCGCAGCACTGCCTTGGTTTGGTCGGGATTCTTTTTGATGAAGTCGTTGGTGGCGATGATGACCAGGACGCCCTTCTTGATGCCGGTGCCGTCGGCCAGCACGCGGATGGTCTTCTGCGCCTCGAACTTCGAGATGATTGGTTCCCACACCGCGCCGGCGTCGATGGCGCCCGACACGATAGCCGGGACCACCTCGGCGTTGGGCAGGTTGACCAGCACGATGTCGTTGAAGGTCAGGCCGCCCTTCTCAAGCACCAGCGCCAGCAGGTGCTGGGCGTAGGAGCCCTTGGTCACCGCCACCTTCTTGCCCTTGAGCTCCTTGGGGTCCTTGAGCGGCGAACCGGCGCCGACCACCACGGCCAGGCTCTTGGGGCCACTGGAGGTCAGGCCTACCACCTTGGTGTCGATGCCGGCCGACTTGCCGATCAGCGCCGGCGTGTCGCCGAGGAAGCCGAAATCCTGTTGGTCGGCGGCGAAGGATTCGTTGATGGGCGGGCCGGCGGCGAAGGACGACCACTTGACCTCGATGCCCGGCTTGACCTTCGCGAGCTCGTCGTCCAGCCACTTCTTCTGCTTGGCGACGAAGATGGGGGCGTAATGGGGGATGGGCTGTGTCGCCAGACGGATCTCGTCGGCCGAGGCGGTGGTCGCGGCCACCACGAAGGCGGTGGCGGCGGTGAGCAGGCGGGACAGCTTCATCGGCGATCTCCTCAGGCGATGCGCTGGAAATCACACCAAGCGCGTTGGAATTTAAAATCTACAATCTACTAAACAATTGGATAATTGGTGCGGGGTTGTCAACCGGCTTCGATAGGGAGGGTCACGCGCCGGCGGCGGTATCCAGGAAGGGCAGCAGGTGCGCCAGCACGGCGGCAGGGTCTTGCCGCTGCGGAAAATGCGCCAGACCGTCGAGCACGACACGGCGATAGGGGCCTTGGAACAGCGCTTCTCGCCCTTCCGAGGTGGATAGGGCGTTACACGGATCGGCGCTTCCGTGCAGCACCAGGGTCGGGACGGTGATGACGGGCGACGCGGCGATACGCCGTTCCGCCTCGTCGTAATCCGGGTCGGCGGGCGCATGGCCCCAGCGCACGCGGTAGGAATGAAGCGTGACGTCCGCCCAATCGGGATTGTCCAGCGATGCGGCGACCTCATTGAAATCCGTGTCGGGCACCCGCCAGCCGGGGCTCCAGATGTCCCACATGTAGCGGGCGAAGGCGGCCCCGTTGTCGCGCACCAGATGCTCGCCCCGGTCCAGCGCCATCACCCACTGGTACCAGTAGTTCTGCGTCTGCAGGAGCGGCAGGGGCTGGTTGGGATCGTTGCCGCTCCACCCCACCGACATTGCCGCGCAGGCGCGCACCCGCTCTGGGGCGAGTACGGCAGCGGTATAGGCGGTGCGGGCCCCCCAATCGTGCCCGACCACCGAGAAGCGTTCGATGCCCAGCCCGTCGGCGAGGTCAAGAAGGTCCTGTGCGAAGGCGGCGATTTGCCCGGTGCGGCGTTGCTCCGGCCGATGGAACCGGGTGGGGCCAAATCCGCGCAGGTATGGGGTAAAGGTCCGCCACCCGTTGGCGTGCAGAATCGGCAGGATGTCCTTCCAGGTGCTGGAATCGTCCGGCCAGCCGTGCAGCAGGAAGACGGGGCGCCCGCCCTCGGGTCCGGAGATGGCGCAGCCGATGCTGAGGGCCGGCGTGCCGACCTGGCGAAGGGTCATGACAGGCCCAGCTTCAGCACCCGGTCGGCATTGCCGAACAGGATTGCGTCCAGCGCCTCCTCGCGGATGCCGAGGCCCAGGAAGTCGTCGATGGTCTGCGTCATGGGGCGGAACGGGTACGAGCTGCCGAACAGCAATTGATCGCGCATGAAGCTGTTGGCCGCCTCCAGGTAGAGGCCGCTGCCCGGCAGGAACAGGTACATGTCGGGGACCAGGAAGACGTTTTCGTGGCGGAACGCCACCCCGACGATCTCGGCGACGCGCGGCCAGAAGCCATGGTGGCAGACGATGCGCAGCTTGGGGAAATTCAGCGCCAACCGGCCGATGGCGGCCGGGTCGTTGAAATCGGGATCGGGGGTGGTAGGGCCTGACATGACGAACACCGGCACGTCCAGTTGCTGGCAGGCGTCGTAGATCGGCAGCAGAAGGGGATCGTCGGCCTTGAGCGGCGGCGCGCCGAAGCCGGGTTCCACGTTGATGGCCGTCAGCCCCAGTTTGACGATTGCTCGCTCCACCTCGGCCACCGCGCCGCGCGTGCCTTGGGCCTGCGGGTCCACCGAGCCGATGCCGATCAGCTCAGCGTGGCCGGCGGTCAGTTCGGCGATGGTGTCGTTGGGGATGGACAGCGCCGGGGTGTCGCGTCCCACCACTACGGCCCGGGTGATTCCCGCCGCTCGAACTTCATCGACGAAGCCGTCCAGGCTGTGCGATGCGGTGAAGTGGCTGTCGTCCTTGGAACCGACCCGGCGGTTCAGCCAGCGGGCGGTCTCGAACGCCGCCGTTCCAGGCGTGGCCCCGTAGAAATCATGCAGGAATGCCGGGCGGCTCCGCATGTCGATGATCCTGTGCGGCATCCGTGTCTCCATGAATGGCGGGGCCGAGGGATGCGCCTCGGCCCCAGTTGCGGTCAGAATACCTTGTCTTCGCCGAAGGTGACGCGGTGCAGCAGGCGGTACTCGGTGTAATCGGTCACCGCGTAGTGCACGGTGGCGCGGTTGTCCCAGATGGCCACGGAATCGTTCTCCCAGCGCCAGCGAGCCTGAGCCTCGGGCTTTTCGAACAGGCCGAACAGGAAGGTCAGCAGCGCGTCGCTCTGCTGGCGCGACAGCCCGCGGATGCGCAGGGTGAAGTTGGGGCTGACATAGACCAGCTTGCGCCCGGTGACCGGATGGGTCTGCACCACCTTGTGGACCACCGGCAGGTTCTCGGCGCGCGCCTGGCGGTACAGCTCCTCGCCGTTGGGCTGGGTCAGGAACCACTCGGGCCAGCCGCTGTGCTCGATGCTGTGGACGGCTTCAAGCGTTTCCAGATAGGCCTGCAACGCCGGATCCAGGCGGTCATAGACATAAGTCCCGCTGGCCCAGGCGGTGTCGCCGCCGATGGGCGGCACGTCGCGGGCATAGAGCACGGTGCCGGTAGGCGGATTGGCCGAAAAGGTGATGTCGGCGTGCCACTGGTCGGTGCCGTAGGCGGGCTGGCCCGGTTTGAATTCGATCAGCTCGATCAGCTTGTTCTGGTCGTGACGCTTGAAATAGGCCTTGGCCTTGTCGGGGTCGCCGAAGATGCGGGCCACGTCGATCTGCTGCTCGGGGGTCAGCGACTGTTTGCGGAAGAACAACACCCCGTACTCGGCCAGAGCGCGGCGCAGCTCGGCGCGCACGCCCTCGCCGGTGGCGGTCTTAAGGTCGAGGTCGTGGATGACGGCGCCGATGAAGGGGTTGTAGGGCTCCAGCTTGAAATGGGTGAACTGGGAGGCGCGGCTATCGATCTTGGTCATGCGATCCGTCCTTTCGCTCATAAATCTACTTTATGCATAGACTAATCCCGGGGCGGGGCGAGCAATTAATTGCGCGGCGTGCGAAATCCGCAGTTTCCCTAGGAAATTACAGATTATCTATAAACTATTAGACAAAAGAAAATGTGCGCGTAGGATCGACCCAGTCACCAAGCGGAGGTGAGTGGAATGGACCTTGACCCGTTGAGCCTGGATGGCCGCCGCATTCTGGTGGTCGGTGGCCGCACCCGCCACATCAGCCATTACCGCCGCGCGGTCGAGGCGTTGCGCGGCCAGTTCCTCCACCATGACGGCGGGGTCGAGGACAATCTCGACCGGCTTGGCGGGCTGTTTGGCCGGGCCGATGCCGTGGTGATGCCGGTCGATTGCGTCAGCCACGCCGCCCAATCCCTTGCCAAGCGCTTGTGCAAGCAATCCGGCAAGCGCTTCATCCCGGTGCCGCGCTCGGGCGCCGGTGCCTTCCAGCGCGCCCTGCAATCGGCCGTCCAGGCCTGACAATTTAAGGAACTGAACAGATGCAGTTGTCCAACCTGGTGTTCAAGTTCGTGCATCGCCTTCTCGACGGTCTGGGCGAAGTCACGGACGACGGCATCGGTTGGGCGGGCCGCGCGTTGACGCCAGTCGGCCCGGACACCTTCTCTCCCTCGTGTCGGGTGTCCGTTTCCGGCTGGTTGTCCCGCGCGGCCAAACCCTCAGCGCCGCAGCAGGAGCGTCCATGATGTTCGACGCCACTTCCGCCGAGGTCACCGCCTCGGCCAAGCCGGTCGAGCGTCCGCTGTCGCCGTGGCAGCGCGCCTACAACATGGCCGCCTTCCGCCGTGGCATCATCTTGGTGCTGCTGGCGGTACTTTGGCAGGGCTACGCGGTGTGGGCCAACAACCCGCTGATGTTCCCGTCCTTCACCGACACCGCCATCGCCTTCAAGGACGGCATCGCCACCGGCGGTCTGCTCAAGAAGGCGTGGACTTCGGTGCAGGTGTTGCTGACCGGTTACATCATCGGCGTGGTGCTGGCCGGCATCCTGGCGGGATTGGCCGCGTCCAGCCGGCTGGGCGAGGATTTGCTGGCGACGCTCACCGCCATGTTCAACCCGCTGCCGGCCATTGCGCTGCTGCCGCTGGCCCTGCTGTGGTTCGGCCTGGGCACGCCCAGCCTGCTGTTCGTTCTGGTTCATGCGGTGCTCTGGCCGTTGGCGCTCAACACGTCGGCTGGCTTTGCCTCGGTGGCTGAGACCTTGCGCATGGCCGGGCGCAATTACGGCCTCAGGGGCTGGCGCTACGTCGCCTTCATCCTGATCCCGGCAGCGTTTCCGGCCATCCTGACCGGCCTCAAGATCGGCTGGGCCTTCGCCTGGCGCACCCTGATCGCCGCTGAACTGGTGTTCGGCGTGGCCTCTGGCTCGGGTGGCCTGGGCTGGTTCATCTTTGAAAACAAAAACCGTCTCGAAACGGCTTCGGTGTTTGCCGGGCTGGGCACCGTCATCCTGATCGGCTTGGCTGTCGAGGGCTTGGTGTTCCGCACCATCGAAAAGCACACCGTCCGTAAATGGGGCATGCAGCGTTAGGAGACTTCCTTTGTCAGCACCGGATTTCCTTGTCCACGAATCGACCGACAATGTCGGCGTCGTGGTGGTCGAAACCGCCGAAGCCGGCCGCACGCTGGTGGGCTGGGTCATGGACACCGATGCCACCGTCGAGCTGGTGGCGCTGGACCGCATTCCCTTGGGCCACAAGGTGGCGCTGGGTGACGTCGGCACCGACGCCACCATCCTGAAATACGGCCACGACATCGGCCGCATTGTGGCGCCGGTGGCGCGCGGCGGCCATGTCCACGTTCAAAACCTCAAGACTAAGCGGTGGTAGGAATGTCCAAGAGCTTTTGGGGTTATCGCCGCGAGAATGGGCGGGTCGGCGTGCGCAACCACGTCATCGTGCTGCCGCTGGACGACCTGTCCAACGCCGCTGCCGAGGCGGTCGCCAACAACATCAAGGGCACGCTGGCGCTGCCCCACCATTATGGCCGTCTGCAATTCGGCGCCGATTTGGAACTGCATTTCCGCACCCTGATCGGCACCGGCTCCAACCCCAACGTGGCCGCCGTGGTGGTCATCGGCATCGAGCCCGGCTGGACTGGCCGTGTGGTGGACGGCATCGCCAAGACCGGCAAGCCGGTGGTGGGCTTCTCCATCGAGGGCAACGGCGACATCGCCACCATCGCCGCCGCCTCGCGCGCCGCCAAGGATTTCGTCCATTGGGCCAGCGAGACGCGCCGCGAGGAAACCCATATCCGTGAATTATGGGTCTCGGTGAAATGCGGCGAGTCCGATACGACCTCCGGCCTTGCCTCTAACCCCACTGTCGGCAATTTCATCGACAAGGCGGATGCCTGGGGCGCCACCACCTGCTTCGGCGAAACGTCGGAACTGACCGGGGCCGAAAAGGTGTGCGCCAACCGCGCCGCCACCCCCCAGGTGGCCGAGAAGTTCCTCAAGACCTGGACAGCCTATAACGACTTCATCCTTGCCAACAAAACCAACGATCTGTCCGAGAGCCAGCCCACCAAGGGCAATATCGAAGGCGGCCTGTCCACCATCGAGGAAAAGGCTTTCGGCAATCTGCAGAAGATCGGCAAAAAGGCCCGCTTCATCGACGTGCTGGAACCCGCCGAGGCGCCGGCCAAGGGGGCAGGCCTTTACTTCATGGACACCTCGTCGGCAGCGGCGGAATGCGTGACCTTGCAGGCGGCGGCGGGCTTTGCCGTGCATCTGTTCCCCACCGGCCAGGGCAACGTCATCGGCAATCCCATCGTGCCGGTGGTCAAGCTGAGCGCCAATCCGCGCACGGTGCGGACCATGTCCGAACACATCGATCTGGACGTCACCGGCCTGTTGCGGCGCGAGCTGACCCTGGACGAGGCGGGCGAACGGCTGATCGACATCACCTTGCGCACCGCCGATGGACGCCTGACCGCAGCCGAAGTGCTGGGCCATCGCGAGTTCGTCATGACCAAGCTTTACCGCAGCGCCTGAGGATATCCGCATGACCCACAGCATCGCGATCATCGGAGGCGGCTTTTCCGGCACTGCGCTGGCAACCGCGCTGCTGCGGGCGGGGCGGGGTAAGTTTTCCATCCATTTGGTGGAACCCCGGCTCGAGCTTGGTTTGGGCATTGCTTATGGTGGCGCCGAGCCTTGGCACATCCTCAACGTCCCTGCCGACCGCATGAGCCCGTGGCCGGACGAGCCATTGGATTTCCTGGACTGGGCGCGCGCCCATGGCCCCGGCTTGGGCTGGCCCCAGGCTGCCTCGGCCCGCGCCGAGACCTATCTGCCGCGCCGCCTGTTCGGCCATTACATCCAGGCGCGGTTTGAGGAATCCCGGGCCCAGGCGCTCGCCTCGGGCGGGCCGGCTTTCATCCGTTATCACGACCGTGTGGTGGGGCTGAAGCGCGAGGCCGATGGCTTTCGCCTGATTTTAGGCAATGGCGAACTGGCCGCCCATTCGGTGGTACTCGCAACCGGCTTCGCCACGCCCGGCCTGCCGTTCCCGGTGGAGGGACGCGGGCCTCGCCTCATTGTCGATCCGTGGGCGCCGGGTGTACTCGACCGCATCCAGCGCGACGAACGGGTGCTGATCGTTGGCACCGGCCTGTCCATGGTCGATATGATTTACAGCCTGAATGCCCGGGGCCATCGCGGCCAAATCACCGCCATTTCCCGCCACGGATTATTGTCCCGTGTCCATGGCGCGTCCGAGGACATTGCCCCGTTGCTGGACGAGGCGGATGCCGCGCGCGGCGTCGTCCACGCGCTGCACCGCTTTCGCTTCGCCATCCGCACCGGTCAAGCCGACTGGCGCAGCGCCGTGGACGGCCTGCGCCCGGTCATCGACCGGCTGTGGCGGGCGCTGCCGCCTGC
Source organism: Rhodospirillales bacterium (assembly GCA_014380005.1). Lineage (GTDB taxonomy): Bacteria > Pseudomonadota > Alphaproteobacteria > Rhodospirillales > Magnetospirillaceae > Magnetospirillum. The sequence goes on from JACMKT010000246.1 coordinate 12,298, forward strand.
CGAGCAGGATCGCTTCAGGCGCCATCTCAAAGCCTATTGGGAAGTCCATCGCCACCGCATGCCCGCCGAATCCGCAGATTTGCTGCTGGAGCGGCATGCCAAGGGGCAGCTTCGCATTGAAGCCGAGCGGGTCGAGTATGTGTCCGTGGCTTCGGATTTCGTGGTGCTCAACCGCGCCCGCCGCTTCGGCCATCTCATCAATTGCACGCCCCCTGCCGCGCCGCTCGGCAAAGCCGCCGGCCCGCTGGAGCGTGGGCTTCTTGCCGCCGGCTTGGCACGGCCTGACCGCACCGGTTCGGGCTACGATTTGGCCGGCGACGGCACGCTGCTCGACGCCTCGGGCCAGCCTGTGTCCGGGCTGGTGACCCTGGGCCCGCCCCGGCGTGGACAAGCCCAGGAAACCACCGCCGTACCTCACATCAAGCCGCAACTGGCGGCGCTCACCCAATTGCTGCTGAGCCGGGCCGAGCACCGGTTTGCCGCAGAATAGACCATCAAAGGGGAACAAGAATGATCGGACGCAGGACTTTTATCGCCGGTATGGCCCTGGCCGTCAGCCTGAGCGCTACCGCCGTCCACGCGGAAATCAAAGAGTTGCGTATCAGCCAGCAATTCGGCATCGGCTATCTGCCGCTTCAGGTCGCCCGCAACAAGGGCCTGTTTGAAAAGCATGCCAAGGCCGCCGGCGTTGACGACCTCAAGGTCAGTTTCGTCACTCTGTCGGGCGGTAGTTCCACCAATGACGCCCTGCTGTCGGACAGCATCGACATTGCCACCGGTGGCGTCGGCGCCTTCCTGCCGGCCTGGGCCAAGACGCGGGGCAATTTCGACATCAAGGGTGTCGCCGCCGTCACCGCGCTGCCCATCGCCTTGGTGACCACCAACCCCAACGTCAAAAGCCTGAAGGACTTTACCGACAAGGACCGCATCGGCTTGCCCTCGGTGAAGTCCTCCATTCAGGCCGCTACGCTGCAGATCGCTGCCGAAAAGGAATTCGGGCTGGGCAATCACGAAAAGTTGGACGCCATCACTGTGTCGCTCAAGCACCCCGATGCTTATGCGGCGCTTGCCTCGGGCAAGTCCGAGGTGACCGGCCATTTCGGCAGCCCGCCGTTCCAGCAGCAGGAGCTGTTGCTGCCGAACGCCCGCAAGATCACCGATTCCTATCAGGCTTTGGGTGGGCCGGTGACCTTCAACGTGGCCTGGGCCAAGGCGTCGTTCCGTGAGCAAAATCCCAAGGTCTACAATGCGTTCATCGCCGCGCTGAACGAAGCCAATGCCTTCATCCAGGCCAACCCGGTGGACGCTGCCAAGATCCATTTGGTAGAGGAAAAGAGCAGCGTCGATGAGGCTTTGGTGGTGTCCATCATCAAGGACCCCGATGCCAAATTCACCACGGTGCCGTTGAACGTCATCAAATATGCCGACTTCCTTTACCGGACCGGGGGGATCAAGGCCAAGGCCGACAGCTGGAAAGACCTGTTCTTCCCCGAACTGCACAATAGCGCGGGGTCGTAACCATGGCCGAGCCCGCCCGTATCCTTCAGGACCAGCCGCTGCTGGCGGTCGAGTCCCTGACGCTGCGCTATCAGACCCATGCGGCTCTGGTCACCGCCACCGAGGACGTCAGCTTCTCGGTGGAGCGCGGCGAGCGTTTCGTCCTGTTGGGGCCGTCGGGCTGCGGCAAGTCATCCCTGCTGAAAAGCGTCGGCGGGTTCATCCCGCCGGCCTCGGGCCGCATTCTGGTCAATGGCCGCCCGGTGACCGGGCCGGGGCCGGACCGGGTGATGGTGTTCCAGGAATTCGACCAGTTGATGCCGTGGAAGACCGTGCTCGACAACGTGGCCTTTCCGCTCAAGGTCAGCGGTAAGGCCAAGACCAAGCGCGAGGCCGAAGAGCGGGCGTTGCCTTACATCGACAAGGTGGGCCTGACCAAGTTCGCGAATTCCTATCCCCACACCCTGTCGGGCGGCATGAAGCAGCGCGTCGCCATCGCCCGCGCGCTCGCCATGGAGCCCGAAATGCTGCTGATGGACGAGCCGTTCGCGGCGCTTGACGCGCTGACCCGCCGATCCATGCAGTCGGAACTGTTGCGGCTGTGGGAGGAGTTCCACTTCACCCTGATGTTCGTCACCCATTCCATCGAGGAAGCGGTGCGCGTCGGCCAGCGCATCGTCCTGCTGTCGCCCCATCCCGGACGCGTGCGCGACGAGTTCCGCCCGTCGCCGGTGGAAGAGGCCCGCGCGCTGGAGCAGCGCATCGAAAGCATGCTGTTCACCGATGGGGCGGGGATATGACACCCTGCCTTATTGTCGCGTCGCGTTGAGGTTCCCAAGCCCCATTTCGACCCCCTGGGCCAGCATCCCGATCCGGTCAGGACGTCGGCGTCCAGGCCGATTCCCAAACGGTTCTGCGCATTAATAGACGAATTAAATAGACTATTGACTTCGGTATCGGTCAGCGACAATGTGGAATTAACATTAAACACCATATAACGCTGTGAAATGTGGAGAAAGCTGATGTCGTTCGCAAAATTCTTGGGCTCCACGGGAGTGGGCCGCGCCTTCCGCACCGGCCTCGCGGCGATGGCCGCTTTCAGTCTGGCTGGGGGCGCTCTCGCGGCCGATAAGGTCGAGGAGCTCAAGATCGACTATGCCTATTATAATCCCGTCAGTCTGGTGCTGAAGGACAAGGGCTGGCTCGAGCAGGAACTGGCCAAGGACGGCATCAAGGTGCGCTGGGTTCAGTCGCTGGGCTCCAACAAGGCGCTGGAATTCCTGAACGCCAAGGGCCTGGATTTCGGCTCTTCCGCCGGTGCCGCCGCCCTGCTGGCGCGCATCAACGGCAATCCGGTGAAGTCGGTCTATGTCTATTCCAAGCCGGAATGGACGGCGCTGGTCACCCAAAGCGGTTCCGCCATCCAGAAGGTGACCGACCTCAAGGGCAAGCGCATCGCCGCCACCCGTGGCACCGACCCGCACATCTTCCTGATCCGCACCCTGGCGGAAAACGGCCTGACCGAGAAGGACGTTAAGGTGGTGCTGTTGCAGCATCAGGATGGCCGCTTGGCCTTGGCCAAGGGCGACGTGGACGCCTGGGCCGGCCTCGATCCGTTGATGGCTCAAGCCGAACTGGATGACGGCGCCCGCATCTTCTATCGCAATGCCGAGATCAACACCTGGGGCGTGCTCAACACCCGCGAGGATTTTGCCAAGGATCATCCCGAATTGGTGACCAAAGTGATCCAGGCCTATGAAAAGGCCCGCGCCTTCGTCATCGCCAATCCGGGCGAGTTGAAGAAGATCATCACCGAGCAGGCCAAGCTGAACGACGCCGTCGCCGCCCGTCAGCTTGAACGCACGGACCTTTCCACCGCCGCCATCGGCCCGCGCCAGCAGAAGACTATCGAGGGCGCCGGTATTGCGCTCCAGCAGGCCGGTGTGGTTCCCGCTGATGTGAACGTGCCCGAAGTGGCTGCCGCCCTGGTGGACGCGTCCTTCGTCTCCAAACTTGGCGTCAAGTGAGGTCAAAACCTGCGCGCTGGAAGCCGATCACCGCCAATTGGCTGATCGGCTTCATCCTGCCGGTGGGTCTTGCGCTCGCCTGGGAGATTGCCGTTGCGCTGAAATGGGCCGATGGCCGCCTGCTGCCGACGCCATCCAAGGTCATCGGCACCCTGGTGGGGCTGGCCAAGACCGGCGAGTTGACCGGCCATGTGCTGGCCACCCTGCAAAGGGTAGCGCTGGGCTTCGGCTTCGGCGTGGCGGCCGGCACGGTGCTGGGAGCGGTCAGCGGCTATTGGACGCCGGTGCGCCGGTTGATCGACCCGGCACTTCAGGCATTGCGCAATATCCCCTCCATCGCCTGGGTGCCCATGTTCATCCTGTGGTTCGGCATCTTCGAGACATCGAAGGTGATCCTGATCGCGGTGGGCGTGTTTTTCCCCATCTATCTCAGCCTGTCGGGCGCCATCCAGGGGGTGGACCGCAAGCTGGTGGAGGTCGGGCGCATCTTCCGTTTCAGCCACCGCGAGATGATCACCCGCATCCTGCTGCCGGCGACCTTGCCTATCTACATCATCTCGCTGAGGTCCGGCCTGGGTCTGGGCTGGATGTTCGTGGTGGCGGCAGAGTTCATGGGCGCCGAAGAGGGCCTGGGATTCCTGCTGGTGGACGGTCAACAGACCGGCCGGCCGGCGGTCATCCTGGCCTCTATCACCGCCTTTGCCGTGTTGGGCAAGCTGACCGACTGGCTGTTGGCTGGAGTTTCGGCCCGGTTCCTGACGTGGCAAGATTCCTTCAAGCCGGCGGAGTAAGGCCATGCTCAGCATCACCCATGTGGACAAGCGTTATCCCAACGGCCTGTTGGCCCTGGCCGGGCTGGACCTTGCCGTGGCAGAAGGCGAGATCCTCGCCATCGTCGGCGGCTCGGGCTGCGGCAAAAGCACTCTGTTGCGGCTGGTCGCGGGCCTGGACAAGGCCACCTCGGGCGGGGTCGAGCTGGACGGCACGCCGGTGGTGGCGCCGCGCGCGGAAATCGGACTGGTGTTCCAGGAGCCCCGGCTGATGCCGTGGCTGACCATCGACGACAACGTCGCCTTCGGTATCCGCCATCTGCCCGCCGCCGAACAAAAGGCGCGGGTATCCGAGACCCTGGCCCGTGTCGGCCTCGCCTCCCATTCGGGCTGTTGGCCGCGCGAGCTGTCGGGCGGTCAGGCCCAGCGTGTGGCATTGGCCCGCGCCCTGGTGGGGCGGCCCAAGGTGCTGTTGCTGGACGAGCCGTTCTCGGCCCTGGATGCTTTAACCCGCAGCGATTTGCAGGAACATCTGCTGGATTTGTGGGCTTACGATCGCCCCACCATGGTGCTGGTCACCCACGACATCGAAGAAGCCCTGTTCCTGGCCGACCGTATCGTGGTCATGCAGCCCAATCCGGGCCGCATCCGCGCGGAAGTGAAGCCGCCGCTGGCCCGTCCGCGTGATCGTCTGGACCCGGAATTCCTGGCGTGGAAATACAAGCTGCTGGGCGAATTGGACCATGCCAGCCGTCGCCCCAGCGGCGATGAAATCTTCCCTGCCGCCGCCATCTGAGAGCCCCATGCCCCAAGACGATGTTTTCCCGGTTCCCCCGGGCTTTGCCGCCCATGCCCATGTGGATGGGGCGGAGTATGACCGCCTGTATGGCCAATCCCTGGACGACAATGACGGTTTTTGGCGCGAACAGGCCGCGTTCCTGGATTGGACGCGCCCGTTCACCCAAGTCAGCGACACCAATTTCGCCGCCGACGATCTGCGCATAAGCTGGTTCGCCGACGGCACCCTGAACGCCTCGGTCAATTGCATCGACCGCCATCTGCCGGCCAAGGCGGACCAGCTGGCCATCCTGTGGCAGGGCGACGCGCCGGGTGAGCGCCGCACGGTGACCTGGGGCGAGTTGGCCGACAAGGTCAACCGCCTCGCCAACGTGCTCAAGGGCCTGGGCGTCGCCAAGGGTGACGTGGTCACCATCTATCTGCCGGTCATCCCGGAAGCCATCGTCGCCATGATGGCCTGTGTCCGCTTGGGCGCGGTGCATTCGGTGGTGTTCTCGGGCTTTTCCGCCGAGGCCCTTGCCAACCGCATCGAGGATGCTGGCGCTAAGGTGCTGATCACCGCCGATGAAGGCCATCGCGGCGGACGGGTGGTGCCGTTGAAGCGCAATGCCGATGTGGCGCTGGCCGGCCAGCCCTCGGTCGCCCATGTGGTGGTGGTGCGCCGTTCGGGCGCCCAGGTGCCGTTCACCGCCGAGCGCGACCTGTGGTATGACGAGGCGGTGGCGACAGCCGAGGCCTATTGCCCGCCGGTGGAGGTGGGGGCCGAGGACCCGCTGTTCATCCTGTATACCTCGGGCTCCACCGGCAAGCCCAAGGGGCTGGTGCACAGTACCGGCGGCTATCTGGTCCATGCCGGCACCTCGTGGCGTGTGATCTTCGATTGGCATGAGGGCGACGTGTTCTGGTGCACCGCCGATGTCGGCTGGGTCACCGCCCACACCTACAAGATTTACGGCCCGCTGCTGAACGGCGCCACCAGCGTTATGTTCGAGGGCGTGCCCACTTGGCCGGATTCCTCGCGCTGGTGGTCCATAATCGAGGATTACCGGGTCAACATCTTCTACACCGCGCCCACCGCCCTGCGCTCGCTCATGCGGGAAGGCGAGGGGCCGGTAGCCAAGCATGATCTGTCCTCCCTGCGGGTGCTGGGGTCGGTGGGCGAACCCATCAATCCCGAGGCATGGCGCTGGTATCACAGCGTTATCGGCGGCGGGCGTTGTCCCATCGTCGATACCTATTGGCAGACCGAAACCGGCGCCGTGCTGCTGGTGCCCATTCCCGGCGCCGTCGCCAACAAGCCGGGCATGGCGGCCAAGCCCTATTTCGGCATCCGCCCCGAAGTGGTCGATGCCGAGGGTAATACGCTGGAGGGCGAGGCCAGCGGCAATATGTGCTTCCGGGGCTCATGGCCGGGGCAGGCGCGCACCATCCTGCACGACCATGCCCGCTTCGTGCAGACCTATTTCGCGCCGTATCCCGGTCGTTTCTTTACCGGTGACGGGGTGATGCGCGACGCTGACGGCTATTACCGCATCACCGGGCGGGTGGACGACGTCATCAACGTCTCGGGTCATCGCCTGGGCACGGTGGAGTTGGAAAGCGCCATCTCGTCCCATCCCGCCGTGGCCGAATCGGCGGTGGTGGGCTATCCCCACGACCTCAAGGGCCAAGGCGTATTCGCCTATGTCACCTTGAAGGACGGCATTGCCGAATCCGAGGAATTGCGCAAAGAGGTGGTTGATTGGGTGCGCGCCCGCATCGGCCCCATCGCCAGCCCCGATGTGATCCAATGGGCACCGGCCTTGCCCAAGAACCGCGCCGGCAAGATCCTGCGGCGCATCCTGACCAAGGTGGCGGCCAATGACTTTCAGAATTTCGGCGACACTTCGACGGTTGCCGATCCTGCCGTGGTGGACGACATTGTCAGCCGTCGCCAAGACACCCTTGCCAAGGAACAAGCATGAACGCCGATGATCTGCGCGCCGTACAGGCGCCGCTGAAGGACCAATACAAGGCCGCTCCCGATTCCGCCGTCATCACCCTGTCGTCCAAGGGCGAACTGGATGCCGATGATGTGGTCTGCCGGGTCGAGACCGGCAAGGCCCTGGTCGCCGCCGGGCTGCACCCCGCCACCGGCGGCACCGGCGCTTTTGCCTGCTCGGGCAACATGTTGCTGGACGCCCTGGTCGCCTGTGCCGGTGTCACCTTGAAGGCGGTCGCCACCGCCATCGGTTTTGATCTCAAAGGCGGCAGCGTTTCCGCCGAGGGCGATCTGGATTTCCGCGGCACCCTGGGCGTCGCCAAGGATGCGCCGGTGGGCTTCCGCGAGATCCGTCTGGCCTTCCATCTGGACACCACCGAGCCGCAGGACCGCATCGACCAGCTGACAAAGCTGACCGAGCGCTATTGCGTGGTGTTCCAGACCCTGGCCAAGCCGCCGGTGCTGACACTCGCGGTCAAGGCCCATGGCTGATTGGCTGTTACAGCCGGAAACCCTAGCCGCCCATGCGCTGGGCGGTGTGGATGAGGCGACGGGGGCGATCATTCCCCCCATCCACCCCTCGACCACCTATGAACGGGATACGGATCTGGGCTATGCGCGCGGGCGCTGCTATTCCCGCGCCGACAATCCCACCTATGATGCCGCCGCCGATACGCTGACGGCGCTGGAAGGTGGTTCCCAGACTTTGCTGTTTGCGTCCGGTATGGCGGCGGCGACGGCGGTGTTCCAGGCGCTTGATCCCGCCGATCACGTGCTGGTGCCCAAGGTGATGTATTGGGCGTTGCGGTCCTGGCTGCTGGGATTTGCCACCCGCTGGGGGCTGGAGGTGGAACCGGTGGAGACCGGCGATCTCGATGCCGTGCGGGCGGCGTTGCAGCCGGGACGGACCAAGCTGGTCTGGGTGGAAAGCCCGGCCAATCCGCTGTGGTCGGTGACCGACATCGCCGCCATGGCCGAGTTGGCCCACGGCATCGGTGCTAAGCTGGTGGTGGATTCCACCGTCGCCACCCCGGTGCTGACCAAGCCGCTGGCCTTGGGTGCCGACATCGTCATGCACTCGGCCACCAAATATCTTAACGGCCATTCCGACGTGGTCGCCGGCACGCTGACTACCGCAGCGGATGATGCTTTCTGGGCCCGCATCAAATCGGTGCAGGTGCAGATCGGCGGCGTGCTGGGGCCGTTCGAGGCGTGGCTGTTGCAGCGGGGCATGCGCACCCTGTTCGCCCGAATGCGCTGGCAATGCGACAGCGCCCAAGCCCTGGCCGAACAGTTGGAGGGCCATGCCAAGGTGGCCGAAGTGCTGTATCCCGGCTTGCCGTCATTCCCCGGCCACGCCATCGCCAAGCGCCAGATGATCGGCGGTTTCGGCGGCATGCTGTCCATCCGGGTGGCCGGTGGCGAGGATGACGCCATCGCGGTGGCGGCCCGCCTCAAGGTGTGGAAACGGGCGACCTCGCTAGGCGGGGTGGAAAGTTTGGTGGAACACCGCGCCAGCATCGAGGGGCCGGGCTCGCCGGTGCCGCGCGACCTGCTGCGGCTGTCGGTCGGGCTGGAGGCGACCGAGGATCTGTTCGCCGATCTGGTGGAGGCGCTGGGGTAATATCCGTTATGGCGGATAGGATGCCGCTATCGTGGATAAAAGCGGTATCCCCACTCCATTACTTCTGGTTGGTCCTTGCGGCGAAAGTCATCCTCCTGCCCGAACCAGGAGGCATGTATACATTTGCCGCTCCGACGGCCCTGGGTGATGTTGCCGCGCGGCAGCTTGCCAATGCGACCAAGACCGTTCCCCAGATGGCGAGCATCACGCCGCGCTGGTTGGTGCATTGCATGGAATGGATGCCGGTCGAGGCTGGCATTTTCCGTCTGAACCGGGTCAAGGATGCGTCCAGCGTCACCGTGGATTGCTCGGCCCGCGATGAACGCGTGCTGCCGCAGACCTTTGTGGATTACGACGAGAACCCGCGCGAATACATGCTGAGCGCGGTCAACACCGTGGTGGACATC
>JACMKT010000247.1 GCA_014380005.1 Rhodospirillales bacterium
CTCACCTGCCGACATCCCTTCCGATATTTTGATCCCACTCGACATGGCTTCCCCCCTCCATTTGGTGGAAACCCAGTGATTCACGACTGCCGCGCCTTGGCAAGCCTGGAGGAGTCATTTCGAGCGTTCGCCGGTATAAGGTCACGGCCGAACAGGGCAGCCAGTTATCGGCGGCCGAAGATGGCATTCAGGACCTCCAGAACCGCCGTATCGAAATAATTCTGCGTTAATCGCAGGTTTAAGTTTTTAGGAACAAGTCAATGAATAAAGTAATAAAGACTATTGCTGTCCTGGCTGTTTTTGCAGCAATCTCTCCTCTGGTTGCTTGTGCTCAGACGCAGACAAGTGAAAGTGCCGGCCAGTACATCGACAATTCTGCAATTACGACCAAGGTTAAGGCCGCCATCATGCAGGATGACGAATTGAAGGTGCTGCAAATCCATGTCACGACCTACAAAGACACGGTTCAATTGAGCGGATTCGTCGATACCCAGCGAATGATTGGCCGCGCCGAAGCCGTCGCCCGCGCCGTCGAGGGCGTCAAATACGTGAACAATGATCTGATCGTGAAATGACCGGGGGTCTCGCCATGAAGCGCACCATTCGCAATATCACGCTCGTCTTTGTTTGCGTCATGCCGCTGCTGGCCTGCGAAGACAAAGGGCCGGCCGAAAAGGCCGGCATGGCGGTTGATCAGGCCGCCCAAGAAGTAAAAGATATCATATCCCCACCGGGGCCGCTGGAGAAGGCGGGGCGTTCGATTGATAACGCATTAAAATAAGCATTGTCCATTAATAGTAGTAATGCATTTTGCTTTGTTCAAGAGGTGTACCATGAACGTTTTTCTTACTACTGCCCTGATCGTTTCGGCCCTGACCCTGAGTGCGTGTGGCAGCTCCACCGGTGACCGCGCTCTCAGCGGCGCCGGCATCGGTGCCGGTGTCGGTGCTCTGGGTGGTCTGATGTTGGGGGCGCCGGTCCAAGGCGCGATCATCGGTGGCGCCGTCGGCGCCGGCGCCGGCGCGCTGACCAAGGAAAACACCATCGATCTGGGTAAGCCGATTTGGCGTTAGATTAGAGCGCCGAGCGTCAACTTGACGCACGGCGCGATCAGCGGCCATTGAGGCCGCGGTCAAGCGCGCGAAGGCGCGTGCCCGGCGAGGGCCAAGAAATAGTTTAGGGCATCGCGCCCTAGTCACCCCAACGTCTCGGTGATGAATAACTGTTCATGCGTCAATTATAAACGGCGCCATACCCACCAGCTGAACTTCTGGACAGCGCCGCCGGGGGTGACATGATTCTCGGTCAATTGGTCCATCAATTCGAATTGCGGACCCAGTACGCGGGCCAAGTTCTCTTCGTCGGGCCGCTCCACCGTTAGGCCCGAACAGGTCTCCGGCCCATCCATGGCGAAGGTGGCGATGATGGCCATGCCGCCGGGGACCAAGGCGGTGGCCATGACCTCGGCATATTTGCGCTGGTCGCCCTCGTCGGTCAGGAAGTGGAAGCAGGCGCGGTCGTGCCACAGCTCGAACAGGCCGGGCACCGGGCGCCATTCCAGCACGTCGGATTCGATCCAGGTGATGTCGTCGGCCAGCGGTCCCAGGCGTTCGACCGCATGGTTCAGGGCGGCTTCCGACACGTCCAGCACGGCCAGATGGACCCAGCCCCGTTCGCTGAGCCGGTCCACCAGTTCCGAGGCGCCGCCGCCCACATCCACCACGCCGGCATCTTTGCGCAGCCCCGCCGCCTCGATCAGGGCGAGCGATAGGGTAGGGGCGGTCTGGTGCCAGCTCACCGTTTCCGGCGGCTTGGTGGTCCAGACTTTTTGCCAATGGGTGCGGCGGTCGTCGCTGGTGGTCATGACTGTCATCCTAACCTTAACGCGTGCGCTTGTCGCAAGGCTGGAAATCTTTGTGCCATAGTTATATAGAGAACGCTTCGCATCTCGCGCTTGCGAGAATGCCTAACGTTGATGTGCAGAGGATTCGATGGCCGCAGTGTGGACGCCCGACAGCTGGCGCGCGAAACCGATCGTGCAGGTTCCTACCTATCCCGATAAGGCCAAGCTGGCCGAAGTGGAAGAGACCCTGTCGATCTATCCGCCCCTGGTGTTTGCCGGCGAGGCCCGCCGCCTGAAGGCGTCCCTGGCCGATGTGGGCGAGGGTAAGGCGTTCCTGCTGCAGGGCGGCGATTGCGCCGAAAGCTTCCAGGAATTCCGTGCCAACAACATCCGCGACACCTTCCGTGTGCTGCTGCAGATGGCCGTGGTGCTGACCTATGGCGCCGCCATGCCGGTGGTCAAGGTGGGCCGCATGGCCGGCCAGTTCGCCAAGCCCCGTTCCGCCGATACGGAAACCTTTGACGGTGTCGAGCTGCCCAGCTATCGCGGCGACATCATCAACGGCCCGGATTTCACCGCCGAAGACCGCATTCCCGACCCGGCGCGCATGCTGCGCGCCTATAACCAATCGGCGGCGACGCTGAACCTGCTGCGCGCTTTCGCTCAGGGCGGTTACGCCGATCTGCACAAGGTGCATGCGTGGACGCTGGGCTGTGTCTCGGACACGCTGCAGGGCAAGCTGTACGAGGATTTGGCGGCGCGTCTGACCGAGACCCTGGCCTTCATGGAAGCCTGCGGCCTGACCAGCGAGACCACCCCGCAAATCCGCGAGACCGACTTCTTCACCTCGCACGAAGCCCTGCTGCTGCCCTACGAGCAGGCGCTGACCCGCGTGGATTCCACCTCGGGCGATTGGTACGATTGCTCGGCCCACATGCTGTGGATCGGCGAGCGCACCCGCCAACTGGATGCCGGCCATGTGGAATTCCTGCGCGGCGTCAAGAACCCCATCGGCTTCAAGGCCGGACCCGGCATGTCCCCGGACGATCTGCTGGGCCTGATCGACGCCCTGAATCCCGAGAACGAAGGCGGCCGCATCACCATCATCACCCGCATGGGTGCCGAGAAGATCGAGGAAAAGCTGCCCGCGCTGATCCGTGCGGTGGAGCGTGAAGGCCGCAAGGTGGTGTGGTCGTGCGATCCCATGCACGCCAACACCGTTAAGGCCGGCAATTACAAAACCCGCGAGTTCGACCGCATCCTGGCCGAAGTGCGCGCCTTCTTCGCCGTGCACAAGGCCGAGGGCACCCATGCCGGCGGCGTGCATTTCGAAATGACCGGCCAGGACGTCACCGAATGCGTCGGCGGCACCAAGGCGGTGACCGAAGCGCGCCTGGGCGACCGCTACCACACCTTCTGCGACCCCCGCCTCAACGCCAATCAGGCGTTGGAGCTGGCTTTCCTCATGGCCGACGCCCTCAAGGGCGAGCGGGTCCAGCAATTGGCGAAACGAAAGGCTTCCCTCAGATGATCCCCTTGGCCGACGATATCCCCCGCTTGACCGACCATTACTTCAAGCGCACCAAGGAAATCGTCGGCCGATACGGGGATGTAATAGTCACCTATGCGGTCTTCATGCGCCGCCCGGTGCTGGCGGCCCATGGCTTGGCGGTGGAGTGGTTGAAAGCGGTCATGGCTGAACGCGGCCAGACCGTGGACATCCAGACCCGCTTCGAGGAAGGCGCCTGGGTCGGCGCCGGCGAGCCCATGCTGGTCATCCGCGGCTCGTTCATGCATCTGTCCGAATGCGAAACCATAGTTTTGCAGAAACTGGGCGCCGCCTGCGTCGCCGCCTATAACGCCTATCAAATGTGCGTCGATCTGCCCCATGTGGCCTTCCTGGCCATGGACGCGCGTCACTGCGCCGGGGCGGAAATGCACGAGATGATGGCCTATGCCGCCAGCGTGGGTTCGGAAGCCGCCCGCCGCGCAATGGGGGCGCAGGGCTTCGTCGGTTCGTCCACCGACCTTGCCGCACCCTATTTCGGCACCTCGTCGGGCAAGGGCACCATGCCCCATTCCCTGATCGGCTATGCGGGGTCCACCCTGCGGGCGGCGGAGATGTTCGCCGAGACCTATCCCCATGATGACCTCATCATCCTGCCCGATTTCTTCGGCCAAGAGGTCACCGATTCCCTGGCCGTCTGCCGCCGCTTCCCCGAGATGGCCGCCGCCGGGCGGATCAGCGTCCGCCTGGACACCCATGGCGGGCGTTTCCTGGAAGGGCTGGACCCGCAGACCTCCTATGCCGTGCTGGAACGCCATGTGCCCAAGGCCATTCGCGGCTATCGCACCGAGGCCGAGTTGAAGACTCTGGTGGGCACCGGCGTGTCCGCCGCCGCCATCTGGCACATGCGCGAGCAATTGGACAAGGCCGGTTTCGAGGCCGTCCGTCTGGTCGGCTCCAGCGGTTTCGGCCCGGCCAAATGCAAGGTCATGGCCTATGCCCGCGCGCCCTTGGATTTGGTCGGCACCGGCTCGTTCCTGCCGGACAACTGGGGCGAAACCTACGCCACCGCCGACATCATCGCCTATGGCGACCAGCGCCGGGTCAAGGTTGGCCGCGAATTCCTATGGTCCGTATTGGGCGAGTAGTCTCCGCCTTTGGTATGATGTGTTCTTCCGCAGTATATATTAGCCTTTAATGCGCTATACTGGACCTTTGCCGTTCCGGGGCGTGAAGAGATGATCAAACTTGGTATCGCGGGCAAGTTGATGTCCACGGCTGTATTGACCGCCGTTGGGTTTGTCATCTTGGCAGGGGTGGCGCTGTCGCAATTGCGTGACACCATGGTCGAGGACCGCATCGCCAAGGTGCGCAATCTGTCGGAAGTGGCGCGCGGTGTGGTCGCCTCGTTCCATGCCCGCGCCAAGGCCGGCGAGTTCGACGATGTCACCGCCCGCGCCATGGCCAAGGAAGCCCTGCGCGGCGTGCGCTACGAAAAGGTCGAGTACTTCTTCGTCTATGCCGGTGACGGCACCAACGTGCTGCTGCCGCCCAAGCCCGAGCGCGAGGGCAGCAACATGATCGACATGAAGGACCCCAACGGCGTTCCCTTCATCCGCCAGTTGGTTCAGGCTGGTGGTAAGCCGGTGTTCTATCAATTCCCCCGCGCCGGATCGGACATCCCGGTGGACAAGGTCGCCACCGCAATCGCCTTCGAACCGTGGAACTGGGTGATCGGCACCGGCATCTATATCGACGATGTGGATGGGGAGTTCCGCGCCGTCGCCCTGCGCTTCTCGGCCATCTTCGCCGTCGTGCTGATCGCGGGCATCGCTTTGGTGGTGGCCCTGGCCCGCAGCATCGGTGGCGGTGTCATCCGTCTGGTGGCGGTGACCAAGCGGTTGGCGGACCGTGATTTTGCGGTCACCGTGCCCGAAACCAACCGCCATGACGAGATCGGTCAATTGGCCCAGGCAGTGGCGGTGCTACGCGATGGCGCCGCTGAAGCCGACCGGCTGCGCGCATCGCAAGAGGCCATGAAGGTGCAAGCCGAAGCCGAACGCCGCGCCGGCCTGCTGAAGGTGGCCGATGGGTTCGAGGGCAGCGTCAAGCGCGTTGCCGGTAACATCACCGCCGCCGCCGGCCAATTGGAAGGCGCGGCGCAGACCGTGTCCGGCGCGGTGCAATCGGCCTCGGGCCAAGCCACCTCCGTGGCCGCCGCCGCCGAGCAGGCCTCGGCCAACGTCGCCACCGTGGCCACCGCCGCCGAGGAACTGTCCTCCTCCATCCGCGAAATCAGCCGTCAGGTCCAGGCATCCTCCACCATCTCCAGCGAAGCGGTGACGGAAGCCCAGCGCACCAATCAGCTGGTGGAAGGCCTGTCCCAATCCGCCGTTCGCATCGGCGAGGTGGTCAGCCTGATCAACGATATCGCCAGCCAGACCAATCTGCTGGCCCTGAACGCCACCATCGAAGCGGCCCGCGCCGGTGACGCCGGCAAGGGCTTCGC
>JACMKT010000248.1 GCA_014380005.1 Rhodospirillales bacterium
CCTCGTCGAGTGCTGCTTCAGCAAGCTCAAGCAGTTCCGCCGCGTCGCAACTCGATATGAGAAGACGGCAGCCAACTACGGCGCCGTCGTCACTATCGCCGCGATCATCCTATGGATGCGCTAAGTGTCCACAGCTCCTAGGGCTAGCCCCTGTCTCCGTTAGGCATTCTGGCCGGAACGCCATGGAGGCCCTGCACCGGGTGATGGATGCTTGGTCCCGGGAGCTGTACATTGGCAAGTGGGCTGCGGCCAGTTTTCTGTTGTCCCTTGAATGCACCTGGGGACGGCGCCGCGGAGCGCTGGTCACCGCCTTATTGCGCATGGCCTCAAACCAAGCAGACATTCCGATTGCTGAGCGACCGTTGACGGACTTTGCTGTCACGACCTTTTTCCAGGCTGCGGCGATTGTCGCGGAAGAACACGGACAGCGAGGCCATGCCGAAAAGATGCTCAATGGCTGCATCGACATCTACAGGGTCGCGGTCGCAGAAGCGCCCCGCTTCAGTGCCCTCATGGACGATATGTCCAGCAACCTATCGACCGCGTATGGTAAACTTGGCTTGGTATATGTGGTTGGCGGGGACTGCGACAAAGCCCTCAAGGCGTTTCAGCAGTCCCTGGTGTACGCCTACACGGCGGGCCATGTGGAAAACTTTCTACTGGCTCTGGGCAACATCCTGGACCACCACTTCCGGTTTGATAACATCCTCCGCTGCCTGCCCCTGGCTGAGGGAGTGGTCACGATTGCGGACAGGCTGGGCATCTGCGCGGCCGCCATCGAGGGGCGGCTACGCCTAGCTGCCTATCACCTTGAACGAAATGAGATATGGACTGCAAAACGGTTGCTGAACGAGGCCCGCGACCGAGCCATGATCAATCGCAGGGGCGATGCCGTGATCATCGCGGAAGTCCTTCTGGCAGCCAGCACTCTTAAGATCGGCCAAATCAGCGAGGGGTTGAGCCAGATGGCAACGTCGCTGGATTCGCTCGGAACAAAGCCATTCCTCGCTAACGCCTGTGAAGTGGCAAGGAGACTGCTTATCACCATGGGCATCCCCCAGGCCCAGCCTTATCTGATTGTTTTCTCTCACGCCATAGTGTCCAGGCATGTAGCCGCCATGGAAGCGGAAGTGGCGAAGGCAAGAGAGAGCGGGGGACTACCTTGGGAAGGAAAGCACTGTTCTGTTCCCACGACGGCAACCGTCCTGGGCAATGAACAGCGCAACTTGCTATTCGGGGTAGGCGTGGAGTGCTTTGACGGAGCCGATCTGACCGCTATCCGCCTCGGCTTATTGTTTGGGGAGCATGCCTTGGCGGCCCATGAGCCCAACGAGGCACGGTGGGCGACCAGGAACGTCCTTGATTACCCCAACCTGCAGCCTGACGAACGGGCCTTGGCCTTGTATCTTCACGGGGTGGCCTGCGCGCAGTCGGGGCGGCTGGACCAGGCCGACGGCAGTTTCGCGGAGTTGCTCGCGGATGTCGATGGGGTCTCCGACCCAGCTATCGTGTCTGAGGCTCAGTTGTGGCACGTGGTGCAATCTGGCGACCTTGCCCGCAGCCAGGCCTGGGCAGGACATCTAGTCACGGCATTGGCGGCCCAGCTTGATCCGGCCCCGATCGCCGCCCCTTTGGTTGACCGGTTGGAAAGTTGGGGTGGGCAGATTGCTGAGCTTGCCCACGCTTTCCGGCCTCTGGCTGGTGGCCTGGACCCGGACGTCGCGCGGTCCTATCCGACACCGTACCGCTATTTCTGCGCATTCCCTCCTTCGCCCAATCCGCAGGTGGTAGTGCTCTTGGACAAGGCATTTAAAGCCATGGATGATGGCTTGATGGACGCCACACGGACCTACCTGGACGAGGTTGACACCTTGGCTTGCTCCGAGTACGAGCGAGGAATTAAAGCCGGATTGCGGGTGTTCGCCATGACCAGTGATCACACACCGACCAACCTGGATCGCGCCCTGGACTTGGAGCGGGCCCGCATGCTGGGGGATTTGGATTTCACCGCTCTAGCCTGTATTGAAGCGGCGCTCTACAGTCATGCCGACGATCACCAGGAGGCCGAGTTAATCTTGGCGATCTTACGCCGTCGCGCCTTCATCGCCGATTTGGCTGGCGATATTACTGCCCGCACTGTGCTCCAGCGAGTGGCCGCCATGCACATGCCAATGCTGGACCCGGCTCAAGCAGAAAGCCAATGGTGTGCCCAGGCAGAGCGGAATGCCGTATATTATGGCATCAGAAAGCCTGAGTTGGTCAGCGCCGATGGGAATGAGGGGAGGAGCTACTAACTTTCCGTCTGATTGGGGTGCTGCGCCCCCACAACCAATCACAGGAAAGCGCTGTAACCGGTTGGGTTTTGTGGGAAGGGAGATTGACCAATCGTTCTTGAGGTTGATGAGAGTGCGTGTGACGTGATCTCGCCGGCTCATCCTCCCCACAAACCCCAGTCAGTTGAACTTGATGCTGTGGCCTTTGTCAGCCTGGGCCGAAGGCCTGCGATTCGGCATGTTTGAGCCTTGCCTTTCACATTCAGCGGAACCCTCGAGATCGAGCGCGTCAAAGTCGTCGTGACTTCGGAGGTGGTCATGGTCTGCATTTGTCGCCGCGCGGAGTGAGGCCGCAATGGCGACGTCCTAACCTTAAGTATCCATGCAGCCCTTTGCTAGTCCGCCCGCATTGCGCGACCGTAGCGCTCTCGCTGGAGCGCTGGGGCGCAGGAGGGCAGGTTGACGTCGCTATCGCATTGCTGGCCAGGATCTGGTGCCGGTCGCACGCAAGCGGCTGGACAACGAGGCGCTGATCGAGGGCTGGGTCGAGAAGGACCCGTCGCTCATCGGCCTGGACATCCTGGTGCTGGGCACGCAGATCACTACTGACCACGGCGGCCGCATCGACCTGCTCGGCATGGACGCCGACGGCAATCTGGTCGTGGTCGAACTGATGTCGGAAGCGGCCGTGAGGCGGTACGCTTTGCATGGCGTGCATGGGATGCAACGGATATGGCAAAAGGTGCTGTCGGCTCACCCCGAGGCCGCCGCCGAGATGCCTGAGCGGGCACAGCGGGCACGGGAGATCATGCATCGGGCCTCGGAGGTCGCCGACGCGGCCAAGCAGGCCAGGCTTGCGGGCGACAAGGACGGGTGGCGCGAGCGCAGCGCCGAAGCGGCAGGCCTGTGGGGAGATGCGCTCATCGCCCTAGGGGCCGTCGCCATCGACGAGGAAACGGGCCGCCTGAGCCGCCCAGCCGAGCGGCTGAGAGGGATGTATGAGGAGGCCGCCAACCGCTACGGCGAAATGGGCCGTAGGTGGATCGGGTTCGAGGACACCGGCCACAACCCGGAGACTGGCGAGTTCGAAAAGTGGCGTGCTCCGAAGTGGACGATGGTCAAAAAATCCAGTGATGACAACGATCGTACACTTGCTGATAGAGTTCCAAGGGGGGCGGCTGGCGCCGTCCGTGGAGACCCACCTGACGGGGCGGAAGACAAGCTGAGGAGCCACATCCTCGGCCGTGTGGCCGCCGTCGGCCCCGAAAATCTCCGCCTCTGAGCCGCCGCCGCCCCAACGCGGGCGGGGCGTGCCTGCGAGTGCAGTAGCACATGCAGTCGCTTTCGCGGCTGGCGAGATGCAAACTTCCGAGAATAGGCAGTCCTGCTATGCGGGTGTACATCCGCCTGCATGTGCAGTCGTTATCGTCTGAAATATGCAGTGCGGCTACATTCGAGACTGCCTATAGAGAGGAGAGTTCAGTGCAGATCAAGACCGTTCAGACGAAGGAAGGAATCGTCTTTGAGTTCATCCGGTGGAGCTACGACGCGGAGAAAAAGCGAAGCAAATTCACGAGTATCGGTCGTATGAGGGCGACGTGGAACGGTGCCCCGGAGCCGGTCCTCGCCAAGATGACCGAGGAGGAACGCGAGGAATATAGGCAGTTTATGAAGGCAAAAGTGGAGGCAGAAAGACTGCATACACTGCGGAAATCTCCAGAAAAGGCAGTCGAAATATTGACTGCATGTGAGGCGTATTTCCGACTGCCGAAGGAGGAAAAATCGGAGGAACAGGCAATCGCCGTATGCAGTGCTATGGAGTCCCTATGTGTTGTCCTCCAAGAGGTGGGCTACCAGATTGACGCATGCGGGCGTGCCGTCGCCGCCCTCGACGGCAAGGCGTGAGGCGGCGGCGGGGCGTAGGCCCCGCCATCCCCTACTTGGATCGCCAATCGGCGCCGAAGGCCGCATCCATGATGCGGGCTGCCTCTTCCTCGCCAGCGACCTCCACAAGGTCGGAATGGGCGGCGCCACGGCGCGAGGCGCCCATATCCACCAGCAGGCCGCCGCCGCGGGAATAGGCGACAGGGCCACAGTCGGGGCAGGACCACACCACGCCACCCTCGTACTCGCGTCCGGTCAAGGTCAAATGCTTGCACGCCATCGGGCATCCTCCATCCGTCAAAGGATGGAGAGGATACCCCGAACGGCGCCCGAGGCAACCCGCAGGTTGGCTCAGGTTACCTCAGGTTGAGCCAGAGGCGGCAGCCCCAGTATCTCCCGATCCCGCGCACCTTTGACCTGTGCATGCAGCACGCGGGCGATGGCCCGTTTGAGTTCGGGATCGTCGCGGGTGGCCGCCAGCACGGCGGACCCAACTACGATCTTCCGATGAGCATCCGCCCTCCTCGCCTCGGTCGATTGCATAGTCCTCAGCCTCCTGATTTTGAACTCCAGAGCGGTCTTTTCCTGCATGGCCCTCTGAAGTCTACTGTCAACATTCTTGGTCATCATTTCATTCACCGCGATGGTCTCGGAATACACCTATGATTTTCTACCGGATTCTTGCAAGCAACGCCGGTACATATTGAGACCAAGGACCCAAGTGCGCGACTTAGCAAACTCCTGCGGAGTTAGCGTCACGCCCTTCGGGGCTTAGGGACCAATTTGGATTGGGGGACGACATGGCGGACGAGCACGACGACATATTGTTGGATGCCGCATGGCGGCGGCAGATCGATATATGCCGCCGTACGGGGATACCCGTGATCGACCACGGCACCGACACCAAAATGGATTGGCTCTGGCTATCCGCAGGAGAGGGTGCCCCGTGGCGGCGGATGGACATCGACGATTGGCACCGCGATGGCATTCGGTGGTCGGCAGGCAACACTCTGTACGGCAATGATACCGCCATGCTGGCCGCCCTTGCCGACATCCGCGACCGATCAGCCCCGCGTGCATGGCTCTACGTCGGACCTGGGCTAGAGGTCTATGGGCACCACTGGCCCGACATGGCGCCATGGATCAGGCCCGATGGCACCGCCTGCGACTGGGGAGCCATGCGGCGGTACGGCGAGTACGCAGGATGGTGCGGCGATAGCCGCGTGTCCATCATGATAGCCCTGTGCGGCACTGTGCCCCTCAGGACGATGCATCACGAGGTCTTGCATCACGTCTGGCGCCATCTGACGTGGCAGGAGCAGGCGATCTTGGAGGATTACGGGGACACGCTCAGGGACAGGGGCACCCCAACAGACGTGAGAGACCCAGAATGGTGGATGCGACCCGAGGAGGCCGAAGCTCGGGCATATGAGTTGTGGTCGTGCAGACTCCCCCAGCCCCACAGGGCGGTTCCGCCTGCCGAGGTAATTGCCATCTGGCGTCAGATCGCCTCGGGTCATATCGGGAGGCGGTGACAGTGATGGCGACCGCATACGGCGTGATCAAATCGATCAACAGGGGCACCGGCCGCAGTGCTGTCGCGGCGGCGGCGTACCGTGCCGGTGTCAGGCTAATCGACGCGAGGACAGGCCGCGTGCATGACTACGGTCGCAAACGCGGCGTGGTCCACTCTGAGATTACGGCGCCCACAGGGTGCGAGTGGGCCGCAGACCGACAGCGGCTATGGGATGCCGCTGAGGCCGCCGAAAATCGGAGAAATGCAACGACGGCTCGCGAGTGGCTTGGTGCACTCCCCCATGAGCTATCGGACGACGAGCGTGCCGAGGCGTGCCGCCAGTTTGCAGGGTGGCTGACTCAGCGGCACTGCGTCGCGGTGGACTGGTCCATCCATGCCCCCGACGACCATCCCATCATAGGTGAGGACGCCCGCAACTGGCACGTCCACATGCTCGCCACAAGCCGCGTTGTGACCGCAGACGGCATGGGCGGCAAGACCCGCGACCTCGACGTCAAATCGACCGCCAGCGCACACGTCGAAGCATGGCGGGCCGAGTGGCAAAGCATCGTCAATCGCCGTCTGGCCGCCGCCGAGGTGGCCGATCGAATCGACATGAGGAGCTATGCCCGCCAGGGGCAACACCGCATGGGCCTACCCAAGATCGGCCCCGCCGCATCAGCAATGGAGCGACGCGGTGTCAGATCAGCGGCGGGGGATCAGGTGCGTGCCGTCACCCAACTCAACAGACACCGCCGTGCTGAAGGGCGGCGGCTAGCCAAGGAACTCAGGACAACACAGGAGGAGATCATGAGGCTAAGTGATTTTAACAAGTATACCCAAGAGCGGACCAGGGCAAATCCGTGGAAAGGTCAAAAAGCACCGCTAGCCGGCTATGTAAGATCGGCAACAGACGCACCAAAAGAGCGTAAAAATGAATGGACGCCAGAGCAAAAACAGCAGTGGAAGACTGACAAGCTATCGAGTCATTATGACAGAGACATGCAACACCTCGCAGAATCCATACGGCAAGTGCAGATCCGTAATAACAATGTGATGGTGCAGCTAAACGATTGGACAATCATACGCGATACTGGAGATGCAGTATATTACAACGGCAATGTGACTGATGATGGCATCCGTGCGAAAACAGACCTAGTGCAAGCCAAGGGGTGGACTCGTGTAGAGATTTTCGGAGACGAAAATTATAAAGCGAGATCATGGCTCGAATACTCACTCCGCGGAATCGAGGTCTGTAACTATGAGCCGCAAAAACATGTCCGCGATCAATTGGCAGCACTGACTGCGGGACATGTCAAAGAGGCTGGGCTACACGAGAGCACCCTACATCCTGCGGCGCCAGCACATGTGCACGAGGGCGAGGCAATGGCACCCGATGCCGCCCCAGTCCCCACCTACGAGCCAGTAGTATAGGAGGTCTATCGTGCAAGGTATATGCAAAGCGACGGACGCAATCTGGCGAGCCGAGGCGGCTTACAACTGTGCCTATGATGCGGCAACCAAAGTCGAGCAGTTACAGCGGCAAATGGAGGCAATGCACGTACTGCTGATCGCGATCAAGGCCGAGGTTGCCCCCGACGCAAAGGTGGAGGCATCGCCACTGAGGAGAGCAATATGAGCACGCCCAGCGAGCGGAGGCTTGCTCTCGACATCATGTCGCTCATCCGCAACGCCGGCCGCGCCCCCGGAGCATCATGCCGTCGCCTACGAGCCGACGAGGGGCTACGGCGGTGGTTGTACGCACTAGGGCCAGCCGACGAGCCCGAGTGGGACGACCTACGGCGACACGTCCGGCTTGAGAGCCATCGCCTGCGGTGCGATGAGATCACAGCAGTGCGGCTACTCCTGCCCACCTGGCGCGCTCAAGGGATGCTCCTGGGTGCCGTACGCACTGCTGTACGGCGGCTGGCCGAAGAGGGCGACGGTGCGCCGCCCGATGACTCGGGCACCGCCGCCGAGCAGTATGATGCCAGGGGCTTCGGTGGCGGTGGCGGATTTGGGTTTGGGGCCTGACAGACACGGTTCCGAAACAAATACGGTCTCCAGGACCTTTTCCAGTTCCGCCTCATCAGCCTTCCTCCCCCTATGGCACGGGTCGGGGCAGTGTCAAGGGCAAGTCGCCTGCGGCGATGCGCTAGCGCGCACCCTTGACACCACCCCTCAGGCCCGTGCCCTGACGGGGGCGGCTGAAGGGGCTACACTGAAAAAGGTCAAAGGGTCGGAGCCATAGACACACCCCTATGGGGTGGTCTGTTTTTCGCTCGCCGCTCGGGCAGGGGCTCCCTCAAAAAGGTCCCTCCATGGTGCCCGCCAGCGCGGGGCCGGGATGGCGTTGGATGGCCCCGTGAACAGCGTTGTGCTCACTACCAAGTTTCCAGCAAAAGGCGTACTTTGGCGTTTGTCGGAACGGGGGCATCAATGCGGCATCTGATTATAGCTCTTGCGGGTATGATCGGTTTCGGGTGGTCTCAGGCCGCCCACGCCGATGAGCTGTGGCAATTCATCAAGTTGGATTGCATACCGGAGATACAATACTTCTCCCTCAAGAGCTTCCATCAGTCCAACCTGCCGAGCGATTACCTTTTTGGCGGTGGTGCCGACAAACAAGAAGAGCGGTTGGCTTACCTACAGAAAGCGTACGGTCTCTACGGGCCGCAAGGTCTGGGGATTAGGCCATTCAAGTGTGTCGCACCACCTCGTGCCGACGCGCCTGGTTACCGAAAAACTGGTCAGGAAATCACACTGGAGGTAACGGTCACTGGCCCAGAGGGAGCCTATTGTGGCGACCCTCGGGGGTTGACCCGCGTAATTGTCAATGGGATTGATGTCGGCCCTATCCAGATTGAGGGGTGCTGGAGCGGCAATGATGACGTGAACATTGAAGCGATGGGTGTGGCTCCAGGAATGATCGATATCAGCTACTGCAAGACGGAAGCTTCGCCGTCTCTCCGCAACGGAGACTCAGATTTCAAGCCTGTCCGCCATGAGTGCCGCAGGTGGGAAATCAGGAGTAATTCCGTCAAGAAATGAGAGAATGTTGACAAGCCCCACCCGCTTGCTACACCGTATTGGCAGGAGCGGGGCCGAACCCGTGGAAATCCTCAGGTTTGGCGGCAGGTCGTCAATATCCTAGTCCCCCAGCCACCATTTTTTCCAATAAAATCAATGACTGTCGGTTTCGGCTTTAAGCCGGATTTCATAGCTATAATCCGGACAGCTGCACTCATACGCTGGACAGATTCGGCTTCGGCCAGCACTTGAAACGCCAGTGACATCAAGTGATTACGCCTGCAGTGACGTATTGAACGCCGCAGGCTACGGCTGACTCCTGATCATCGACGGCACGTGCACGAAATTCGATTTCATCCGGCTTAAAAGCATCAACTTCGGTAGAGGCAGCTTGCCCACCCGGTGGCATCGTTGATGGCATTACCATCAAGCTATTCGGTCATGTGGACGGCAACACTACCGCCTTAGCCTTAGCCTTCAGCGGATGCTGATCAGGCGGGGATGTTGCTGCACTGTCGATCGGTAAATAGAACGGATCACATTTCGCACGACACGGTCGATAGGAGGCGCGTCAACGTCTCCCATTATACGATTGGTGTGAGGCTTATGCGAAAGTTGTAACTTGCGAGATGAGTCTATATGGTTGCATGTCGGTGTGCGCAATTTCTTTTGCGTGTGCAGCATGGGGTTGCCACGCGCAGCTTCACGACTATCCGCGTGGCAGGGTTAAGGAGAGGGCGTTGGGGCAGGGGGAGAGAGGATCCGATGCCGCGTCTCCGGCAATGTCGGCGGCGACAGTGCCACCCGATGGCGCCCTGCTGGCGTTCGTCACTGCGGCGGGCCTGTTCGACATTGTGATCGATAGCGTGGAAGTGCGCCATGCGTTGGGCAATCCGACATCGGCGCTGGGCCTGGACGATGTTGCCGCAGCCGCGGGCAAGGTTGGGCTCGCGGCCCGGCTGGAACGTCCGGCGGCGCGCCGCCTGCAACGGACGCCCGCGCCGGCCATCGCCGAGATGGCTGATGGCCGGTTCCTCATTCTGGCCAAAGTGGATGATGGCGGCGTGCTGGTCCATGATCCGGTTGCCAACATCACGACGCCATTGGGCTGGGACGCGTTCGTTCCGCAATGGGGTGGCCGTCTGGTGACGCTGGCGCGGGCCGGGCGGGCAAGCTCGGGGCGATTCGGCCTCGGCTGGCTGGTCATGGCGGCTTCCAAGTACCGCCGGCTGTTTGCCGAGGCCCTGATTGCCTCCCTGGTGCTGCAACTGTTCGCGCTGGCCAGCCCCATGATCTTCCAGGTGATCATCGACAAGGTGCTGGTGCATCGCAGCCTCAGCACCCTGGACGTGTTGGCTTTGGCGCTGCTGTCGGTGGCGCTGTTCGAGGCGGTGCTGACCGCCTTGCGCAGTTATCTGGTGTCGCATACTTCGTCGCGGCTGGACGCCGAACTGGGCGCCACTTTGTTTGAGCGCTTGGCCGCCCTGCCCATGAGCTATTTCGAGACCCGGCGCGTCGGCGAATCGGTGGCGCGCATGCGCGAGCTGGAAACCGTGCGCGGTTTCCTCACCGGATCGGCCACCACCTTGGCGGTGGATGGTGTGTTCACCATTGTCTTCATCCTGGTCATGCTGGCCTACAGTCCGGCGCTGACGGCGGTGGTGGTGCTGGCCATTCCCCTTTACCTGGGGATTTCGCTGGTGGCCACGCCCATGCTGAAGCGCCGCATCGACGAGCGTGCGGCACGCGCAGCGGAATCCCAGGCGCTGATGACCGAGTTCCTGTCGGGCATCGAGACCGTCAAGTCCATGGCCGTTGAACCGCGCATGCGCCGGCGCTTCGAAGAAGAAGTGGCCGGATCCACTGCTGCCGCCTTCCGCTCGTCGCAGCTGAACAGTCTGGCAGGCCAAGCGGTCGGGCTGATCAGCAAGCTCACCACCGTGCTCATCCTGTGGCTGGGCGCGCGGCTGGTAATGGAGGGCGGACTGTCCGTGGGTCAGTTGATCGCTTTCAACATGTTGGCGGGCCGGGTGGCGGCGCCGATCCTGCGCGTGGTTCAGGTATGGCAGGACTTCCAGCAGACCCGCGTATCCATCGCCCGTCTGGCTGAGATCATGGACACCCCCACCGAGGGCGACGGCATCATGCGGGCCAGCCCGCTGCCCATCAGCGGCGGCATCACCTTCGACCATGTCACCTTCCGCTATCGCCCCGGCGGCCCCGAGGTGCTGTCGGACCTCGGCTTCTCCATCGAACCGGGCGAGGTCGTGGGGCTGGTAGGCGCGTCGGGTTCGGGCAAGAGCACGGTGGCCAAGCTGTTCCAGCGGCTGCATGTTCCCGAGCGCGGCCGCGTGCTCATCGACGGCCTGGACGTGGCCCAGGCTTCGCCGTCCTGGCTGCGTCGGCAGATCGGTGTGGTGCTGCAGGACTGCACCCTGTTCTACATGAGCGTGCGCGAAAACATCGCCCTGACCGATCCCGCCATGCCTCTGGACAAGGTGGTCGAAGTGGCGAAGTTGGCCGGAGCCCACGATTTCATCGTCTCGTTGCCGCAGGGCTACGATACCATCGTCGGTGAGCGCGGGGCGACCCTGTCGGGCGGCCAGCGGCAGCGCTTGGCTATCGCCCGTGCCCTGGCGGTCGATCCGCGCATCCTGATCCTCGACGAAGCCACCAGCGCGCTGGATTCCGAAGCCGAGCGCGCGATCCAGGCCAATATGCGGCGCATCTGCCAGGGGCGCACCGTGCTGGTCATCGCCCATCGTCTGTCTACCCTGCGTTTCGCCGACCGCATTCTGACCCTGGAGGATGGACGCCTGATCGAGCAAGGCAGTCACCACGAATTGCTGCGCCAGGGTGGCCGTTATGCCCACCTGCACGCCATTCAGACGGAGGTCCACGTTGCCGAATGACACCGTCGCCGCCCCTCGCCCGACCGGGTTGGAGGCGCAATTTCTCTCCGCCGCCCGCGCCGTGGTGGTGGTCGAGCCGTCGCCCATCGGCCGCGCCATCCTGTTGGGCATCAGCGCCTTCGCCGTCGCCGCCCTGATCTGGGCGTCTCTCGGCACCATCGACATTGTCGCCGTAGCGCAAGGCCGGGTGATCGCCGCCGGCCGGTCGAAGGTGATTCAGCCGCTGTCCGCCGGGATCGTGCGGGCCGTGCATGTGCGCGATGGGCAGGCGGTCAAGGCCGGCGACGTCCTGGTGGAACTGGATCCGACCGAAGCCGATGCCGAGTCCCACCAGACCAGCAAGGCTTTGGCCGATGTCTCGCTGGATCAGGCGCGGCTGGCGGCCTTGCTGGCGGATGTCCGTCATCCGGAAAAAGCATTCCGCCCGCCGCAGAATGCCGACCCACAGCTGGTCGAGGCGCATCGTCGGCAAATGGGCAGCCGTGCCCGCGAGATTGCTACGCAACTGTCTGGAGCCGATGCCGATTTGAGCCGCCGCCGCGCCGAAGCGCGCTCCGTTCGCGAGCAATTGACCAAACTGGATGAAATGCTGCCCCTGGCCCGAGCCCGGGCCGACGCGCGCAAGGAACTGGCCGACAAGGGATATGGCTCGCGCATGGCGTGGCTGGATGCGCAGCAGCAACTGCTCGATCAGGAACAGCAGCAGACGGTGTTGCGCGGGCGCAAGCGCGAGATCGAGGCCGGCATCGCCGCCGCCGAGAGCCAATTGCAGCGCACTGAGGCGGAAATCGAGCGCGCCCTGCGCGACGAACTGGCCGAAGTCGAGCGCAAGGTCGCCTCGCTGACCCAGGAAAGGGCCAAGGCCGACCAGAAGCTGGACTTGCAAACCCTGCGGACACCGGTGGACGGCGTGGTCCAGCAAGTGTCCGTCAACACCATCGGCGGGGTGGTTACCCAGGCGCAGACCCTGGCCGTCGTCGTCCCGGCGGATGCTGGGATCGAAGTGGAAGCCATGGTGCTGAACCGCGACATCGGCTTCCTGCATCCCGGACAAAAGGCGGCGGTCAAGGTGGAAACCTTCAACTTCACCCGCTATGGCAGCCTGGAGGGCACGCTCGCCTCGGTGTCGCGCGACGCGGTGGAGGACAAGACGCTGGGGCTGGCTTATCCCATCCGCGTCGATCTGGCCGACACCACCCTGATGGTGGACGGGCGGCCGGTGCCGGTCAGCCCCGGCATGGCGGTGACCGTCGAGGTCAAGACCGGCGAGCGCCGCATCATCGACTACATCTTCGCGCCCATGTTGAAATACCGCGACGAAAGCCTGCGGGAGAGATGATGTGCCGGACAGCCCCATGACCGAGAACACCCACAAGGCGGGCGGCGTCTCCGTTCGCCTCGCCCGCGACGAGGCCGACATCCGCGCCATGATCGCGCTGGGCCACCGCCTGCACGCCGAAAGCCGCTATCGCGCGCTGCCCATGGACGAGGCCCGCATGCTGGAAATCGGCCGGCGCGGCCTGGCCAACCGCAATCCCGGACTGATCGTCGCCGAGCGCGACGGCCAACTGGTCGGCATGGCGGTGGTCACCATCGGCGAGCACTTCTTCTCGCCCGCGCTGACCGCCACCGTGCTGCTGCTCTACGTGGTCCCGGAAGCCCGCGGTGGCGCGGCGGCCGTGAAGTTGCTGCGGGCGCTGCGCCGCTGGGCCGCCCAGGCCGGCTCCGACGACCTCCACCTCAACGTCACCACCGGCATCGAGTTGGTCAAGACCGACCGCTTCCTGCGCAGGATGGGGTTCCGTCAGACCGGCGGGAATTATGTGCTCGAGGGGATGCGGGGGTGATGGTGGGCGGGCATGCGAATTCGGGCTGTGTAATGAACTGCCTTCGTGCAACGGGCGCGTTGTTCGCTCCCGTCCGGTCGCATGCTGTCTTGGTCATCCTCATCCCAGCACTATTAGGCGGCGCTTTCAAAGTGAGCCAATTGCTGGCCGGAACGCCAATGATTCAGCACGTTGGTGCCGTTGGTGCTATGGCGATGTGGGGCGCTTGCCTTGTGTCGGCGATAGTTCTTCTCGCAAGGCGCCGCGTTGGTGGCGGGCTCGCCGCGATCACGGCCTTGCTTGTTTTCGTGACAGTGTCCCATGTGCTCGGTCGCTTCGATGAAGACATCTTGGCTGTGCTCGACGTGGCCGACTTCGAAGCACGCCGAGACGAACTGGAAGAGGCCGTTCGGCGGCAGCCTGGCCAATATGGCAATAACTACGACATCTACACCGGCCCCGAGCGAACGTTAGCGGAGCACCGTGACTTAAGTTCCCTTGGCAAGCTGGTCGTGTTCCAGTCCGGCGCCATAGCCGGGTGGTGGAGGCTGATCGTTTACGATGAAAGTGATCAGGTGGGCAATCCCGCGACGCAGCAGCGCTACCTCAACAGGACGTGCGCCCCACGGCAACGCAGGGAATACGGCGATCCGGTACTGTGCGCGACCAACAGTGACGGCGGATTGCTGGGCGAAGAGCGGCACGAGATAAAGGCTCGCCGTCTCGATGGCCATTTTTTTGCTGTATATATTCGGGACTAATTGGAAAGGGAGGGTGATGGTGGAAAGAGAAAATAGGGAGAAATTTGCGCGTCCTGATCCGAATTCATGCAATGGAGCCACTCCGGCGCTCCAGCGAATTCTGCTTCGGACGCGCGTTGTTCCGTCAAAGTTCGTCGTTAGAGCATATGTGGTCGTCGCATCATCGACTTCTATCCTTTTCGGCGATGTAGCGACCACCGCTGGGATTATCGGCATTTTGTGCGCTACCGCCTCCCTTAATGGCTGGAAGCGCGTATTCCCTGTTTTCATGTGTTACGTCGTTGTATTTTGGATAGCTACATGCTCATTAATCCTTTCAGGACATTATAATCCGATATTTGGTATTGCGAATATTGCCGTTTTGTTTTTGTCGATGGGGTTTTCTGCAATTAGCTTTGTGTTTTTTGTGGCAAGCCACGACAAGATTTTTTTATCAGAGACCATTGATGACATTAGTCCATCGCAGTGCGTCGGCGGGATCGCTTTTGGTGTCCTCGCCTATATATGGCCACTTTACTTAAGTGAATTTAAAAGGATGCCAACACCGGTAGCAATTTCAATAGCAGGCGTTATTTCTGATATGGCGTTGTTTTCATTTCTTGCCTTGCTCTGCAAGCCGCTTGTCTACGTTAGCAGCGAGGAGGAACGCTGATGGCTGATGACAAGAAATTTGGGAACGATGTCCTCGACGCCATCGGAAGTGTCATTTCCGGCATGGGCGACGCAATCGAACAGATCGGCATCGCCGCCAAACGATTGATCGCATCCGCAGCCCTGCTGGTAGGGGCGTTCAGCTCATCGTATGGAAATGGCGTGGATGGAACGACCGTCTTGCAACTGGGCGACGCAGTCAATTTCGACAGCGCGTTGGTTTGTGACACCACTCTGTTCTTCAGTGAAGACCGCTCCGGCGAGATTAAATGGACGGATTTCTCTGGGTCATCGGGGAAGGCGCTGTTGCGGTCGAACGCGCACGTCATAGCGCAGTATTGCCTGGGGGAAGGACGCGTGGTGGCGTTGATCGACCACGCGGACTTCATCCTCTTTGATAGAGAAACCGGTAAAATTCATCCCTTAGGGAGCGATGTCGTAAAGGCTAAACGTGGCGTTGTCTACTTGCGTGGCGGTGGCGGACAACAACCGCATAAGAAGCTGCCAGATGGTATCCGGGTTATCTATGTGCCCTCGTTGAAGCAACGCCTTGGGGTAGACCCGGATGTCGAGTGGGCATTCGATTCAGGCGCTCCCCTCGCCCTTATACCGGCGAACGCTCGAAATGACTCCTCCAGGCTTGCCAAGGCGCGGCAGTCGTGAATCACTGGGTTTCCACCAAATGGAGGGGGGAAGCCATGTCGAGTGGGATCAAAATATCGGAAGGGATGTCGGCAGGTGAG
>JACMKT010000249.1 GCA_014380005.1 Rhodospirillales bacterium
GCAGAGCCGGTGCCGAGAAATCCCCGCGAAGCTGTACCGCAGCCGCCATGGCAAACCTCCTGATGTTTGCCATGTTGAATCAGATTGCTACGCGTTTGGGAATCCCCTACGTGAGTCTTATTCACAGGGACTTGGTATTACAACCCGGTCCCGGCCAAGGAAGCCTGGATGGCGTCATAAAGCGGCTTGCGGGTCAGGTTGCGGTCGAACGGCAGGGGGCGGTCATGGGGTTCTTCCGCCGCCCGCCAGTTTTTGTCGTCGCTCAGCCCCCAGCACAGCACCGTGTCACAGCCGGCGGCCAGCAGCGTCTCCAGATAGGCGCGGGCAAGGTCGGCGGTCTTGGCATCCTTCTCGGGGCCATGGGCGATGCGGTCGGCGCGCACGTCCATTTCCGTCACCTGGGGTTTGATGCCCAGATCGCGCACCTCCGCCAGGAAGGCGGCCAAGGCGCCGGCGTCGAAGCTGTCGCCCACCCGCAGATGGGATTGCAGACCCAGATAATGGATGGGCGCATCGGCCTTTTTCAGGCGCTCCAGCAGCTTCAGCACGGCCATGCGCCGCTTCATGGTCCAGGGCGCGTGATGCTCCATGCCGTAGTCGTTATAGGCCAGCTTGGCCTCGGGGGCGTAGCGGGCGGCCATTTTATAGGCCTCCGCCACATAGGCCGGCCCGGCGGCGCGCAGCCAGACGCTGTCGCGCATGCCGTCGGCGCGGCCATCCTCGGGTTCCACCGCTTCGTTGACCATGTCCCAGCAGACCACTTCGCTGCGGTAGCGCCCCAGCACCGCGCCCATGTGCTGGGCCATCACATGGGGCCAATTGCGCGAGGTCAGGCGCTGGGGCAGCCAATCGGGCATGTTGCCGTGCCAGATGATGGTGTGGCCGCGCAGGCTCATGCCATGGGTGCGGGCGAAATCGGCGATGGCATCGGCGGGGCCGAAGGTGAAATGGCCCGGCTGCTTCTGCACGGCGCCCCATTTCATTTCCCAGGTGGGGGTCAGCATGGCGCATTCCTGGGCCACCAGCCGGGCATAGGCGGGCTGGGCCAGATCTCCGGTGGCTGCGGCAGTACCGAAGCGTACGCCGCGCCGGCAGGCGGTGTCGCGCAGGCTGCCATTGGTGCCGCACGACCATGCCGGTTTGGCCGCCAAACCCGCCAATCCGGTCAAGACCTGCCGGCGCGACATACGCATCGCCATGATGACGTTCTCCCTGTTGTTATCAGGAAGTTGGGGGCAGGGGCGGGCGCATCACCTCCCGGCTAGCCATCTGCCCCCGTTGGTTCACCCTCGGGTGGGTCCCCTTTGCTGCGCTGCACGCGTCCCCAGATAGTGCACTGCAGCAATTGCCGGAGGTGGTGGAATGACAAGACGTGCATTGGTGACCGGCGGTGCCGCCGGAATTGGTGCGGCCATTGCCGCCCGGCTCAAGGATCAGGGGATGGAGGTGGTGATCGTCGATCTGTCCGCCCCACGGCTGGAGGACACCGCCCGCCGCCTGGGTGTGCGTGGCTGGGTGCTGGACGTGTCGGACCATGCTGCGGTGGCCCATACCTTGGCCGAAATCGAAACCGTGGCCGGGCCGGTGGACGTGCTGGTCAACAATGCCGGCATCACCCGCGATGCCTTCGTCCACAAGATGACGCCCGAGCAATGGGGAATGGTCATCGCCGTCAATCTGTCTTCGGTGTTCAACACCGTGCGCGCCATTGCGCCGGGCATGCGGGGGCGGGGCTGGGGCCGCATCGTCAATATCTCGTCCATGAACGCGCTGCGGGGGCAGTTCGGCCAAGCCAATTACGCCGCCGCCAAGGCCGGCATGATCGGCTTCACCAAATCCATCGCCCAGGAATTGGCTGGCAAGGGCGTCACCGCCAATTGCATTGCGCCGGGCTTCATCCGCACGGAAATGACCCAGGCCATGCCCGAGGAAATCCTGGAACAGGAGCGCCTGAAGATCCCCGCCGGCGATCTGGGCAACCCCGCCGACATCGCCGCCGCCGTGGCCTTCCTTGCCGGCGACGATGCCCGCTTCATCACCGGCCACGTACTGTCGGTCAATGGCGGCCAATACATGTGAGGCGGCCGCTTCACCATGCGTGGCGATGGCGGAACGGTGTGCGAGCTGGCCTTTACGCCCGAGGGTCAAAACCCAATCAGTTAGGTGTGCGGTCCCGGAATGAGGAGGTGCGAATTGACTGCAATCGGGGGCGCTACCCCCGGCGCGGCATCAGCACCGTGTAGTCGAAGTCCAGCACCACGGACGGCTCGTAATCCTTGCCGTTCTCTTGCTTGAACGGGAAGCCGGCGGCCGGCTGGTTCTTCAGGGCGACAAGGCGCAGGCGCAGGGCGCCCATATCGGTGCGGCCCGGCAGCTCGATCTTTTCCAGCACTTCCGACCACGCATAGATGGTGTCGCCGGCGAAGGTGGGGCTGACGTGGCGGCCGCCGTTGATGGCGGCCAGCTTGAAGGCGTTGCCCAGGCCGTTGAACGACAAGGCGCGGGCCATGGAGATGATGTGGCCGCCATAGATCAGGCGGCGGCCAAAGCGGCCCTGGCCTTCGGTGTGCTGGTTGAAATGCACCTTGGCGGTGTTCTGCCACAGCCGGGTCGCCATCATGTGCTCGGCTTCTTCGATGGTCATGCCGTCCACATGGTCGATCTTCTCGCCCGCGGCGTAATCGTCCCATAGATGGGCGCTGCCAGCCAAGACGGTGTCATACCGCGCCGTATTCAGGCCGGCGGGGATGACCAGATCGGCGGCGGCGACAAAGGCGGGCAGTTCGGGGATCTTTTCCTCGGTGACGGCATCCACGTCGCGTTTGCGCACCATGACCCAGCGGATGTAATCCACCACCATGTCGCCGCGCTGGTTGGAGCCCACCGAGCGCACATAGACCACGCCGGTCTGCTTGTTGGAGTTCTCCTTCAAGCCGATGACGGTGGATACGGTGGTCAGAGTATCGCCAGGATAGACCGGCACGCCGAAGCGGCCAGCGGCATAACCCAGATTGGCCACGGCGTTCAGGCTGACATCGGGAACGGTCTTGCCGAACACCACGTGGAAGGCGGCCAGATCGTCCAGGGGCGCGCCGGGCAGCCCGCATTCCTTGGCGAATTCCGTCGAGGAATTGAAGGCGAAGCGCGAGCCGTACAAGGCGGTGTACAGCGCCACATCGCCCGAGGTCACCGTGCGCGGCGTGGCGTGACGGATTTCCTGGCCGAGGCGGAAGTCTTCGAAGAAGTTGCCGGTGTTGGTCTTGGTCATTGTGACGGCCCTCAAGAAGGATGAACCACTGTCTCCGCCCAACTCGTCACCCCCGGACTTGATCCGGGGGTCCATGGCGCCGCTTGGTTCAGCGGCCGGCACGTGGATGGCCGGATCAAGTCCGGCCATGACGAAAAAAGGAAGAGCGCTCTACTTCGCCAGATCAGCCTCAAGCGCGGTGATCTGCTCGGCCAACCGCACCAGACGCTTGGCGTTTTCCACGTGCAGGTTTTCCACCAGCTTGCCGTCAACCACGACGACGCCCTTGCCGGCGGCGGCGGCTTCGGCGTGGGCGGCGATGATCTTTTGCGACCATGCCACTTCCTTTTCCGACGGCGCAAACACCCGATTGGCTGTTTCGATGGTCTTGGGATGGATCAGGGTCTTGCCGTCGAAGCCCAGCTCCAAACCCTGGCGGCTAGAATATTCGAAGCCCTCGTCATCATTCAAATCCAGATAGACGCCGTCCAGCACCGCCAGCCCATAGGCCCGCGCCGCCAGCAGGCACAGGCCCAAACTGGTGATCATGGGCAGGCGCTCACGGGTGTGGTGGCAGTGCAGATCCTTGGCAAGGTCCGAGGTGCCCATGACGAAGCCGCCCATGCGGGCGGTGGAATTGGCGATTTCCTCGGCCTTCAGGATGCCGCGCGGGGTCTCCATCATGCACCAGATGGCCATGGAGGCCGGGGCGCCGTGGGCGTCCATGATGGCTTCCACCTGACGCACGGCGTCGGCGCTTTCCACCTTGGGGATCAGGATGGCATCTGCCCCACTTGTCGCCGCGGCAGCCACGTCGGCGAAGAACCACGGGGTGTTGAGGCCGTTGACACGCACCAGCAGCTCGCGCCCGCCATAGCCGCCGGCGCGGGTGGCGTCGCAAACCTGAGTGCGGGCTTCATCCTTGGCATCGGGCGACACCGCGTCCTCGAGGTCGAGGATCAAACCGTCGGCAGCCAGACCGCGGGCCTTCTCAAGCGCGCGGGCGTTGGAGCCGGGCATGTACAGCACGCTACGGCGCGGACGGGTGACGGTCGCCATGGATCAATGCCTCCAAAAGAACGTATGCTGGCGGACCCTAGCAATTTGGAACCGCTCAGGCAAGGTTGCAGCGCAACAATCCTTCGTCTAAAGCGTCAAAAAATGAACATTCTTTCGCTCCAATCCGCTGTCGCTTATGGCTATGTGGGCAATTCCGCCGCAACCTTCCCCTTGCAGCGCCTGGGCTTCGAGGTCTGGCCGGTGGATACCGTGCAGTTCTCCAACCACCCCGTCTATGGGCAATTGGGCGGCGACATGGCCTCGCCCAATCTGGTGCGCGCGGTGATCGACGGGCTGACCCGGCTGGGCGTGCTGGGCCAATGCGACGCGGTGCTGTCGGGCTATTTGGGCGACGCGGCCACCGCGCCGACGGTGCTGGACGCGGTGCAACAGGTGCGCGCCCTCAAGCCCGATGCCGTGTTCCTATGCGATCCGGTCATGGGCGACGACACCACCGGGCGCTATGTGCGCGACGGCATCCCGCAATTCATGGCCGAGCATCTGGTGCCCGCCGCCGACATCATCACCCCCAACCGGTTCGAGCTTCAGCGGCTGACCGGCCATGACGTCACCGAATTGGCCTCGGCCACGACCGCCGCCCGCATGCTGCTGGACCGGGGGCCGCGCATGGTGGTGGTGACCAGCCTGCCCGACCCCGCCGGCATCGCCTGCGTGATGGTCACCGCCCAAGGCGCCTGGGCCGTGCGCACGCCGTGGCTGGCGTTCGACCCGGCCATCCACGGCAGCGGCGATTGCCTATCTGCTTTGCTGCTGGCCCACATTCTGCGCAATGCGCCGCCGCCCGAGGCCCTGTCTTTGGCGGTGTCCAGCCTGTTCGGCGTGCTGGAACAGACGCTGGCACTGGGCCGCCGCGAACTGGCGCTGGTTCAGGCCCAGAACGAACTGGTCCAGCCGTCGCGGCTGTTCGCGCCAGAGGCGGTAGACGTAGAGTCAAAGAGACACGGATGAACACGGATGGCGGCTTCGCCGCCCACGGATGAACACGGATATGAGTTCGATCGAGTGAGCGACTTTCCATCAACGAGAAGATTGAGCCGCGCGAGCGACGGGGCCGTTTCGGTTTCCACTCTTACCGAGTAACCGTCACGCAGAAAATCGGCTAAATCGTCTTCACTACGAGACAGTTGATGGCGCACATCTCTGATGGTAGTTTTACCCGATATTTTGCCACCTATAATAGCGCTCGGCAAATACCTCTGGGAGGATGAGGATGGTTAACGCCCCCCCTGTTGTCTTGCAGGACCTATCCCTTGCGAACGCCATCTTTTCGGTCATTGGTTTTCTTATCGTCTGCGGTGCCGTTTTTGCCAACCGATCCGCCACCGCCATCGACAGGGGCGCCTTCCGGCGTCGCCTGTGGCAAATTCTATCCGCCGTCCTCCTCGTCTCACTCGTGAACAGTTTCGTGAACCCGTACCCGTCGCTCTTGGGGGCGATATTCATCTTCGCGCCCCTGGTTGGATTTGGCGTAGCGGCATATTTCGCGGTAGGGCGGCTGGCTCAGTTGGGGCTGAGTAGGAAGTGGGCGTTGCTGTTGGGCATTCCGATGGTATCGCTGCTCTGCCTGGGCTACCTGTTCTTCAAATCGGACCCCACAAATTTAGCAGCTACTAGCACGTAGGCACCCCGGCCTCGCGCACTTTCTTGCGTGTGCATCCGCGACGCTGGTGTGTCTCATGACGTGGTGTTGGCCGTCCATGAACCTTGTTCCCCTCGCCGGTTTCTGCTTTCCTGCCCACCTCTTCCCCCCGAGGGGTCCAAGGTGGACGGTTTCCTTTATCTTCGTTGCGTCGGCATCGGTTTCGCCATCGCCGCCCCCATCGGGCCGGTGGGGCTGATGTGCATCCGTAAGGCGCTGGCCCATGGCCGCAGCGCCGCCTGGGTGGCCGGGCTGGGTGCCGCCTTGGCCGATACCGTGTTCGGCGCCGTGGTCGGGCTGGGCCTGGGGGCGGTGTCGCAATTCCTGCAAGGCCACGCGGATACGCTGAAACTGCTGGGCGGATTGTTCATGATCGCCATCGGCCTGCGCACGTGGTGGGCCGTCACCATCACCATCGAACCGGCGGACAATGCCGGTTTCGGCCTGTGGCGCGACTTCCTGTCCACCTTTGCCATCACCATCACCAATCCCGGCACCATCCTGGGTGTCATGGGCGTGTTTGTCGCCATGGGCGCCGCCGCCAAGCCGGTGGGGCTGGAGGAATCGTGGCTGCTGGTGCTGGGCGTCTTCACCGGTTCGGCCCTGTGGTGGGCGGTGCTGACCGAGATGACCGTGCTGGTGCGCGCCCGTTTCACGCCAGCGCGCATGAAATTATTCAACCATGTGTCGGGAGCCCTTCCCATCCTATTCGGGATTGGTGCACTGATCAGCCTTTGGACCAGCTAAGAAGGGCTGTGCACACCCGACTTAAGTCCTAAGCCCCCCGGTTGGGTTGCAGTGCAGCACAATACTTTGTCCTATACCGTCAAATGCTGCGGATCATATCAACCTTAAATGCCCGATTGCTCACCGTCGCCGTGGTGGCCATGGCGCCGGTGGCCCTGCTTTCCGCCTTCACCGCCTGGGGTTTGGCGGAGCATGTGGAGCGGCTGCATCAGGACGAGGTTCTGCTGCTGGCCCACACCGCCAAGCTGCGGCTGCAACAGGGTCAATTGGGCGATCGCCCGCTTACGGCGGAGGCACTGAGGCTGCCACCGGGCATCCGGCTGTGGCTGGTGGATGGCGAGGGCAAGATTACCGGCGACGGCGACATGCCGGCTTTGCCGGCAACCGCAATCCCGTTTCAGCCAGCCCAAATGCGCGTGGACAACACTATCGTGGCAAGCGTGCCCATGGCGGTGCCCGGCAGCCGCATGGTGGTGTCCGTGCCGTCCACGCTGCAATTAAGCAGCCTCAACCATATGGTGGACCACGCCTTCGCCGCGCTGGCCGTGGCCATTTCCCTGTCGCTGGCGATCGCCTGGATGGGCATCAAGCGGCTGGTGCTGACCAAGGTGGATTTACTGAACGACGCCGCCAACCGCATCCGCGCCGGCGAAGCCAACGTGCGCAGCGGCTTGGCCGAGGAAGCCAGCGAGTTCGGCCGCTTGGCCCGCACCTTCGACGACATGGCCGCCGCCCTTGATCAGCGGGCCATGGATTTCCAGCATTCCCTGCGCGAAAGCGAGGACCGCTTCCAGCAGATGGCGCGGGTGGCGCCAACCGGCATCTTCTGCCTGGATGCCCAGCTGCGCTTGACCTATGCCAATCCGTGGTTCGTCGAACTGATCGGGCGCAACGAACGCGAACTGATCCTGGACGGCTGGCAAAAAGCCATTCACCCCGACGATTTGCCCTGGCTGCAGGAAGCCCTGTACACCGCCCAAGCCCGTGGCATGGAGGTGGACCTGCCGGAATACCGCTTGCTGCGCCCCGATGGTTCGGTGGTGTGGGTGCTGGTGCGCGATGCCCTGGAGCGCGATTCCAGCGGCGCGGTGACCAACCGCATCGGCACCATGGTGGACGTCACCAGTCTGAAGCACACCACTGAAGCGTTGCGCGAAAGCGAAGAGCGTTTCCGCAAATTGGCCCGCATTGCGCCGGTGGGCATTTTCCGCGCCGATGAGGACGGCGATTGGACCTATGCCAACGACGCCCTCGCCACCATCACGCGGCGGCCCAAACACGAATTGCTGGGGCAGAACTGGCGCGGGATGCTGCACCCCGAAGACCGCGCCCGGGTGGAAGACGCCGCCGGCGAGCCCGGCCAGCGCGAATTGCGGCTGTTGCGTCCCGATGGCCGCGAAGCCTGGGTATTGGTACGCGAGGTGCTGGAGCGCGACCGGCGCGGCGACATCGTCGGGCGCATCGGCACCATGTTCGACATCACCGGCCAAATGATGGCGCGCCAAGCCCTGCGCATCAGCGA
This sequence comes from Rhodospirillales bacterium, assembly GCA_014380005.1. Taxonomy (GTDB): domain Bacteria; phylum Pseudomonadota; class Alphaproteobacteria; order Rhodospirillales; family Magnetospirillaceae; genus Magnetospirillum. Next base: position 8,236 of record JACMKT010000249.1, read on the forward strand.
AGAACGCTTCCAGGTGGCGCTGAAGCATTCTCCGGTGGCGGTGTTCGCCCAGGATCTGGACCTGCGCTACACCTGGATGTTCAACGGCCCGCCCGGCAGCGAGAACATCATTGGGTGTCGCGACGAGGACATCTTCCCCCCCAAGGAATCCGCCCGCCTGACCGAGATCAAGCGCGACGTGCAGGCATCGCGCGTCGGACGGCGCGAAGAGGTCACCCTAAGCATCGGCCAGACCACCCACATCTTCGACGCTTGGTACGAGCCGTTGCTGGATGAACATGGCATGGTCACCAGCATAGCCGCTGCCGCCGTGGACATCACCGAAGCGCGCCGGCTTCAGGCCGCCCTGGTGGAAGCGCGGGAGGAAGCCGAGCGCGCCAACGAAGCCAAATCCCGCTTCCTGGCCGCCGCCAGCCACGATCTGCGCCAGCCGTTCCAGGCCATGCGCCTGTTCCGCGCCGCCTTGGCCCCCTTCCTGTCCGCGCCCAAGGCCGAGGCCATCACCGCCAAGCTGGACGAGGCCATGACCGCCGGCGAGCAATTGCTGACCGCCCTGCTGGATATCTCGACCCTTGAAGCCGGCATCGTCGCCCCCAAGCTCGTCGCCATCCCCGCCGCAGACTTGCTGTCGCGGCTGGCCCGCGAGTTCCAACCCCAGGCCGATTCCCACGGACTGAAATTGAAGATTTATCCCTGGCACGCCACAATCCTGACCGACCCGGTGCTGCTGGAGCGCATCCTGCGCAATCTGCTGCACAACGCCGTGCGTTATACCCAATCCGGCGGCATCCTGATCGGGGCGCGGCGGCGCGGCGATCGGCTGGTGTTCCAGGTGTGGGATACCGGCATCGGCATCGCGCCGGAGCAGCAGGAGAAGGTGTTCGAAGATTTCTACCAGATCGGCAATCCGGGCCGCGACCGCTCACGCGGGCTGGGCTTGGGCTTGTCGGTGGTGGCGCGCACGGCCCATCTGCTGAACCACCCGGTCAGCCTGCAATCGCACCACAATAAGGGATCCATGTTCTCGGTCAGCGTGCCGCTGGTGTCGGATGATTCTGGCGGCGCCTGAGCAGAATCTCATCGCTGCCCTCGGCCACCAGATCGGGCAAACTCGCCACTTCGGTGAAGCCGGCGCGGGCGTAAAAAGCGCGGGCCGGCTTGCCCTTGCTCTCGCACGCATCAAAGGTCAATGCCACCACCTTGTCATGGGTGGGCAGGTGTTCGATCACCTGGGCTTGGACGGGGGCTGCGAGCAGCAGAAGGGCGAAGAATAGGCGCATTGAACCGGTCCTGGCGGCAGTTAAACCACAGAGACACAGAGACGCAGAGAAGGCACAGAGAAAAAGGCTTTTTCTTCTCTGTGTAGTCTCTGTGTCTCTGTGCCTCTGTGGTGAACCTGCCTACCCTAGAAATCCAAATCCGCGTAATGCCGTGGCGGCGGAACACCGGGCAGGTGGTCGGCCAGCAGGGCGCGGAAGGCGGGGCGGGATTTGACGCGGGCGTACCAATCCTTGGCGTTGGGATGGGCATCCCACGGCACGTCGCCGATATAGTCGATGCAGGACAACTGCGCCGCCGCCGCGATGTCGGCCATGGAATAGTGCGGCCCCGCCAGCCAAGTGCGCCGCTCGGTCAGCCAGCCGATATAGTCGAGATGCTGGTGGATGGCGGAGAAGCCGGCGCGGATCAGGCGCGAATCGGGGGCGCTGTGGGCCATGGTCAGGCGCTTGTGCACCTTCTCGCCCACCAGATTGAGGGTGACCTCGTGATAGAATTTGGAATCGAACCAGCCCACCAGACGACGGGCCTCGGCACGGGCTTCGGGCTCTGACGGCAGCAGCGGCGGCTCGCGGTGAACCTCGTCCAGATATTCGCAGATGGCGGTGGAATCGGCGAGCACGGTGCCGCCCTCTTCCACCAGCACCGGAACCTCCGACGCCGGGTTGAGCGCGACGAAATCATCCCGACGCTCCCAATAGCGTTCGAGATGCCCTTCGTGGTCCAGCTTCTTCTCGGCCAGGACAACGCGGACCTTGCGCGAGAAGGGGCAGAGCGGATGATGGTAGAGCGTCCTCATGCGCCCTTTCTAGCCCTTTTCACGGGCCGCGAACAGAGGTGAAGACCGGATGTCACAGGCAATACGCACAGGCCCTAGGCGGCGCGGCTGGCCGGCGATTCGGTGAGCAGGGCGTACAGGCCGTCGGCATTTTCCGTGCCGCGCAGCTTTTCGCACACGCCCTTATCGCGCAACAGCCGCGACACCCGCGCCAACGCCTTCAGATGATCGGCACCCGCCGATTCCGGGGCCAGCAACAGGAAGATCAGATCCACCGGCTGTTCGTCGATGGATTCGAAATTGATGGGCCGCTCGAGCCGGGCGAACAGGCCGTACAATCGGTCCAGCTCGCCCAGTTTGCCGTGGGGAATGGCGATGCCATTGCCGACGCCGGTGGTGCCCAATCGTTCGCGTTCAAGCAACACGTCGAACACGGCGCGCTCGTTCAAGCCGCTGAGTTCAGCCGCCTTCTTGGCCAAATCCTGCAGCGCCTGCTTCTTCGAAGTGGCGCGCAAATTCGGTATGACGGCAGCCGGGGTGATGAGGTCGGCGATGTCCATGAAAAGCAACCCTCTGTTGGGCTCAAGGCAAATCCCGCCCATCCGTGGCTCGCGGTCTGGGGGGCAAAAAACCCACACTCTCGGACCGGTCCAAGGGAGGGCCGGAACATAGTTCCGCACCTTACCGAAGTCAAGCTCCCGCCGGTAAGGCTGCGCTAAGCCTTAGCCGCCCAGCGATTTTTCGCGGCGCCGCTGCACGGAAGACGGGATGTTCATGCCCTCGCGGTACTTTGCCACCGTTCGGCGGGCGATGTCGACGCCTTCGGCTTTCAGCACCTCGACAATGCGGTCGTCGGACAACACCTGACGCCCCTCGGCATCGATCAGCGCCTTGATGCGGTGGCGCACGGATTCCGCCGAATGGGCGTCGCCGCCGTCATTGGAGCCGATGGCCTGGGTGAAGAAGTACTTCAACTCAAAGATGCCGCGCGGGGTCGCCATGTACTTGTTCGAGGTCACCCGGCTGACGGTGCTTTCGTGCATGCCGATGGCGGTGGCGATGTCGCGCAGCACCAGCGGGCGCAGATGCTGCACCCCCAGGCGGAAGAACGCGTCCTGCTGGCGCACCAGTTCGGTCGCCACCTTCAGAATGGTGGTGGCGCGCTGGTGCAGGGATTTCACCAGCCAATTGGCCGATTGGAAGCGTTCGGACAGATAGGTCTTGTCGTCCTTGCTTTTGGCGCCCCGGCTGACCGTGGCGTAATAGCGCGCATTGACCAGCACGCGCGGCAAGGTGTCGGAGTTCAACTCGACCAGCCAGCCGCCATCCTGGGCGCGGCGCATCAACACATCGGGGGTGACCGACTGGGCCACCACGGTGTCGAAGCGCAAGGCCGGCTTGGGGTCCAGCGCCTTGATCTCACCGATCATCTCGGTCAAATCCTCTGCGTCGATTCCGCAGACCTTGATCAGCCCGGCCAGATCGCGCCGGGCCAGCATTTCCAGATTGTTGACCAGGGCCGCCATGGCGGGATCGAACCGATCCTTCTCCATCAATTGCAGCGCCAGACATTCCTTGAGCGAGCGGGCGAACACGCCGATGGGATCGAAGCGTTGCATCCGCTTGAGTACGGCTTCCACCAGCTCTAGCGGACAGCCCAGCTTTTCCGCAACGTCGTTCAGATCGCCGATCAGATAGCCGCACTCGTCCAGCATCTCGATGAAGTGCAGGCCGATCAGGCGATCGACGGGGTCAAGGATGTCCACATTGAGCTGGGCCACCAGATGGTCGCGCAACGAGATGTCGCCCGACAGGGTCTGCTCCAGATTGGCGTCGCCATCCTCGAAGCTCATGGAGCCGCCGGTGCGGCTCCACTGGCTGAACGCCTCGCCATCGCCCTCGCCACCCATGGCGTCGGACGGGGAATCGTTGTTGTAGAGGTTGTCGTAATCCACATCCATGCCGTCGGCGGCCGAGGTCTCGGTCATGCCGTCCAGCAGGGGCGTCTCGGCGGGCGCGGGCGCCAGGGCTTCGCGCGGATCGGTGTCGCCACCATCCGTGTCGGGCGCGTCGGGGCGGTCGCCGTCCTCGCGCTCCAGCAGCGGATTGCGCTCCAGCTCCTGGTCGATGAAGGCGGTCAGTTCCATGTTGGACAATTGCAGCAGCTTGATCGCCTGCTGCAATTGCGGCGTCATGACCAGGGCCTGGCTCTGGCGGAGATCCAACCGTGGGGCTAGCGCCATGGGCAGTCCCGTTTCTTAGGATGAATTTCGGTCAAAGGCTGAAGTTCTCTCCCAGATACACCCGCCGCACGCCCTCATGGGCGACGATTTCGTCGGGCCTTCCCTCCATCAGCACGCCGCCATCATGAAGGATGTAGGCCCGGTCGATGATGTCCAGAGTCTCGCGCACATTGTGGTCGGTGATCAACACGCCGATGCCGCGATGCTTGAGGTGCGAGACCAGATCGCGGATGTCGGCCACGGCAATGGGGTCGATGCCGGCCAGGGGTTCGTCCAGCAGAATGAAATGGGGCTTGGACGCCAAGGCGCGGGCGATTTCCACCCGGCGGCGCTCGCCACCCGACAGGGCCATGGCCGGGGCGCGGCGCAGATGCTCCACGCCGAATTCACTGAGCAGATCGTCCAAGGCGGCTTGGCGGGCATCGCGGTCGGGCTCGACCACCTCCAGCACCGCCATCAGATTGCCTTCCACGGTCAGGCCGCGGAAGATGGAGGCTTCCTGGGGCAGATAGCCGATGCCCAGGCGGGCGCGGCGGTACATGGGCAGGCCGGTGATGTCGTGGCCGTCCAACTGAATGGAGCCGGCATCGGGATTGATCAGGCCGGTGATGCAATAGAAACAGGTGGTCTTGCCGGCGCCGTTGGGGCCAAGCAGGCCCACCGCTTCGCCGCGCTGCACGGTGATGGAAACGTCACGCAGAACCGAACGGCGCTTGAACTGCTTGCCGATGTTGCGCGCCACCAAGCCGGTGCTTTCCGTCAGCCCACGCGTCCCGGCGGAAAACAGGTCGCCGGAAGAGGCGCCTGATTCGGCCGCCGCGCTGGGAGAATCGATCGCGTCCATCCGCATCCCCTTACCTACCGCCGTCCTTTTTCGGACCGGCACCCTGGAAGACGGCGCCCCGTTTATCGCCGTCATTTTTTTCCGGAGTGAAGGTGCCGCTGGCACGCTTGTTACCGCCCTTGTCGCCAGGGGCGGAGCCGAACAGCTTGCTGATGCCGGAGTTCAAATCCACGTGAGCGTAGCCGCCGTTAAGCTCGTTTCCTTCGCGGGTGATCTTAACCGAACCGGCCACGGTGGCGATACCGCTTTCCACGTTGTAGTCACCCCGGTCACCGGTCACCTGCTCACGCGGCGTAGTCAGCACCACATGGCCATAGGCGTCGGCGCGGTTCAGTTCCAGGCTGCCCTTGGCGCCTTCCTTGAAGCGGGCGGTCAGGGTGTCGGATTTGATGCTCTTTTCCTTGTTGGTGGCGAAGGCATCGCCGCGCGCCACCGCCAACCGGTCCTTCTCCCAATATTCCAAGGTGTCCTTGGCGGTCACCGTATCGGTGGGAGTGACCAGCTTGGCCGGCGCGCCGCGCAGCACGAAGATGGCCTTGTCCAGATCGTAGGTGGCCTTGGTGCCGGTGGCGGTCTCGGTGGCAGTGGTGATCTTCACCGCGCCATCGGCGTCCAGGCGCCAAATTTCGTTACCGCCGGGACCCTGGCGGTAATAGGCGGTCAGGGTGTCGGCCACCACGGTGACGCCGCCGCGGATGGCCTTGGCGTTGCCGCGCGCGATGACGCGGCTGGCGTCATTGACCCATTCGATGCCGTCATCGGCATAGACCTGAATCTGGCTCTCGTTGTCGCGGCTCATATTGAAGCCCTGGGCGGCCACGGGGGAGGCCAGCAGCGCCAGAGCCATGGCGCACACAGCAAGCTTTGACCCTGTCATTTCGAACCGGCCCCCTTCAAGTTCAGGCTGGATTTGCCGGTCACCAGGATCTGCGCGCCCTTTTCCAGGATGCGGAAGCCCTGGCCGTTGATGCGCCCCTGCGGACCCTGGCCGATGACCGGCACATTCCCCTCGGCGGTGGAACGTTTGAGGTCAAGCCGGGCCTTCTCGGTATGCAGCTCGTAACCGTTATCATGGAACATGTTGACCTCGCCCTCGAGGTCCAGCAGCTGCTGCTTCTGGTAATAGAAACCGCGCCGCGCTTCCAGATAGACGCCGGCCCCGCTCATGGTGGTGAAATCCGCCTTGGGCTGGTCCAGCACCATGATCCCGCTGCCGGGATCATCTTCCGTCGCCACGTCGGCGGTGACGGTGAAGGGCTGGTTGCGGGAGTTGATGCCGAAGAACCGGGCGTTGACCATGGACAGGCTCTCGACCGAATTGGGCGACAGCGCGGAAAAGCCTAGCTGGAAGCGGTCCTCGGTGGAGGTCAGCCGCGGCCATGCCAGCACCAGACCCAGCAGCACCACCGCCAAAGACGGCAGCACCACCTTCATCAGGCCGACGAAACGCGAATAGCGCCGATGGGCCGGCAGCCGGCCCGCATGGGCGGGACGCTCGTGCCCGCGCCGCTTTCTGGGCGGCGACGGCGGACGCAAATCGGAATCGGCGTGCAGACCCATGCCGCGCGCCCTAAGCCACGCCCGAGCGCAGCAGGTCATGGACGTGCAGCACGCCCACCGGCCTGCCGTCATCCACCACGAACAGCGTGGTGATGGCTTTGGCGTTCATGATCCGCAGGGCTTCGGCGGCCAGCATGCTGGGCGGCACCGTCTTGGGGCTGGCGGACATCACCGTGCGGGCGTGCTGGGCCAGCAAATCGCTTTGGATATGACGGCGCAGATCGCCGTCGGTGATGATGCCGATCAGCCGGTTGTTCTCCACCACACCGGCACAGCCCATGCGCTTCTGGGTCATCACCAGCAGGACCTCGGTCATATTGGTGTCGGGCGCCACCAGCGGCACACCGTCGCCGCCATGCATGAGGTCGGCGGCCTTGAGCAGGCGCTGCCCCAGCTTGCCGCCGGGATGGAACACTTTGAAATCGGCGGCGGTGAAGCCCTTGCGCTCCAGCAGCGCCACCGCCAGGGCATCACCCAAGGCCAGCATCAGGGTGGTCGAGGTGGTGGGCGCCAGACCCATGGGGCAGGCCTCGGGCACGGTTGGCAGAATCAGCGCCACATTGGCGGCCTGGGCCAAGGTGCTGCCGGCCCGCGATGTAATGCCGATCAGCGGAATCTCGAAACGCTTGGCATAGGCGACGATGTCACCCAGTTCGGGGGTCTCGCCGGAATTGGACAGCGCCACCACCGCGTCGCCGGGCATGATCATGCCAAGGTCGCCGTGGCTGGCCTCGCCGGGATGGACGAAGAAGGCGGGCGTGCCGGTGGACGCCATGGTCGCGGCGATCTTGCGGGCGACATGGCCCGACTTGCCCATACCCGACACCACCACACGGCCAGACGCCCCGGCCAGCGCCTGCAGCGCGGCGACGAAGGCATCACCCAGGGATTCGGACAAAGCCTCCAAGGCGACGGCCTCGGCTTTGAGCACGCGCCGGGCGCAAGCAATGTCCGCACAAGCGATGTCAGCGGAGGAAGTGCCGTCCGGCACGTCGATGGTCATGTCCTGGCCCTGTCGAACTTGCAAGCCCCGCGCCAATATCGGCCCGGGCCCCTCACTATACGAATCGCGCCGATAAGCGGAAGGCAAAAGAAGGGGATCGGACCGAATTGCTGGGTGATGGAGGGGTAGTGCGCGTCTCCCCGCTCAATGCGAGAAAATATCTTCCTCGTCCCAGCCCAGCAAATCCAGCTCGGCCCGCGCCGGCAGGAAGCGGAAGCAGGCTTCGGCCACGTCGCGGCGGCCTTCGCGGTCCAGCAACAGCTCCAGCTTGGCCTTCAATTGGTGCAGATACAGCACGTCCGAGGCGGCATAGGCCATCTGCTCGGCACTCAATTCCGGGGCGCCCCAATCGGAGGTCTGCTGCTGCTTGGACAAATCCACCCCGATCAGCTCGCGGCACAAATCCTTAAGGCCATGGCGGTCGGTGTTGGTGCGGGTCAGCTTAGAGGCGATCTTGGTGCACCACACGGCTTGGCACGTCACGCCCAGATGCCGCTTCATCATGGCCACGTCGAACCGGGCGAAATGGAACAGCTTGGTCACCGCCGGGTCGGCCATCAACCGGGCGAGATTAGGCGCGCTGTATTCCGCTTTGGGGAAATGGACGATATGGGCGTTGCCGTCGCCCGCCGACAGTTGGACCACGCAAAGCCGGTCGCGCACCAGCGACAGGCCCATGGTCTCGCTATCCACCGCGACCACCTTGCCGAGGTCGAGGGAAGCGGGCAGATCGCCGAGATGGTAGGTGGTGGACATGCGAACGGCTCCTCTAGGATTTCCCCGGAGGAGCCGTTTGCAGGTAGGCCCCGAGGGGCCTTCCCGGCGTCAGGTACTGCCGGGCAGAAGATGGTGCCCAGGAGAAGACTCGAACTTCCACGACCTCACGGCCACACGGACCTGAACCGTGCGCGTCTACC
>JACMKT010000250.1 GCA_014380005.1 Rhodospirillales bacterium
CGCCATGGCTTCAGCCACCGCCCGCGACAACTCCGCCACCTCGCCAACCACCTGGGCGAAGCACTGGATCTCAGTGACGGTCTGACGCGCACCATTCTGGATGGCTTGGATTTGCGCGCCAATCTCTCCGGTTGCTTTGGCTGTCTGGTTGGCCAGCGCCTTGACTTCCCCTGCCACCACGGCGAACCCTTTTCCCGCCTCGCCCGCCCGGGCGGCCTCAATGGTGGCGTTGAGCGCCAGCAGATTGGTCTGAGAGGCGATAGCGTTGATCAGTTCGACCACCTGATCGATACGATTGGCGGCCTGGGCCAACGCCTGGACCGTCTGGGCCGAGGAATCGGCGGCTTGCTCAGCCCGGCTGGCGATTTCCACCGACTGGCCGATCTGGCGGCTGACCTCACGGATGGACGCCGACAAACGCGCGGCGGCCGAGGCGACATTCCGCACGTTGCTGCTGGCGGTAGAGGAGGCGTCGGACGCCGAACCCGTCGCCTCTGTGGTATGGGCGACGGCGTCGATCATGATCTCGGCCCCGGCATGCAGGCATTGGGCGGTCTGGCCGATATGATCGACACCATTCTGCACGGATTTCTTCAAATCATCCGCCAATTCATGCAACGCGCGTGCCTTATCTTCGTCCGCGGTGCGTTCGGTATGAAGGCGATCCTGCTCCAACTGGTGGACCCGGCGAAAGGCGTCGCGGGCGCGGGCAACGCCACGGGCGACGACACCCAGTTGATTGATTTTGGCGGTATCGGGAACCACTAACGCATCCAGGCCGTCCGGGTCGTGGGCGGCTGCGATGATGCTTTCCATGGTGGAGCCCTGGCGCTCGATGCCGCGTGCCAAGCTGTAAAGCAGCAATCCCAGCAATGCCCCGCCCAGGACAGCCATGGCCAGAACCGCCAGTGCGCCGTTGAGCCGGTGGCGCAACTTGAACTCCGCCAACTCGCCGCGCGAGGCCTGAATCCGGTCGAGGGTGGAATCCACCACTCCCTTTACCTTGGCGAAGGCCAGACGCTTATCGGCCAAATCCGTCCGGCGCTGAGTAAAAGCTGAAATGCGCTCCAGATGGGTGGCGCGCAAAGTCTCGGCGGTGCTGGCAGGCTCGGCAATGGTGAAGGCGCTGGCCTTGACCCCCTGGAACCGATCTTCGGCGTCATGGACGCCGCGATAGATCCATACGATGCCCTTGGTCTCGTCGGCGACGACGAACAGCGAGCCCAGTTTGTCGATGCCTCCACGGGTGCGGCGATCGGCGATCTGGCTGCGGAAGTCGTTTTCGCCATAGATTTCGTCGTGGCGTGCGGTCGCCTGAGTTGCAGCATCCACCAGCAAGCGGTCGCCCAGCGCCACCTCTTCGCGTGCGATGGCCTGTTCCTCGGCGTCGAGGCCGGCATCGCCCATGCGCTGAATATCGGGGATGATGCGCCCGAAAATGATGCCCTCATAGCTGGCCTCGATGGCGGCCATGGTGTAGTGGGCGATGGCGAAGGACACGCCAATCGTCAGCCCCAACACAACCAGGAGCGTGATGATCAGTTCGCGCGCAATGCTGCTGCGGATCCAGGTAAGCATCTCCCCCTCCCCAGGGTGATAGCCGCCTACGGCATGTAATAAAACTGTCACAAATGCAGCACTTGGTGCTTCTCGGCAGTTATAATACACAAATTTTGGATGCATGCAGAAGGTTACGGAATTTCTTGTTTATTTTCCCAGCGGGCATTCCGCCAAAAGGTTGTTTGCGATTGGGCGGCGTTAAGGCTAGGCCATGGGCAAGGGTATGGTGTCTTGCCCCAGCGAACGCTGGACCATGATGCTGTCGGTCCATTGGCCGTATTTGAAGCCGACCGATTTCAGCAATCCGACGCGCTGAAACCCACAGGCTTCGTGCAAGCGCAACGACGCCGCGTTGGTGCTGTCGATATAGCCGATCATCTGCAAATAATCCGCCTGGGCACAGGCGTCGATCAAGGCGGGCAGCAGCTGGCGGCCGATGCCGGCGCGGCGGAAATCGGCGTGGACGTAGATGGAGTGCTTGAGCGCGTAGCGATAGGCCGGGCGCTTGCGGAACGGCACCACATAGGCATAGCCGGCCACCACCCCATCCACATCCGCGACCAGATGGGGCAGCCGCCGTTTACGCATGTTCTTGCGCCGCTGCTTCAAATCCTCGGCGCGCAGCGGCTCAGCCTCGTACTCCCCCAGATCGCCGATACCTTGCTGGATATGCTGGCGATAAATGTCCAGCATGGCCTCGACGTCGTCATCGGTGGAGGGACGAAGCAGGACGTTCAAGGCTTATTCCTTGGCCACATAGGTATAGAAGCGGGTCGAGCCATCCGGTTCGATCTCGCGGTACAGGCCCTGGATTTCGGCTTCGAAGCCGGGGAACAGATTGGCGCTTTTCTGGAACATCTTCAGATAGTCCAGCATGGGCTTTGCCCGTTCGCACAGCCGCTCGCCGGGAACGATGGTGGCGATGCCGGGCGGATAAACCACCCACAGCGTTGTGGCGATGCGGCCATCGATCTGATCCAGCGGCAGGTAGTCCACCTGCTTGCGGGTCAATTTCCGCACCGCATCGTTGGGGCGAAGCACCATGTGAGGACGGTGCTCGGGGGAGAATTGTGCCCGCTGTAAGGCACTGACATTCTCCTCGCGGAAGAAGGCATGCATTTCCTTACACAGGTCCTGTAAACGCAGGCCGCTATAGCGTTTGGGCCGGCGGGCGACGAATTCAGGAATGGCATCGTCAAGCAAGGCGTTGTCGTCGTGACGGCGCTTGAAGGCAACCAGGGTGCTGAGAAGCGTTCCCGCCTTGCTGGACTCGACGCCGGGCGTCAGCAGGAACAGCAGCGAATTCAAATCGTTCTTTTCGGGAACCACGCGGTTTTCGCGCAGATATTGGGCGACAACGGGAGCGGGAATGCCGTAATCGGCATAGGTTCCGGTCTGGCGGTCGAAGCCCGGCGTCAGCAAGGTCAGCTTGTTGGGGTCGGTCATGGCATAGCCGTGGCCGGCCACATGCTTGAACCCATGCCACTGCGCCCCGGGGGTCAATTCCCAATAGCGCGCATTGGACGCCAAATCGTCGGTGGGTAGATCTTCCCACGCCATATCTGTTTTCTTGCCATCAGCGGAATGCACTTCAACCCGGTCGGGAACGAACGGCTCGAAGAACCAGTGCCGCGCCGGATCCTTCTCCTTTTCGTGGAATTCGTGCTTGATGGCCCGAACCTTCTTGCGCAACTCGATACCCAGGCGAACGGTATCGTCCCAGAGCACTTCCCCCGAGCGTCCCCGCATCATTTGCGCTCCCACGTCTAGCGACGCAAACAGCGGATAGAACGGCGAGGTCGAGGCGTGCAGCATGAAGGTTTCGTTGAAGCGGCGGTGCTCTATTCGACGATCCTGCCCCTTGATATGACGGTCGCGGACGTGGATCTGCGAGGCCTGCGAGAAGCTGGCCATCTGCTTATGGGTGGATTGGGTGGCGAAAATGCCGGGCGCATCTTCCCCCAGATCCTTCAACCCCATGGCATAGCATCCAGCGAACAGCGGATGGAACTTCAGGAACCCGGCCCAGGCCTCATCGAACAGGATGTAGTCGCAAAGATGCCCGATGCGTTCGACGATCATCTGCGCATTGTAGATGGTGCCGTCATAGGTGCATTGCTCGATCACCGCCACGCGGAACGGACGGGGCCGCTTCCAGGCGTCGCGATCCTTCACCAGCGGGTTGGTGCGGATCTTCTCGCGGATGGCCTCTTCATTCAGCGCCTCGGTATGGATCGGACCGATCAGACCTTGGGGATTGCGGTCGGTCTCCAGGAAGATGGGAATGCCGCCGCCCAGCAACAGCGCGCCGTGATGGGCGGCCTTGTGATTATTGCGGTCGAACAGGACAAGGTCATCCTCCGCCACCAGGGCCGACAGAACGATTTTATTGGAGGACGAGGTGCCGTTGAGGACGAAATAGGTCTTTTCCGCGCCAAAGATTGCGGCGGCTTCCTTCTGCGCCTGAAGGGCGGGGCCCTCATGGATCAGCAGATCGCCCAGTTCGAGGACGGAATTATCCAAATCGTCGCGGAACACCGCTTCGCCCAGATGCTCAACGAAAATGCGGCCGATGGGGCTGCGGTTGTAGAAGATGCCGCCGTTATGGCCGGGACAGGTCCACAGTTGGTTACCCTCCTCGGCGTAATCCACCAAGGCGCCGAAGAAAGGCGTCTTCAATGTTTCGGCGAATTGCTTCAATCGGCTGACGAGGTTCTTGGCGATGAACTCAGGGGTTTCCTCCGCCAGGAAAACATAGCCATCGATGTAGTCCAGCACATCGACCGGAATGTCCTCGAACCGCTCACCGCGCACCAGGATGACGATGGGCATTTCCAGGCCGCGGCGGCGCATCAGATTGATCAGCGCGGTCGCTTCGTCGCCCTTGCCGCCCTTGCCCCAGTCCACCAGAACGCAGCCGATGGCGGCATCGGTCTGGACGGCGATTTCCGCATCCTCGATCCGCCGCGCCCGCACCACTTCAAAGCCCAAATGCTCGACCTGGGTGATGATTTGCTGAACCCGCACGCCTTCCAAATCGTCGACGTCAAAAGCAGGGGCGCACACCAGAAATGTTAACCGGCGAAAAAATTCCATCAGGTGCCCCTTGCTCGTCACACGCTACGATCAGCGCAAATTCGAGCGCAAGCTAAAGGGGTTTGGCGCCTCATTCCATGGCCGGAATACACTGACACGGAAGTTTCATAAGTCGAACGGATTGGCCCGGCGTTACGCCGCCTTGACCCCAGAAAGGAAGTTCTCGACCGATCCTTGCAGTCTGTCGCTCTCTTCCGTCAGGAAACCCGCTGCCGAGCGCGCTTCCGAGGCCATTTGACCTGTGGAATTGGCCGCCTCGACCACCTGACAGATGTTGGCCGCGACTTCGCGGGTGCCAGCAGCGGCTTCCTCAACGTTGCGCACAACTTCCTGCATGGCGGCCCCCTGCTCCTCGACGGCGCCGGCGATGGCGGAGGACATCTCGTTGATCTCGGCGATCACCGTGGTTATCCGCTTGATGTCATCGACCGCCCCGCAGGTTTCGGACTGAACGGCCGCGATCTGCGCAGCAATCTCGTCGGTGGCCCGGGTGGTCTGGTTAGCGAGGGATTTCACCTCGTTGGCGACCACGGCGAAGCCCTTGCCGGCATCGCCGGCCCGAGCCGCTTCAATGGTGGCGTTCAATGCCAGCAGATTGGTCTGGCTGGCAATGTCGGTGATCAACGTAACCACTTCGCCGATGCGGGCCGCCGCAGCAGCCAAGCTTTCCATCTTCCCATTGGTGGCTTCAGCCTCGCTCGCGGCATTGGATGCAATCAAGGCCGACCGGCTGACCTGGCAGCCGATTTCCTGGATCGACGCCAACATCTCGTTGCTGGCCGAAGCGATGGTGCTGACATTGGCGCTTGCCTGTTCCGTGGCCGCCGATACCGCCGCCGCCTGCCGTTGGGTCTCCTCGGCGTTGGCCATCATGCCTTCGGATGTGCTGTTCATCTGGCGCGCCGCCCGAGTAGTGCCCTCCAGCAGAGAAGACACGGCATTGTCAAAAGCGGCGGTGAGTTCTGCCATTTTGCGCTGGCGTTTTTCGCGCTGCTCCAATCCCGCTTTTTCATGTGCTTCCAGGCGCTGCCGTTCGATAGCATTGACCTTGAACACCTCGACGGCCTTGGCCATGTCACCAAGTTCATCGCCTCGGTCGCGGCCCGGCACATGGATGGTCGCATCGCCATCGGCCAATCGGGTCATGGCGACGACCATGGCTGCAATGGACCGGGTAATTTCACGCACGATCAACCACGCCATCATCAATGCGATGACCAAGCCGATGGCCGATACCAGGAGGTTGGCGAAGGTGATCGTCTCGAAGGTTTCCCGCCCCTGCTCGTATTCCTGTTTGGCAATGCGCTCCTGCAAGGCGATGTCCTTACCCAACGCCGCGCTCAGGGCCAGGAAACGATCGACGCCTTCGCCGCGACTCATCACTCGCGCCCCGTCCAAGTCACCGGCGGCAATCAGGCCAAGCGTCCTCTGCATAATGCTGCGATAGGCCGCCAGATTGGCCGCGATGTCATCGGCGAGAAGCTTTTCCTCTGGGGGCATATAGGTGGCGAGATAGCTGTGCCACGTATCATTGATCTCACGCTCCAGCCCGGCAATCTCTCCGGTCAATTGGGCTTCCTCTGCCTGGGGAACGCCTGACAGAAGGGTGAGAATTTTGACACGGATGCCGAGCAGGTCCCGTTCGACGGTCCCTAATTGGACCAGACAAACCGTCCTGTCTTCGTAAACGGTCTTGAGGCTGCCATTGATTGACGCCATCCCCCGGTGTCCAAGCGTCACCACTCCGGCGACCAGCGCCACCATGATGATGACGAGAACGGCGAGGCGGATACCGATGCGGAGATCGCGGAAATTGCGGGGCATGGAACGCTTCCTAGGCCGGGAACAATGGAGCGCGCATAAGGAGGAGCGCTGCGGCATTGTGCGAATGTCCGCCCCAGGAGAGGGGTTAATTATTAATGAATATGGTGCAGTGCAGCAAGGCCGCCCCACCTGCGCAGGGCGGCGCTTCTGTCAGAGTTCGGCCAATTGGTGGCTAAACGACCGGCACAGACCGGCTTGCCGCGCGATATCGTCGAATTTCACGGAACAGTATCTTGCTTCGCCAGCCAGTTCGCTTCCGGCCTGAGCGGAATTCATCAAGCCAGCAGTCGTAGTCCTGACGGTGTCGAGGGCGCTGTCGGCCAGAGACGTCGCATTGGCGAGACTCAGGGCACACCACCGAAGACTTGCAGCGTTTGTGCCAGGAAAGGGAATGACATTGTCGTCGGGAGCAACCATTGCTTCCTCCCATATCGACGAATTGCGAAGCAATCTCCGTTCTTCGCTTCCGGTGAAGTAAAACTGCGCGCCTGCAACCGAAATGTCAAATTACGCATCCTGCAGCGTTGCATTGTCAGCCATGCACAAATTCATTGGGATTACGAAGCTGACCACCAGGATACGAAACCGGCGCACATCGGTGAATGCATCAGCAACAACTGACCTTCCACCACCCCTGCCGCCGAAGTTGGGCTTTTCCGACAAGGCCCGATAGCAAGAAGGGGCCTTTTGCTTTTCCCGGTCCGCCGCTAGACTCCGCCGTCCGCCCCCCCCCCGGGCCTCTCCAAATGTTAGCGTGGCGCCGATCATGGACCTTTTCTCCCCCGACCATCCCCTTACGCGGGCGCTGACCGAGCGCGGCTATACCGACCTGACCTCCGTCCAATCGGCAGTGCTTGATCCCCGAGCGGCGGAGCGCGATCTGCTGGTCTCGGCACAAACCGGCTCCGGCAAGACGGTGGCCTATGGCTTGGCCATGGCCCCCACCCTGCTGGGAGACGCTGCGGCGCTGGCCCCGGCGGCTGAGCCCTTGGCGCTGGTCGTCGCCCCCACCCGCGAGCTGGCCTTGCAGGTGCATACGGAACTGAGCTGGCTCTATCGCCATGCCGGCGGACAGGTGGTGTCGTGCGTCGGCGGCATGGACCCTCGGGCCGAACAGCGGCTGCTGGGCCGGGGCTGTCATATCGTCGTCGGCACCCCTGGCCGCCTGCGCGACCATCTGGAGCGGGGCGCGCTGAGAACCGGCCGGCTGCGCGTGGTGGTGTTGGATGAAGCCGACGAGATGCTCGACATGGGCTTCCGCGAGGATCTGGAATTCATCCTGGAAGCGACGCCTCAGCAGCGTCGGACCCTCTTGTTCTCGGCGACCCTGCCCCATGAGATCATCGCCATGGCCAAGCGCTATCAGCGCGACGCTTGGCGCATCGCCCTATCGGCGGGGCCGCAGGGTCATGCCGATATCGATCATCGGGTGGTGCGCGTCGCCCCCAACGAGGTCGAGCATGCGGTGGTCAACCTGCTGCGCTATTTCGAGTCGCCCACCGCCATGGTGTTCTGCGGCACCCGCGAATCGGTTCGCCACTTGCAGGCCAGTTTGCTGGAGCGCGGGTTCGGCGTGGTCGCCTTGTCCGGCGAGCTGAGCCAGAACGAGCGCAACCACGCCCTGCAAGCCCTGCGTGACGGGCGCGCGCGGGTGTGCGTGGCCACCGACGTGGCGGCACGCGGCATTGATCTGCCCAGCCTTGATCTGGTCATCCATGCGGATTTGCCGCGCACCGCCGAGACCCTGCAGCACCGCAGTGGCCGTACCGGCCGCGCCGGACGCAAAGGCGTCAGCGTCCTTTTGGTGCCGCTGTCGCGCAAGCGCCGGGCCGAACAATTGCTGCAGACCGCCGGCCTGAAGGTCGAGTGGAGCGGTGCTCCCGCAGCCGAGGATATCCGCAAGCTCGACCAGCAGCGCTTGCTGCAACACCCGATCCTGACGGATGAGACCAGCGAGGAAGAGTTGGGCATGGCCCAGGCCCTGCTGGCCGAGCGGTCCGCCGAGGAGATCGCCGCCGCCCTGGTCCGCCTGTACCGCTCCCACCTGCCCGCCGCCGAGGAGGTGTTCGATCCCGGTCCGGGCCTGCCCGCCCGCGACCGCAGCGCCCCCCGCGAGCCCCATCAGCCGCGCGAGCCCCGGGGCGAACGGGACAATAACCGCGCCACGGTGTGGTTCCGCCTCAACATCGGCCGCCTGAAGAACGCCGATCCGCGCTGGCTGATCCCGCTGATCTGCCGGCAAGGCAAAATCACCAAGCAGGAAATCGGCGCCATCCGTATCCTTGAACGCGAGACCAAATTCGAGATCGATGCCACGGTCGCCGACCGCTTCCTCGCCGCCACCCGCGAGATCGTGCGCCCGGAAGGCCGCATCGAGCCACTGGGCGAGGTCCCGCCCGGCGAGCATGATCAGCACAAGCCCCGGACCACACCGCCAGGACGCAAGGCCCCGTGGAAGGGCAAACCGAAAGGCCGGGCGTAATAGGCAGAGTACACCCACCGCTATGGGCATTATGGCCTGCCGCCCCACTGATCCTGCCATACACCCATCTCAGAGGCACCATCGCGGGCTAGGCCTTCCCCTTGGTCTTCCCCGGAGAGGACTATTTCCGACGCGGCAACGGGCTCCCAAATCCTGGGAAACCGTTTTGTGAAAGCCGTGCATGAAAGCCATCATCCTTGCCGCCGGCCAGGGGCGCCGATTACTGCCCTGGACACGTGACCTTCCGAAATGCCTTTTGCCCTTCGCCGACCGTTCCCTCATGGACTGGCAGCTGGCGGCGCTGGCGGCCAACGGCGTCGAAGAGGCTGTGGTGGTAACAGGCTTCGCCGCCCGCTTGGTCGAGCGCGAGATCGACCGCGTCACCCCTGACGGAATGACGGTGACCGCGCTGTTCAACCCCTTCTTCGGCGTCGCCGACAATATCGCCAGCTGCTGGGTCGCGCGCGAGCATCTGGCCGGCGAGGTTGCCATCATCAATGGCGACACCTTGTTCGAGCCCGCCGTACTGGCCCGTCTCCGCGCCGAGGCGAGCGATCCCGTCACCGTCACCGTTGACGTCAAGGAAAGCTATGATGCCGACGACATGAAGGTGCAGATCGTCGGCGGGCGAGTGATGCGCATCGGCAAGACGTTGGCACCCGACAGCACCAGCGCGGAATCCATCGGCATGCTGCTGCTGCGGGGTCTGGGCGGGGCGCTGTTCGCCGCAGCGGTCGAGGCGGTGATGCGCGAATCGGGCGGTTTGTCGCGCTGGTATCTCTCGGCGGTGGACGATCTGGCCGCCCGCGGCGTGGTCGGGGCCGTATCCATCGCCGGGCTGGGCTGGACCGAGGTGGACTATCCCGGCGATCTCGGCCGCGCCGAGTTGCTGGCGAAAGAGTGGCTCCATCAGCAACGCCAGCCGCCCTATCCCTTAGCCCGATAGGCCAGGATTTTCTCAGCCAGCCGGACATCCTCGGGCTTGTCCACGTCGATGGCGGCCTCGGGGCTGGTCATCTCGACCACCGCAAGGCGCGCTCCCACCCGCCGCGACAGCCGCCGGGCGGCGCCGTCCAGGGTCAACAGGCCCAGCGACCACAGCAGCAGCGAGCCCCAGCCCAAAGCGCGCACCATGGCGCCCGGGTCCTTGCGGTGGGAGTCCATGTGGGTCCAGAAGCGCACCACCTTGCGCGCCGATGGGCCGGCCAGCAGGAACAGGTTGCAGCCGGTCACATGGGCGCGGCGGAAGCGCAGATAGGTGCGCTTGGACTCGGGATAGGCCCGTTGCACCGTCTCGTCCCGCGCCACGGCCACGGCGCAATCGCAATCCGCCGGCACCTTGCCGAGGAATTCCTCGATCATGGCCGGAGTCAGCAGCGGATGGTCGATGGTGGTGATCAACAGCGGCAATTGCACCCCGTCCAACACCGCCTCCACCGTTTCGCCGATGGTGGAACAGGCTGCCACCGGCACCAGATTATCCCGTGCCAAGCCCTCCAGCGAACGCCAATCGGCGGCCACCAGGATGCGCCCCACCGCCGGACAGCCCCGCAGCGCGTCGACCACCCACTCCCCCATGGGCCGACCGGCCATGGGCAGCGCCATCTTGTGGGGAACCGCGAAGGCCTTGGCCAGCCCATCGCCGCCCGCGCGTTGGCCGGCCAGCACCAGGACGGTGAGCTTGGGCGCGCTCATGGCAACGCCCTTTCGTACAGCCGCCACCGCTTGCTCATCACTCCGCCAACGGCTTCGGCCATGCGGCGCATGGGCAGATTGTCCTCCAATATCCACGACATCTCCACCCGCCGGTAGCCTTGCGCACGCAAATGGGGCCGCACCGCCTCGACCATGGCGAAGGGGATGGCGGCGCCCAGCGCCGACCCGGCCAGGGCCCGGCTCACTCCCATCAGCGGCACCCGCGCACCTTTCAGGCCCTTGACCTTCAGCCGCCACAGCAGCCGCACCCAGCCGAACGGCACCAGCCGGCCCTGGAGACCGCGGATAGCCTCGTTGAGGTCGGGCAACGCGATGATCATGCCGACGGGATCGCCATCGATCTCGGCAAAGCAGGTCATGCGTTCGTCCAAAAGGGGTCGAAGGGACACGGCCAAAGCGCGCATCTCGTCCTCGGTCAGGGGCACGAACCCCCAATTATCGCGCCACGCATCGTTGAACACCCCAAGCGCCCGGATGATTTCGGCGTTCAAATCGCCAAGACGGAACGGACGCAGGGTCAGCCGCCCTGCCGGTAAACCCGCCAAGCGCCGCGCCAGCGGCGGGGGTGCCTCGTCCACCGGCACGGCATAGGCCAGCACGTCGCGCGCCTTGGCATAACCCAGGCCGTCCAGCGCCGGACCGAGATGGGGCAAGTCATGGGGCGTCAGCATGGAAGGCGGGGTATCGCGCCCTTCGACCAACAAACCGGCCTCCTGGTTGATGGACAGGTTGAACGGACCGCGCACGCAGGTCATCCCCCTGACGGTGAGAAAGCGTTCGACCGCATCCATCAGGGCCGCCACCACCTCGTCATCCTCGGCGGCAAGCAGACCGAAATGGCCCATGGGGCCATGGCGCTCCACCGCGTTGTGGTCGATTTGGGCACTCACCCGACCGACCGGCTGGCCGTGACGCCATGCCAGGAACAGCGCCACCTCGGCATGGCAGAAATAAGGGTTGCGGGCGGCGTCCAGCATCTCGAGCCGCTGGGCCAAAAGCGGTGCCACGTAAAGCGGATCGCCGGCATGCAGACGATCGGGCAGGCGCACGAACAACGCGCGGTCGCGCCGCGTCAGCACGGGGGTTACTTTGATCGTCTGGACCAATGCCTATCCCTCCACATAAAGCAGCATGGCCCCGCCGATGCATGCGAACGCGCCGTGCGCCAGCCACGCGGCCATGATGGGGGGCAGGGTGCCCGCCTCGCCCAATGCTCCTAAAATTCCGTCGAGCAGCAGATAGGACAAGCCAGCCGCAAGACCCACCGCCATTCCGGCAGGGATCCCATTGCTGCGTGGGGTCCCCCCCGCAACCGGCGTAGCCAGTACCATCAGCAGCACAAGCGTCAGCGGCGCGGAGACGATGCGCCACAGCCGGGTTTCCAGCACCTTGGGGGAGTCTCGGGTGGCCCAGTCCCCGCGTAGCGCCGCCATCAATTTCCCGGTGGAGAGCAGCGGCGCCGACCGCGCCAGCTCGACCAAATTCGGCGGGACAAGAGTGGTGTTCCAAGGCATGCGGTCGAACGGTCGCGCGCCCCCCTCGGCCCCCCGCTGGTTGCCCACCACCAAGGTCCAGCGTCCATCCCCCCATTCCGCCCGCTCGGCCGCAATCCATTGCGCCAGCCTGCCGTCGGATTGGCGCCGTACCAGTTCGACACCGATCAGGTGACGCCCTTCGGCCTCGACCCGGTCCACCCCCACCACATCCATGCCGTCACGGAACCACAGCCGCTCCGCTTGGGCGTCATCCGTGTGCCACCAGCGGGCAAAGGCGGCATCGGCGGCGGGTACCACCCGATCGGCCAACACGAAATGGAAGGCGGCCACGGCCAAGGTCACCGGGATCAGCCACCCCACCAACTGTGCCACCGGCAGCCCGGCGGCCCGCATTGCCGCGATCTCGCCACGGCGGGCCAGGGCGGCCAAGGTCAGCGTGGAGGCCATCAGCACGGCGATGGGCAGCACCGCCCCCAGCACCAGCGGCAGGTGATAGAACGCGAAACGCGCCATGCCGGCCACGCCCAATCCCCGCTCCAGAATTTCGTCGGCCTTGTCCATCAGCTCGACCAGTTGCAGCAGCCCGGCCAGCGCCAGCATTCCGGCCATCAGCCGTGCCAGGAACATGCGCGACAAATAAAGCGCGAAGGTCATCGCCGCCCCCAGGCCAAAATCGGCACAGGACCACGGTCGAGCCCGAGGTAAAGCCACAGGTTGATGGCGGCGAACAGCAGGAACGGCCCCCACAGGGCGGTCACGGGATCGGCCCGCCCGCTTTCGGCCAGACTTTCGCCCGTCAGCAAGGCGTGATGATAAAGGAACAGCAGCAGCCCCCCCGCCACCAAGCCAAACCCGCGCGGCGTCCGCTTGGCCGTTACCCCCAAACCAACCGCCAGCATGGGCAGGAACGGCAGCGAGGCGGCACGGACAAGGCGGGCATGCAACTCGGCGGCAAGGCGGTGATGCGGGATGGCACCCTGCCGTGAGACCAGCTCCGGCAGGGTGAGTTCGCGTTCCTCGGCGCCACGGGCACGGAAGGGAACCGGCACAACCCGCACGGCGACCACGTCGGTCAAAGCGGTGAAGCGCAACACTTGGGCGCCGCCATCAGCCGCCCGGCGTAGCTGTTCTCCGTCCTCAAGCAGGATACGCATGTGGATACGGTCGGCTGCCATCACCATCCGACCGAATCGCGCGGTGGTGACAGTAACCGTGCCGTCCTCCCGGCTTTGCCGCACGAACACCCGCTCCAGGCGGCTTCCGCCCGCCTGGACCCTTTCCGCCGAAATCAGCAGGCCGTCGCCCGCCTGCACCAGGGCGCCAGCCGGCAAAACGCCGTCCCAGACCTGTTGGCTGACGGCATGGCTAAGCGCGCGGTATTGGTAGCGGCCCAAGGGCTGCAGCCAGCCAACCACCGCCAGGGTGGCGATGCCAAGGCTCAGCGCCAGCAGCAAGAAGGCGCGGCATGTCCGCTTCCGCGATATTCCGGCGCCGCGCAACGCATCCAGCTCGCTATCGGCATCCAGGCGCGACACCACCGCATGGATTGTGAAGAACAGTGCCGCCGGGATGGCGAGGCCAAGATAATGGGGCACCAGATTGAGGGCCATCCAGGCCACCAAATCCAGTGGCCCGCCGCCGCTGGCGACCAGACGGAACAGCCGCAGCAGGCGCTCCATCAACAGCGCCAGCAGCACGATCGTCAGAGTGGACGCCAGCGGTCGCAACGCGGCGGCCAGCAGATAGCGGTCCAGACGATTGAAGACAGGGGTAGCCATGGACCGCATATGGTCGCCCCCATGGGCCAGCACACCGCCCACCACCGAGCCTAAACCGATGGTTCTATCCCCATGCGATACCACTGAAAGCGCGCCGACCGCACCGTATGGGACGTCGCCTCCGTGGCGCGCTCGGATGTATCGGTGAAGGATGTCCACGTCTCAACCAAATCCCCTTGCCGCGCGCTGGATCGGTAGCTCCCCCATTCGCATCTGGGGACTGCCACCCGCTGAACGCCTGCGCCGCACCTTGACCCGCGTCGGATTAGGCGATGCCGGCCCGTGGACCGGGTCGCCATCGCCCCCAGCGCTGCTGCTGTTGCTGGGCGACCATGTCTATGACGACGCATTGGTGGCCGCGCTGACCAAGGCCCCCGGCACCGTGGTGGTGGTCCATGGCTGCCCGGTCGCCGCCCATGTGCCGCGCGAACTGGCCGAACACATGGCCTTGGCCCTGACGGGCGACGCGGCGATCCCCGAAGGCTTGGCCCAAGCAAAGCCCGACGATCTGGTGGCCACCCACCGCACCAAGCTGCGCAAGCGCCAGCCCAGTTTCGTGCTGCCGGTCACGGCGGAAACGGCACGGCAGGTGGAGGATCATCTGTTCGCCGCCTCGTATAAGGGGGTGACCGATGCCGTCACCAAATATGCGTGGCCACGCCCGGCAAAGTCGGTCACCCGCTGGTGCGTCGCTCTCGGCGTATCGCCCAATGCGGTCACCCTGGTGAGTCTGGTGTTGGCGGTCCTGGCCATTGTGCTGTTTTACGATGCCAAGCTGTGGGCCGGACTGGCTTGCGCCTGGGGCATGACGTTCCTCGACACGGTGGACGGCAAACTGGCGCGGGTGACGCTGACCTCGTCCAAGCTGGGTGACGCGCTCGACCACGGCCTGGATCTGATCCATCCGCCCATCTGGTGGTGGGCGTGGTGGGCGGGGACCGGCAGCCAGGATACAATTGCCTTGGCGGTGGTGTTGGCCGGCTATGTGTTCCTGCGGCTGCAAGAAGGCTTCTTTTTGTGGCGCTTCGGCATCGAGATGCATGTCTGGCAACGCTTCGACAGCCGGTTCCGACTGGTCACCGCACGGCGCAACCCCATCCTGGTGATCCTGACCGTGGCCCTGGCCTTGGGTGAACCAGCGCTGGGATTTCACATAAGTGCGGCGTGGACCTTGCTTTCCCTGGCAGTACACACGGCGCGCATTTTGAAGGCGGCCAGAACCGCCGCCGGCCAGCATCTGTCTTCGTGGCTGGCGGCATGATGCGGATCGCCCTTATCCGCAATCCGCTGAGCCGGCGCAATGCTGGCGGCGCACGCCCGCTTTCCCTCCCCACCGCCGAACCCCATGGCAGCCAGGAATTGCGGCACGCGCTGGCTGGTTTCCGCGCCCATGGGACTGAGGTCGTGGCGGTGGATGGCGGCGACGGCACCGTGCGCGAGGTCATGACCGCCCTGGTGGAGATGGACTGGTTCCCCCGTCTTGCCATCCTGCCGGGGGGCAACACCAATCTGATTGCCCGAGACGTGGGTTTCCCCCGCCGCCACGCTTTGACAGAGGACAAAGTCCAAATCCAGCGCCGCCGGCTGCTGCGGCTCGACCACGCGGGCGGCACTAGCTATGGCATGTTCCTTGGGGCTGCCGGCTTCCGCCTTGCTTGGGAATTGGCGAACCGCCACCTCCGGAGGCTCAGCAGCGCGGCAACAATCGTCGCCGCCATGGCCCTGACGCTTGGGCGGGCGGGCGGTGATGCCGGCGAAACCATGAGTGTTCGCCTGGATCACGGCGCCCCCATGGAGGGCCGCCGCTTCCTGCTGCTGGCGACCACGCTCGATAGTCTGATGCTTGGGCTATGGCCGTTCTGGGGCCAGGGTCCGGGGCTGCGCCTGCTGGACATCGCGGCGCCCCCACGCCGGCTGCTGGCGGCACTGCCGGCCTTGGCGCGGGGACGGCCCACCCCATGGATGGAAGAGTCCGGCTACCGCAGTTACCGCGCCAATCGGGTCGAACTTCATCCCACCGGCCCGGTCATCCTGGACGGCGAGCCCTTCTCCCCCGATCCGGACGGAAAGTTGATGCTGTCGCTGGGCCCCGAGATGGAGTTCATCCGGCCATGAGCCTTGCCACCCTGATTGCCGCCAGCTCGGCCCGCAACCTGCCGCCCGCCATTGCCGCCTTCGCCCGCCGGTTGGCCGAAGATGTGCCGGGGGCGTTGGCGGTGCTGTTCTATGGCTCATGCCTGCGCGAACCGGCCTTGGACGGTATCCTGGATTTCTACGTGCTGACCGAGCGCCCCCGGACGCTGGCCGACCGGGTGCTGGTGCCCACCGTCCATTTCGTGGAAAGCGACGGTCTGCGCGCCAAGGTCGCCGTGATACCGGTCGCCGCCTTCACCCGCGCCATGCGGCTGGGCGCACTGTCCACCCATCTATGGGCACGGTTCTGCCAGCCGGTGGCATTGGCCTGGGCTCGCCATGACGGGGCCGCCGCAGCCGTACGGCAGGCGCTGGTGCAGGCCGCAGACACCGCCGCTTGGTGGGCCGAACGGCTGGCCCCGCCCCATTGCTCCGTTGAGGAAACATGGCAAGGGCTGTTCCGCCACACCTATGCGGCGGAATTGCGGGCCGAAGCCGACGACCGGCCATACCGGCTGGTGGCGGCAGCACCGGATTACTGGCACCAACTGGCGGCCTTGACGTTCACCGCCCCACTTCCGGCGGAACGCGGTGCCGCTGCCCGCGCGTGGGCGCGGCGACGCTGGCTCGGCAAGCCCCTGGCTGCCGCCCGATTGGTCAAAGGCGCCTTTACCTTCGCCGGCGGCGCAAACTACCTCGCGTGGAAGATCGAGCGGCACACCGGCTATCGGTTGCGTCTGACACCCTGGCAACAGCGCCACCCAATACTTGCGGCGGTGCCGCTGCTGCTGCGGCTGCGGCGGGCGGGAATCATCCGCTGACGGCGCGGCGGCGGGGCGCGATCACGCCCAAATCCACGGCAATGGTAATCATCGTATCAACCACCCGGTCGAGCTGTTCATCGCTATGCGCGGCAGAGACCGAGGACCGCAGCAGGGCGATGCCCCGTGGCGTCGCCGGCGGCAGGGCCAGATTGATATAGATGCCCGCATCGATCAGCCGGTTCCAGAAGGCAATGGCCAATTCGGGGCTGGCAAGCTGGATCGAGATGATGGGACTGGGCTCGGGGCTGATCACGAAGCCGGCGGCCACCAATGCTCCATGCAGGCGCCGGGCATTGTCCGACAGCCGCCGCCTCAAAGCCGGCTCCTGTTGAAGGCGGTCCAGCGCCGCAGACACCGATGCGATGATGGAGGGCGGCAGCGAGGCGGTGAACATGTAAGGCCGGGAGACCAGCCGCAGCAGCTCGAAATCCGGCATGTCCGACACGCAGAAGCCGCCGATGGCGCCCAGGCTTTTAGAGAACGTGCCGACGATGAAATCCACGTCGGCTTCCACACCAGCCGCCTCGGCCAATCCCCGACCGTTTTTTCCCAGCACGCCCATGGAATGGGCCTCATCCACCAGCAGATAGGCGCCGCAAGCCTGCTTGACAGCGGCAATCTCGGCCAGCGGCGCGCTGTCGCCCAGCATGGAATAGATGCCCTCGACCACGATCAGAGTATTGCCGCCGGTTGGCAGGCGGCCCAGCCGGCGGCCCAGATCCTCGGGGTCGTTATGGCGGAACCGCGTCACCGTGGCGCGCGACAGCTTGACCCCGTCATAGATGCTGGCATGACTGTCCGCATCGATGACGATGTGGTCGCCGGGCCCCACCAACGACGACAACATGCCCAAATTGGCCTGATAGCCGGTGGTGAAGACCATGGCCGAGCGGCGACCATAAAAGCGCGCCAGTTGCTCCTCGAGCGCGCGGTGGCCGCCATAGGTGCCGTTGGCGATGCGCGAGCCGGTAGTGCCGGTGCCCTGCAGCTGCAAAGCATCGGCGGCGGCGGCGGCGCAGGCCGGATCGAAGGTCAGCCCGAGATAGTTGTTGGTGCCGAGCAGCAGCATGCTGCGACCATTCAGCACCCCTTCGGTGGGCGAAAGGATGGCGTCGAAGCCCACATCGAAGGGATCACCGCCGGCCTGGGTCAGCCGGTGATAGGCATCGCGCAAGGGGCTAAGATGACGGAGCAGGGTCATGATGCCACCCGCCCCTGGATCAGACCGCACACCACGCGGGTGAGGTCATCGATGGTCTCGATCTCGGCTAGGCGTTCCAGCGGAAAGATCACCTCGTATTGATCCTCCACCGCCATCACCAGATCCATCACCGCCACGGAATCCAGACCCAGATCGCGAATTCGCGCGTCTCCGGCAACCGCCTCCATGCGGGGAACCCGCTCGGCCACCAGCCCTTTGATGCGGGCGGCGACGTGGTTGGCTTCATAGGCCATGGCAATCCTCCGTGACAGAATCAAAGCATGGCACGCCATGGGCCGCGTCCCAACTGAACGGAAGTGCGGCACAAATCTCTTTCGGTTGAGCAGCGCTCATAGCCATCCGTGCAGCCGATACCACGAGACAGTGGCTGCAAAACCGTCGCTCAGCCCAATGGTGGGGCCCCACAGATGCGTCGGCGGCAGCAATTCGGACGAACACGTCCAATCGCCGTGCAGCAACTCGGCCAGCTTGCCGGGCGAGGCCAGGGGCGAACCGCCACCGGCCAACAGACGGGCCAGCCCAAGCATCGCAGCCAGCACCGGCTCGGGCACCGGCACCAGCGCCACCTCGCGCCCCAGGGCCTTTCCGGCGGCCCGCGCGATCGCCTCCCAAGCGAAACAGCCGTCCCCCACTTCCCATACTTGGCCGGTGACACCGGCCTGCGCGGCGGCAATCACCGCCCCCGCTGCATCGGCCACATGCAACAGCGCCATGCGCGCCGCCGGCTGACGCGGGATGGGCACCAGCGGCAATTTAGCCGCCCGGAACACCGGCAGGGTCGCGGAATCGCCCGGACCGTAAAGGGCCGAGGGCCGCAGCACCATCCAGTTTGCACTGGCGGCATTGTCCAGCAGGGCTCCCTCGCCCGCCGCCTTGCTGGCGGCGTAGGGCGACAGCAGCGGTTCGCGCGCAGCCAAGGACGACACCGCGACGATGCGGGCGTCCGGCGCGGCCCTGCGGATGGCTCGGCCCAGGCGCTTGGCGCCCTCAACATTGACCGCGTGGAATTCGCGGGCAAAGCGTGCCCGCGTCAAGCCGGCCACATGCACCACCAGCCGCACCCCCGCCACCAATCCAGTCAAGGCGTCTTCGTCTTCCAGCGAGCCGGGCACCTGATCCATGGCGCCGTCTGCGGGCCGGCGGGCCAAGACCCGCACCCGCCAGCCGCTGGCACGCAACCGCGCCACCACCGCGCGGCCAAGAAAGCCGGTGCCGCCGGTAACC
>JACMKT010000251.1 GCA_014380005.1 Rhodospirillales bacterium
GAACCGCTGGACCGACCTGATCGAGGTCAACATCAACAATCTGGCCGCCGTGCCGTCCATCGTCTTCGGCCTGCTGGGTCTGGCGGTGTTCCTGGCGGTGTTCGGCCTGCCCCGCTCGGCCCCCGCCGTGGGTGGTCTGGTACTGACGCTGATGACCCTGCCCACCATCATCATCGCCGCCCGCGCGGCCATGAAGGCGGTGCCGCCGTCCATCCGCGAGGCTGCCCTGGGCATGGGCTCCAGCAAGCTGCAGATGGTCACCGACCACGTGCTGCCCCTGGCCCTGCCCGGCATCCTGACCGGCACCATCCTGGGCATGGCGCGTGCTTTAGGCGAATCGGCGCCGCTACTGATGATCGGCATGGTCGCCTTCATCGTGGACGTCCCCAGCGGCCCGCTGGACCCGGCCACCGTGCTGCCGGTGCAGGTCTATCTGTGGGCGGATTCGTCCGAACGCGCTTTCGTCGAAAAGACCTCGGCGGCCATCATGGTGCTGCTGATGTTCCTGGCGACCATGAATTTGGCCGCCATCCTGCTCCGTAAAAAATTCGAACGTCGCTGGTAGGAATTCATGGCACTCCATTCCGCTGCTGCTGTCTCCGCTCCCGTCAACGACCTGGACCGCCGGCTGGCCAAGGTGTCCGCCCGTGACGTCAACACCTTCTACGGCGAGAAACATGCGCTCAAGCATGTGGATCTGGACATCCGCGCCAACGAAGTGACCGCGCTGATCGGCCCGTCGGGCTGCGGTAAGTCCACCTTCCTGCGCTGCATCAACCGCATGAACGATCTGATCGAAATCGCCCGGGTCACCGGTTCGCTGACCCTGGACGGCGACGACATCTACGACCGCAAGATCGACGTGGTGCAATTGCGCGCCCGCGTCGGCATGGTGTTCCAAAAGCCCAACCCGTTCCCCAAATCCATCTACGACAACGTGGCTTACGGGCCGCGCATTCACGGCATGGCACGGGATCAGACCGAGTTGGACGAGATCGTCATGACCAGCCTGGAAAAGGCCGGCCTGCTGGGTGAGGTCAAGGACCGCCTGGACGAGCCCGGCACCGGCCTGTCCGGCGGCCAGCAACAGCGCCTGTGCATTGCGCGGGCCATCGCCGTCAGCCCCGAAGTGATCCTGATGGACGAACCGTGCTCGGCCCTGGACCCCATCGCCACCGCCAAGGTGGAAGAGCTGATCGACGAATTGCGCGAGAATTTCACCATCGTCATCGTCACCCACTCCATGCAGCAAGCCGCCCGCGTCTCCCAGCGCACGGCGTTCTTCCATCTGGGTGAACTGGTGGAAGTGGGCGACACCGAACAAATCTTCACCAACCCGCAGCACCCGCTGACCCAGGGCTACATCACTGGCCGGTTCGGCTGACCTTTACCGAGCGAAGCGAGCTGGGCCCCCGCCGGCACTTGCCGGCCACCAATTAATCGGGCCCCGCGAGCTTATGCGAGCGTGAGCCAAGGGCGCGGATGCGCCCGCCCGGCGACTGAGGGCGTATAAAAATGAGCGAGCACACGGTAAAATCCTACGACGAAGAGTTGGCCCACCTGACCAACATCATCGCCCGCATGGGCGGGATGGCGGAAGCTCAGTTCGCCGCCGCATTGCAGGCGCTGGGCAAGCGCGACAGCGACCTTGCCGCCCGCGTTGTGGCCGGCGATACCCGCGTGGATGAGCTGGAACAGGAAGTCCAAAGCTTCACAATCCGCTTGCTGGCCCTGCGCCAGCCGGTCGCCAGCGACCTGCGCCACATCGTCGCCGCGCTGAAGATCAGCTCGGAACTGGAACGCGTGGCCGATTACGCCGCCAACGTGGCCAAGCGCGCCTTGGTGCTGAACCAATTGCCGCCGGTGAAGCCGGTCTCGGCGGTGCTGCATCTGGCACGCATCGTCCAGGAAATCCTGAAAGACATCCTGGACGCCTATATCGAGCACGACGTGGAAAAGGCCATCCGGGTGTGGAACCGGGACGAGGAGGTGGACGACATGTACACCGGCCTGTTCCGCGAGTTGATCACCTACATGATGGAAGACCCGCGCACCATCACCGCGTGCACCCATCTGATGTTCATGGCAAAAAACATCGAACGCATCGGCGACCACGCCACCAACATCGCCGAGACCCTGCATTTCCACGTGGTCGGCACGCCGCTGAAGGGCGTCCGCCCCAAGGGCAACACAACGGATACCAATTGAGCGACGAGGGGGAAGACTAGATGAAGCCACTCATTCTCGTCGTCGAGGACGAACCCGCTTTGGTGACCATGCTGCGCTACAACCTTGAAAAAGAAGGTTATCGCGTCGTTGAGGCCGGCGACGGCGAGGAAGCCCTGACCATGGTCTCCGAGCATAAGCCCGATCTGGTGGTGCTGGATTGGATGCTGCCGTCCTTGTCGGGAATCGAAGTCTGCCGCCAATTGCGCCGCAAGCCCAACACCCGCGAGCTGCCCATCATCATGCTGACGGCGCGCGGCG
This sequence comes from Rhodospirillales bacterium, assembly GCA_014380005.1. GTDB lineage: Bacteria > Pseudomonadota > Alphaproteobacteria > Rhodospirillales > Magnetospirillaceae > Magnetospirillum. Next base: position 2,488 of record JACMKT010000251.1, read on the forward strand.
AAGAGGGCGACAAGATCCGCGGCCTCAACACCGGGGCCGACGATTACATGACCAAGCCGTTCAGCCTGCCCGAGCTGATGGCCCGCATCCGCGCCATGCTGCGCCGGGTCCAGCCGGTGCCGCAGAAGGGCATGCTGAATTACGGCGACATCTCCATGGATCTGGCCGCCCACCGCGTGGTCCGTGCCGACCGCCCGGTCCATCTGGGTCCCACCGAGTTCCGCCTGCTGCAATTCTTCATGCAGCATCCCGGCAACGTGTTCTCGCGCGAGGAATTGCTGAACGCCGTGTGGGGTCCCGATATCTATGTGGAACCCCGCACCGTGGACGTGCACATCCGCCGCCTGCGCAAGGCGCTGAACGGCGAAAACGAATCCGACATCATCCGCACCGTCCGCGCCGCCGGCTACGCATTGGATGAGACCGGCCAAGCGGCAGAGTAGCTGTAAATTTGGTTCTTCGCGGATTAGTGGGGAGGTTCCCCAAAGTGTCCCGCCACCCCAGACAAGCGTAGCGCCGATCCGGGGTCCATGGCAGGTGCACTATTTCAAGCCAAGA
>JACMKT010000026.1 GCA_014380005.1 Rhodospirillales bacterium
CGCTGCCACCGACCGCACCGCCAGCCGAACCGCCGGACGGCCCGCCGGCACCGGTACTGCCGCCTGACACGCCGCCAGCCGAACCGCCGGCTGCCGCTTGGGCTTTACGGGCCATGAACTCGCCAAAAGGCAGCATTGCCACAGCAAAGCCCAGGCCGCCGATCAGCCCTATTCGTGTCACCAAAACCTTTGTTGAACCCATGGTGGAATCCTCACGCCAGACCTGGACGTCCGTCGCCGCCCATTCGATGGCGACAAGGCCCAAGATGGGGACATCATTCGGATGGCAACACCACGCTTATGGGCACTCTTCCGCGCCAATGGGCTCCCCTCCCGAGAGGCCGTTAATCATGGCCGCAGGCCGTATGCTCGGCCCATCGATGCTCAACCGAGTGAGACTCCCGATGATACGTGCCCTCACCTTTGTGACAGCGACCCTGCTTGTGGCCGCCTGCGCCAGCGAGCCGCCCCGGCAAATGGCCGGGCCAGCCCTGCCCCCGGCCCCGCTTCCCACCTATGCCATCGGCGACCAAGTCACCTGGAGCAACGGGCAGACCGAGACCGTGGTGGCGATAGATGGCGAGGTGGTGAGCTGGCGCGACCAGGACGGCAACACTTTCAGCGGCTATCGCAATTTCACGCTGCCGTCTTTGGCCTGGGACTACCCCAAATCCACGGCCACCACGGAAATGGCCATCCCCGCCACCACGTTATGGCCGTTGAAGCTGGGCAACGAAGCCGACTTCAAGGTCAGCCAGCGCCTGACCCTGAAAATCCATGATTCCGATTTGGCCTATCACGACGAATGGGGCTGCCGGGTGGACGGCACCGAGCGGGTGAGCGTGGCCCTGGGCAAGTTCGACACCTTCAAGCTGCGCTGCAAACGCTTCTGGCAGGGCAGCAATATCGGCGAAATCACCTGGAACTACGCCCCCGCCTTGGGCCGGGTGGTCAAGCGCAACTGGACCGGCGCCAAGGAACCCGAGGAACTGATCGCCATGGGCAGCGGCAAGTTGGGCCCCAAGGCCGAGACCGTCGCCGCCAAGGTGCGCCAGCATGGTCTTGAGAAAATGGTTTCAGGGAGCGGAGCCATGGGCCGGGCCGCCGGCATTCAGGCGCAAATCGTGCCCAAGGCCACCTTCACCACCAGCACCGGAGCCATCTGCCGCGATTTCCTGCAAACCCTGGAAACCAAGACGGCGCGCGCCACCACCGCAGGCATCGCCTGCCGCGCCAAGGATGGAAAGTGGACGGTGGTGGATAGGATCAAAGCGACGGAGGATTGAGGAGATACGCCCGCTACGCGAGCCACGGAAGGCACAAACGTTAACTTTCTTCCTCGTCATCCCCGCGAATGCGGGGATCCATGGTGGGAAACGGCACCATGGACCCCGGATCGGCGCTGCGCTTGTCCGGGGTGACGAATCAATATCCCTACCGCCTCGCAAACACCTCACGCGCCCGATGGGCCAACCCACTCGCGACGGAGATAAACTCGCCGCCGGCACTCAGCTTGGCCTCGCCGAAACGCCGGGCGAAGATGGCACGCACCGCAGGCACCAAAGACGAGCCGCCGGTCAGGAACACGCGGTCCACCTTGTCCGCACTGGTGCCGGTCGACTCCAACAATCCATCCACGCAGGTCTCGATGGCCGTCAGTTCGGGGGCGATCCAGCCTTCGAACTCGGCGCGGGTGATGCGGCGCCCAATATCCACCGGGTCATGGTGGAAGGCGAAATCGGTGAACTCGGCATGGGACAGCGCCACCTTGGCCTGCTCCACCGAGCGGTACAGGTGGTAGCCCAGATTATATTCGATCAGTGCCAGCAACTGGCCCAACTGGTCGGGCCGGTCCACCTTGCGCTCCAGATCGCGCAGCAGCCGCAGGGTCGAGGGCGCGTTGAGGAAGCCGATATGATGCCAACGCTCCAGCTTGCCGTAGATCCAGGCCGGCATGGGCAGGGTCTTGTCGTTGCTTTCGAAGGTGGCGTCCTTGCCGAAATGGCCAGCGATGCCGTGCTGGACCATGCGGCGATCGAAAGCATCACCGGCGATGCCCACGCCGCTGGTGCCGATAATAGCGTCTTCCGGGCGGTTGAGGCGCGCGCGGCCCGGCCCCAGGCGGATCAGGCAGAAATCGCTGGTGCCGCCGCCGAAATCGGCCACCAGAACTGTTTCGTCGCGGGTCAGGCCGCTCTCATAATAATAGGCGGCGGCGATGGGCTCATATTCGAACACCACCTCATGGATGCCAGCCTTGGCGAATGCGTCGAGCAGGCGTCCGGTGGCGTAATCGTCTTCCTGTTCGCCACCCTCGGCCACGAAGCGCACGGGGCGCCCGGCCACCACCCGTTCAACCTTGGAGCCGGTGGTGGCGCTGGCATGGCGGCGCAGGTGATCAACGATGCGGGCGATCAGATCTTCCAGCGTGTAGGACGCGCCCAGGATCGACGTGCTGGTGAAGGCTCGGCTGGTCAGATAGGATTTGAACGATTGCAGGAAGCGGCACTCGCCATCGCCATGCAGATAGGCGTCGATGGCCTCATGCCCCACCAGCGGCGCGATACGCCCGTTGGCATCCTTGAAATGCTTGTCGAAAGCCAGCACCGAGCGCAACGTCGAGGCCGGTCCGCCGGCGGTGCTGAAGGACGCAATGCTCGCCGCGCCCTCTTCCCCCGCCACGGCAACCGCAGAGTTCGTGGTACCGAAATCCATACCCACATACATGCGTTAAGCCTCCGCCACCGCCAGACGAGCCAAAGCCACCGCGCCGTCGCGGCTGCGGGCGCCGCACACGAAGCGCGCCGGGTGGCAGAAGGTGGCGTCGGCCACGCCGGAAACCGCCGCAAGGGCGTCGTCGCGCAGACCACCCCAGGCGTCGGGCAATGACTTGCGCTGACCGAATGAGCCCTTTTCCGGCGGCACCGCGCTGCAGGTCCAATCGCGCCCGGCGGGGCGGATGACGTAAAGCAGTTCGGTCAGGCCCAACTCGAACACTGCGTCCTCCCACGGTACCCGGTGTTCCAGCACCAAGATGGCGGGATCGGTGCCAAGGCGGGCGGCAGCGGCAACGCTGTCCACGGCCAAGGTGGCGGCGTGGGCGCGCGCGCAGGCCCGAGCGAGAACAGCAGAAGCCACGTCGGCAGCAGCGAGGAAGGCTTCGTTTTCGTCGCGATCCTCCTCGGCGAAGGTGGGGTTCCAGGCCTCAATCAGGGTGGAGAAATGGCCGGACGTCGGCACCATGGCGCCGTTATCCATCAGATCCACGTCGCGGACCAAACCGTCATCCACCATGCGCTGCACCTTGGCGATGGTGTTCTCGCTGGCAGGGGGAAGCAATGACCGGATGGCGTCCGCACCGAAATCGCGCCACACCAGACCGGCAGAGCTATAGGGCGCGCCATCGTCGCGCAGCGGCTTGTCACGCATGTGGTGGTCGTAACGGCGGGCTTGCGGGTCATAGGTGCCGCCCACGTCGAACACCACGTCGGCCTGGGCCAGGACATCGCCGTCGCGGGTGCGTGTCAGTTCAAGGCGGCCACCGGTTGCCGCCTTGAGAATGGCGTAGGCGAAGACGTCGTCGGCATGGAACGAGCCGCTATGGGTAGCCACCTTGAGCAAGGCTTTCTCCTATAAGAAATGGCGGACGTCCAACGGACCCCCGCAAAGAAAAAGCCCGCCAGACCTTTCGATCTGGCGGACTTTTATTTGGTCGGAGTGAGAGGATTCGAACCTCCGGCCCCTGCCTCCCGAAGACAGTGCTCTACCAGGCTGAGCTACACTCCGGTCGCCTGCGAGGCGGTTCTTATAGCGCCAACATCGGCGGGGTGCAAAGGAATTTTGCGGCTATTTTCGCAGGGCTTTAACCGGCCCGCGCAGCCCCGGTTTCGCCAGTCTTTTTTGGCATGCGGCAATTGGGTTGCTCGGGTCCCTCGAACTCGATCAGCTCGGGCCGCAACAGGCCGTGACGTAAACTGTGCCAGGGCAGGAACTCGCGCGCCGCCGCGGGCGTTTCCACCATCAGACCGTCGCCGCTAACCAGCAATATCTTGAAACTGCGGGTTTTTTCGCGGCCGATGCCCTTCAGCATCACCCCCTGGGCCGGCTGGAAAACCGCTGCCAGCCGCACCACCTTGGCCGGGCTGACGGTGTGCGGGGTAAAGATGTCCTGCAATGGCACCGGGCTGATGGTCCCTTCCTCGCAATCAACCCGCACCAAGCCGGTGGCGCCGAAATCACTGCGCCGATAGCCGTAACATTGGGTAAGGATATCCTTCAAAGTGGTCATGCGCGCACCTCCGCTGGCCCTTTGCTCATGTTGTGCGACACGGCGGCGGCTGCGAGGGAACGCCCTGGGATATTTGTTGCCACCGCAATCGCCCTGAAGCAGCATGCCCGCATGCGCATCTGCTTCCTGGGCGACAGCTTCATCAATGGCACCGGCGATCCCCATTGCCTGGGATGGGTCGGGCGAGTCTCGGCCCAGGCACGGGCCAGCGGCTGCGACGTCACCTGCTATAATCTGGGCATCCGCCGCAACACCAGCCAGGACATCGCCGCCCGCTGGCAGGCCGAGGCGGCATTACGCCTGCCGCCGGAAATCGCCGGGATGCTGGTGTTCTCGTTCGGCGTCAATGATTGCTGCGATGAGGACGGGTGCCGCCGTGTCGCCCCCGAGGCCAGCGTGGCAACCACCCGCAGCATCCTGTCCGAAGCCGTCCGCCACCGACCCACCCTGATGGTAGGGCCGCCACCCATCGCCGCGCCCGACATCAATCACCGCATCGCCGCTTTGTCGCAGGCTTTGTCCAATGTGTGCCGGGACATGGGCGTGCCGTTCCTGGACGCCTTCACGCCATTATCCGCCAATCCCGTATGGATGCACGAAACCGACACCGGTGACGGCGCCCATCCGGGTGCCGGCGGTTATGACGCCTTGACCGCGCTGGTGTCCGCATGGCCCGATTGGCGCCGCGCCGTCTCGGCCTGACCAAAGCCGAACAGACCAGCAGCCGTACTGCCCAGAACCCGCGACCGCATGGCCGCCGAGGGCAGCCAGCGCGTCAACGCCGCCAACGCCGTACGGGTATCGGCCACCTGTTCAAATTGGGTGTGCGGCCAATCACTGCCCCACAACAGGCGGCTGGGGCCAAACGCGTGCACCAATTCCACTGCCGCATGCTGGGCCAGCCGGTCACCGTCGGGGCCAAGCCGGTAACCGGCCGATAGCTTGACCCAGACCTGCTTGGTGATAGCCGCTGCCAGCAGGGTGGTGAAGCCGGGATCGTGGATGCCCAGCAGCGGGTTGGGGCGACCGAAATGGTCGATCACCACATTGCCCCCCGCCGCCAGCAAAGGCGGCAGCACACGCGGCAGCCGTGCCGCCTCGCATTGAACCTCGACCTGCCAACCGGCGGCGGCAATACGGTCAAGGTGCCGGGTCCACAAAGCGGAGGCGAAGTCGGGGTCGTCCTTGCCGATCAAATTGAGCCTGATCCCAACGATGCCTTGGCCTGCCAGTTGGGCAATCTCTTCCACCGAAATGGCGGGATCGACCATGGCGATACCGCGCAGGCGTTCGGGCGCAACCTGCAAGACCGACACCAGATAGGAATTATCGGTGCCGAGAAAGCTGGGCTGCACCAGCACGCCATGGGTCATGCCCGAAGCGTCGAGCATGCCCAAATATGCCGCGATACCCGCATCGTAACTGGGCGTGTACCGCCGCGTCCCGTCCAGGGCAAGGCCCTGGACGAAACAATGGGCGTGGCAATCCACACGCATGGGCATGCTGATTAGTTTCACGCCTCGGCCACCGTAGGGGCGGCAGCGGGCAAATCCTGCTGCAGCGCCTTGCCGCGGGTTTCGGGCAGCATCAGCACGGCGACCAAAACCAGCGAATAGGCCAGTCCGGCATCCACACCGATGGCGGTGCCCAGGGACCAGGTGTTGCTCATATAGCCGATCAGCACCGGCAGGCCCGCCGACAGGATACGGCCGAAATTATAGCAGAAGCCCACGCCCGAGCCGCGCACACCCTCGGGATAAAGCTCGTTGAATAGGGCGCCCATGCTGGCGGGAATGCCGGCGGCGCAGAAGCCCAAGGGGAAGCCCAGGATCAGCATGGCGGTGGGGCCGATGGGCGCCAGCAAATAAGTAACCGTCAACACGATGCAGCCCGAGGCGAACAGCATGACCGTGCGGCGGCGCCCCAACCGGTCCAGCAATTGCCCCGCCGTCAGGCAGCCGATGCCGAAGGCGACAATGATGACGCCCATATAAGCGCCGGTGCCCATGACCGACAGGTGACGCTCGGTTTTCAGGAAAGTCGGCAACCACGTGAACAGGCCATAGAAGCCGCCATGGGCGCCAAAGCCGAACAGGCCGCCGATCAAGGTCACGCGCAGGGTTTCGGGGCGGAAGATGCCGAACACCGCCTTGAAATAGCTGGTGCGCGGCTTGCTCTCGCCGCAGGCACGGACCGGCTCTTCGACCTTGCGGCGCACATAGATGATCAGCAGCGCCGGCAGCAAGCCGATGGCGAACATGACCCGCCACGCGTATTCCTGCGGCAGCATGCTGAAGGCAATGGTGTAAAGCAGCACGGCGCCGCCCCAGCCCACGGCCCAGCCGCTTTGCACGGCGCCCATGGCCTTGCCGCGATGTTCGGAGCGGATGACTTCGGCCATCAGCACCGCACCGGCGGCCCATTCGGCGCCGAAGCCAAGGCCCTGCAACCCCTTAAGCACCATCAGCTGTTCGAAATTTTGGCAGAACGCCGCCAGGAAAGTGGCGGTGGCGAACCAGACGATGGAGATCTGCAGCGCCTTGACCCGCCCGATGCGGTCGGACAACGCACCGCCCAGCCAGCCGCCCAGCGCCGACGCCACCAGGGTGACGCCGCTGATCAGGCCGGCCTCGGTCTTGCTGACACCCCAGGTGGCAATCAATGCGGGAATGACCATGCTGAACATCTGAATGTCCAAGGCGTCCAGCGACCACCCACCGAAACATGCCCAGAACGTGCGGCGCTCTCCCGGCGCCACCTGCCGATACCACGTGAACATTGTCGTCTCCCTGGAGTTTTCTAGTCCTCTATATGACTAAAAAACCAGAAAGCACTTATCGCGTCAATGTAGTTTCTCGTCAGTTTATATCAATATGGTAGCGGAATGTCGCCGCCGGTGCTCGCGATAGGCGCCATTCCAAGGGGTGGCGGTCATAGCCGCGTGCAAGGCGTTCGATCACCACCACGGGCTCCCCCGGCTTCAATCCCAGCAACTGCGCGTGTTCCGCCCCCACCGCTTCCACAGTCAAGGTCTCCTGCGCCGAGGCGATGGACTGGCCGCACAGCCGCTCGTAAGTGGGGTAAAGCAGATCGCCCATATCGTCCAAGCCGACGGTGAAAATGGGGGCGAAGCGCACCTTGGGCAGCCAGATTTCCTCGCCCATGACGATGTGCCCGTCAACCAGCCGCAGCCGGACCAGCCGGATGACCTCGGCGCCTTGGGCAAGGCTCAAATTCCGGGCCACGTCGGGCGGTGCCGCCATCACATCACGCTGGAGGATACGGCTTTGCGGCACGGTGGCTTGGTCGCCGCCATGATGGCGCAGGAAGCGCAGCAGGGAATTGTCGAAGCTGGGGCGGCGTACGAAAGTACCGCGCCCCTGCGACCGCTCTACCAGCCCATCGGCCACCAGGACATCGATGGCGCGGCGCACCGTCCCCAAGGCGACCTTATGAATCGCCGCCAGTTCGGATTCCGACGGAATGGCGTCGCCGGGGCCCCAGACATTGGCGGCAATCTCGGCGGCAATCTGGTCGCGCAGGCGCTGATAGCGGGGCAAGCGGTCGTCGATGGTGTTCATGTGTATGCGCAGTCCTCTAGATGACCCATCTAAAGGGTGGCGGGCGGTGGATTGTCAAGGGTTGGCGCTGGTTATTGGGCAGAGGCGGCGGCGGATTGGGCCGCGCCCCTTAAACCTTCAGCCAACATCTTCGGCATAAGCCAGATCGTAAATCTGATGATGGCGGGGCACGATGAAGTCCATGGCTTGGTAATAGAACGTCGTATCGCCCTCATGGTCATATTCACGCTTGAACGAGGCGATCTTGCCAAGCGCCAAGTCCGAGGCCTGGAACAGGATGCGGCGCGGCGCGCTCAACGGTGCGGGCAGGCCTTCATACTTGTCGCGCCGCCAGGCCAGGAAGTCGTGGGTGACCGTCAGCGGTTCGGGCGCCACCGCCCCCCGCAGATCGATCCGCTCACGCTCCGCCAAATCCAACGCCTCGCGCAGCAAGGCTTCGTGGCCAACAACGGTGGGCTCGTTCAGCAACAATCCTTCGAGGGTCTGCCGCACCCAGCTCAGTTCCTGGTAAATCAGCCGGGCACCGAAGGCGATGTTGATGCGGGTGGGGTCGGCAATGGTCCGGCCGCTGGCCTCGTACTGGGCCTTCACATGGTCGAACAGGGACTGGCGATCGGGGAACAACTCGCCCTCCACGGCCGCATGGAAGTCGGACAGGAAGCTGCGATAGCCGGGATTGTCCGATGCGCCGCCGGTGACGAAGCGGTCGAAGACGGTGGCTAAGTCGCAATTCAGGCCGCGCAGCACCTGGAACAGCGGCTTGAAGAAGTGCAGCGAAAACACCGTATAGAACATCAGGTTCAAGCCACGCACGGCGATAAAGTCCTCGTACGAGAAGGTGTCGGTGGCGACCACCACTTCTTCGTGCTCCAGGACGAATTCGTCGCCCACATGGCCGTAATTGGTGCCAAGCAGACGGAAGCCGGTCTTCAAACCGTACTTCTCGCGCACACCCGGGCGGTTCAGTTCGATGCCGTCCATGATGAACAGGTTGTGGCACTGCACCGTATCGAAGCGGCGGGCCACCGACCGGTTGAGCAGGTCGACAAACGAATGACGCGTCTCGTAGGGCAAGCCGAAGATCAGTTCGGTGGTGGTGCCGATGTCCCGCTCCTTCGCCCAATCGATGGCCGCGACAATTTCAGCCTCGCTGACGTTCTTGCGGTTGATGGCCTTCAGGGTCTCGGGGTTCTCGGTCTGCAGGGCGAGAGCCAAGCCCAACTGATTGTAATCGCCCAGGGTCTCGATCACGGCTTTCGACGTGTCGGTGAAGCGCTTGTCGTTATAGAAGAACAGGGATTTCGGGTAGCCGATCCGTTCGCCGCAATCGCGGATGTGCTCGGCCACTTCCACGTCGCGCGGCAGGATGCCGAAATTCTCGTCGGCCAGGAACAGCACCTGATGGTCTTGGCCCTTATATGCGCGGGCCACATAGGAAAGTTCCTCTTTCACCTGATCCATGGGGAAGGCGCGGATCTTGCCCCGATTCTTGCCCGAGGTGCAGAACGCGCAGGTGTAGGGACACAGCCGCGAGGTCTGCACCAAGGGCTGGAATTCGCTGGTCAGGAACGGGGCCAGCACGCCCGACAGATACGGCGAACCAAGCGTCGTCAGGTCAAGGGTAAGGCCGACCGGGGCGCCGGACTGCAACGTCCCGTCAGCCTGGAACACCACTCCGTCGATGGGCTTATGCTTCAATGCGGCGCGGTCGGCCAGGACCTGAGCGACGATATTCCACAGGCCCAACTCGCCTTCATTGACCACCAGGAAATCGGCGTCGGGCAGAGTGGCGAACAAACGCGCCTGCTCACCCACATCCGTATCAATGCTGGGGCCGCCATAGACGATGATCACATCAGAGTACAGGTTGCGGATATAGCGCGCCGCCTGACGGCCAATATCCGTATTCCAGTAATACAACGAGAACGCAACGATGTCGGGCTTGACCGCAACGGCGTCCTGGTAAAGCTGCTCGACGCTTTTATACAGCTTCAGCTCGACGTCATTGCCGGCTTGCTGCTTCACATACTGCGCCAGAAACCCAATATTGAGCGGCGTATACCGCGTGGCGGCCGTAAAAACATTCGTGTAGCACAAATCGGCCAGCAGGATACGAAGGGGACGAGGCACAGCGTTTACTCTCGTAAGAATTCAACGCGGGCAAGGACTTCCGCCCGCATACAGCGGCGGGACAATACCCCAACAAGCAACTAGTTGCAAACCTATTGGCTGCACCAGTAAGCGGGGCGACGCCTGACTGCGCAAGCATTAAGTGTTCACGTTGTCCGACCTAGTAAAGTCGGCTAGCAACGAAAAACCCCCGCCAGTTTCCTGACGGGGGTTTCCCGAACTTGGTCCGCCTTGGGACTTGCGCCCCAAGGGTTCCCCGATACTCGGATTAGACCGAGTAGTACATCTGGGACGGACGCTGAGCGAGGCCAAAGCCAGTGATGGCAAGGGCTTCAGCGCCACTGTGAACGGGCCGTGACCCACACTGCTGCACACGGCTGCTACACACCTGGAGTACGTGAAGTCGGTGAAGCACGAGCGGCTGTGGCCGGAACTGACCGCCGATGCCGAAGGTGGCCATCGCCTCGGCGGCGTTCACGCCCAGCAGTTCCACCAGCGGGGTGTTAACGCCCAGGCGGGCGGCCGATGGCACATAGACGGTGCGGCCGCCGCGCTGCTTGGACAGCTCCAGCGCCTTGGCCTCACCGATCACAGCAACCAGTTCGGTGTAGCTGACAGATTGCTCAGCCATGAAGCACCTCTTGCCCGGCAAGGGCACACGCCTCTAAGTTGTCGAGATGGACAAGAAAATACTTCTCGTCGCCGCCGGTCTCTTCGGGCTCGCTATGCTGCTCCTCACCGAGCCAGCCGCAGTTTCCCTTGCCGCCTTCGGCAGGGCCGCCACCGCCGAGAGCTGGGCCGCATGGGTGCAGGCCGTCGGCAGCGTGGCGGCTATTCTTGCTACGCTTTACGTCCCCATGCGGGAACGCAGGCAGGCCAAGCTGGATGCGGAGAAGGTCGCGCTCATGGTCATCGCTACCGAGCTGCGCAACTGGCTGGAGCGTTGCTCCGAGGCCGTGAGCGAGACCATGACTTACGCCTTGTCCAATGGAGCGCGCGGGACTCGTCACTCGACACTGGAGGTCTTTCCTTTCGAGGAGGATCTTGGGCAGATTGCGAAGCTTGACCACGCGCACGCGACGGCCCTCTTTGGCCTGATCCATCGAAAGAACGACGCGAACGCAAGTGTCGAGAAAGCATCTAATTGGCTCGAAGAGTACGGCGTTATAGAAGAATTCTGCGGGTGTGCACCGGAAATCTACATGCTCTCTTTCGAAATATACTCGGCATTCATTGCGGAATTGGGCTGGGCGCGCCGAATCGACGACGAAGTGCTTGCCGGCATGAGAGCGAGGGCCGAGAACTACGTGCGCAGACGCGAGGAGTTCAGTATGGCGAAGTTCTGATCGCCGCTCAGCTGCACGGTCACACGGAACTAACACGGCTTGCTCCCTTCGCAAGGTCGTTGATACCGCACTTCGTGGTCGGCAATCCAGGCAGGCGCATAGGCGGAACGCCTCGACATGGGGGGCGGTGACACCGCCTACCTTGTCGATGGTCATCACCGCCGCGAAGCCTACCTCAACGCCAAGGTCACCCAACCGATCCCGGTGACCTACTTCACCGGCTCGGTCGAAGAGGCGGTGCTGGAAGCGGGCCGGGCCAACAGCAAGGCCAAGCAGCCCATGACCAACACCGAACGCCAAGACTTCGCATGGCGTTTGGTCAGGCTGGGCAGCTATACCCGCAATCAGGTTGCCGAAGCGGCGGGGGTCTCGGTGCGGCAGGTCGCCACCATGCGGGAGGTGCTGAAGCAGTTGGGCGAGGACGCCTTTGAGTACGAAAGCTGGTGGAAGGCCCGTACCGTCGCATCTGGCAGGGAAAGTTCATCCTTCGACAGCGACGAGGAGCGGGAGGAATGGCTGGAGGCCTGGGACTCGGACCTTGCCAGCCGTATGCGCAAGGAGTTCACCGGCAAGCTGATCGCCAACCCGGAACTGGCCGCACGGGCGCTGAACATCTACTTCGGTCGCAAGCTGCCGGACCTGTTCAGCGAACTGCGCCAATACGTCTCGGAGGGCGACACGCAGGAACAGGCTGACGAGAACGACGACTTCTGACCCTTCCCTGTGCAATCCCTACGGGGTGCATTTTGCACACCGCGATGTCCCTCCACCGACCCAAAGGAAAACCCCCGCCAGTTTCCTGACGGGGGCTTCCAAGATCGGGTTCCTTGACTGCTACACACGCCTGCTACACAGTCGTCGCCGGGTGTGGCGCAAAGCCAAGGGTTCCAGCCATTCCGATTAGACGGAATAGTACATCTGGAACTCGACCGGATGCGGGGTGTGCTCGAAGCGGTAGACTTCTTCGTACTTCAGCTCGATGTAGGCCTCGACGAATTCCTTGGAGAACACGTCGCCCTTCAGCAGGAAGTCGTGATCGGCCTTCAGGCAATCGAGAGCCTCGCGCAGCGAACCGGCCACGGTCGGGACCTGCTTGAGCTCCTCGGGAGGAAGGTCATACAGGTTCTTGTCCATGGGCTCGCCGGGATGGATCTTGTTGGCGATACCGTCCAGGCCGGCCATCAGCATGGCGGAGAAGGCCAAATACGGGTTGGCACCCGGATCGGGGAAGCGGATCTCGACGCGCTTGGCCTTCGGGCTGGTCGCGTACGGGATACGGCAGGAAGCCGAACGGTTGCGGGCCGAGTAGGCCAGCAGCACCGGGGCTTCGAAGCCGGGGATCAGGCGCTTGTACGAGTTGGTGGTCGGGTTGGTGAAGGCGTTCAGCGCCTTGGCATGCTTGATGATGCCACCGATGTAGTACAGGCACATGTCCGACAGGTCGGCATAGCCCGAACCAGCGAACAGGGACTTGCCGGCCTTCCAGATGGACTGGTGGACGTGCATGCCCGAGCCGTTGTCGCCATAGATGGGCTTCGGCATGAAAGTGGCGGACTTGCCATAGGACGCGGCCACATTGTGGACCACGTACTTGTAGATCTGCATCCAGTCGGCGGCCTGAACCATGGTGCCGAACTTGCAGCCCAGCTCGTGCTGCGACGAGGCCACTTCGTGGTGATGCTTTTCGATGGGCAGGCCCATCTCACCCATGACGGTCAGCATCTCGGCGCGCATGTCGACCGAGGCATCCACCGGCGGAACCGGGAAGTAGCCGCCCTTGACGCCCGGGCGGTGGCCCAGATTGCCTTCGGCGAAGTCCTTGGCGGAGCTTTCCACGCCGTCTTCCGAGTTCAGTTCGTAGTAACCGACATTCATGCCGGTCTTGAACTTCACGTCGTCGAAGACGAAGAATTCGGCTTCCGGGCCGAAATAAGCGGTGTCGCCGGCGCCGGACTCGACCACATAGCGCTCGGCGCGCTTGGCGATGGCGCGGGGATCGCGGTCATACAGCTGGCCGGTGGCGGGCTCGACGATGTCGCAGAAGATGATCATCTGCGCCTGGGCGGCGAAGGGGTCCATGACGGCCGACGCGCAGTCGGGCTTCAAGATCATGTCGGACTGGTCGATGGACTTCCAGCCGGCGATCGACGAACCGTCGAACATCAGACCTTCGGTCAGCATGTCGGTATCGACCGAGCAGACATGCTGAGCGGTGTGCTGCCACTTGCCCTTGGGATCAGTGAAGCGGAAATCGACGTACTTAACGTCGTGCTCCTTGATCATATCGAGGACTTTCTTGACGTCGTCGGCCATGGTCAATTCCTGAATTGTTGGTTGGTAAGTAAATAGAAAAACGCCCGGAAGGCGGCTTAGATGGCGTCGCTGCCGCGCTCGCCGGTACGGATACGGATGGCTTCCTCGACCGAGGAAATGAAAATCTTGCCATCGCCGATGCGGCCAGTGTGAGCGGCCTGCTGGATAGCTTCAACCGCGCGCTCAACGAGGGCGTCCTCGATAACCAGCTCGATCTTCACCTTGGGCAGGAAATCCACCACATATTCAGCGCCGCGGTAGAGTTCCGTATGGCCCTTCTGGCGACCGAAGCCCTTGGCTTCGGTGACGGTCAGGCCTTGCAGACCCACTTCGTGCAGCGCCTCCTTCACCTCGTCGAGCTTGAAGGGCTTGATGATCGCTTCGATCTTCTTCATGACACCGCGTCTCTCGAAAAGCGTGGAACCTGCGTCAATCGCGGGGAACCATTTAGCACGGGACATGCCAGTTGGGCCACCGGGAAAACTGTAGGAACATCGGCGGAAATACTGGTGGCCCTGCCCCATTTTGAGGCATTCGCGCCCATTCCTTGTGCACAGCCCTTCGGGCAGGTGGTCACGGCTTCGGTCGCGGCCCAACCTATGCTACATGTCGAGCCCCACCCACACCACAAACGGCCCGGTGTCATGGTCCACGCCAATTCAATTTTCGCCGCCTGCGGCACCACCATTTTCGAGACAATGTCTCGGCTCGCCAATGCCAGCGGCGCCATCAATCTGGGCCAGGGCTTCCCCGAAGGCCTGGAACCCGCCGCCCTGATCGAGCGCCTTGCCCAGGCCGACCGCAGCGGGCCGCACCAATACCCGTCCATGATGGGAACGCCCAATTTACGGGCGGCGGTGGCCGCACATGAAATGCGTGAATATGGGATTCAGACCGATCCGGCCCAGGTGATGGTCACCTCGGGCGCCACCGAGGCCCTGGCCGCCTGCTTTTTCGGCCTGATCGAACCGGGTGACGAGGTGGTGCTGATCGAGCCGCTATACGATTCCTACCTGCCCATCATCCGCCGCGCCGGCGGCATCCCCAAGCTGGTGCGGGTGTCGCCGCCAGAGTGGCGCCTGCCGCGCGAGGAACTGGCCGCCGCTTTCAGCCCACGGACCAAGCTGCTGGTGCTGAACAGCCCGACCAATCCGTGCGGCAAGGTTTACGACGCGGACGACCTCGCCTTCATCGCCGCCCTGCTGGAGCAGCATGATGCGGTGGCGATGTGCGACGAGGTCTATGAACATCTGGTCTATGACGGCCGCCGCCACCGGCCCCTGCGCAGCCTGCCCGGCATGGGCGGGCGCATTGTAAAGATCGGCTCGGCGGGCAAGATTTTCTCACTGACCGGCTGGAAGGTGGGCTGGGTGGTGGCCGAGGCTGAATTGCTGACCCCCGTGGCCAAAGCCCACCAATTCCTCACCTTCACCACCCCGCCCGCCCTACAAGAAACGGTGGCGTGGGGGCTGGAGCATCAGCGGGATTATTATGATGGTTTAGCGGCTGTGCTGGAAAAACGCCGCGACCGTCTGGCGGCTGGGCTGGTCCAGGCCGGGTTCGGAGTGTTGCCGGCGGAAGGCAGCTATTTCCTCACCGCCGACTTCCGGCCTTTGGGCTTTGACGGCAGCGACGTGGAGTTCTGCCGCATGATCACGGAGAAGGCCGGCGTGGCCGCCATCCCGGTCAGCGCGTTCTACCAAGGCGAGGCGCCGGCGCACTTTGCCCGGTTCTGCTTCGCCAAGACGGATGGGGCCATCGACGGGGCGGTGGAGCGGTTAGTGGGGTTCTTCAACGTTTAGAAAACGCCATTTCCGGTGGATAAACCCCCACGAACCACGCTATGATGCGAGCCGTGTCCCGCGTCGCGGGTGCAGGATGGAAGGGTGTTACCAGCACCCTCCCACCCCTAACCACACACTGGAGGCCCAGAGTATGGCTAAGAGCGACTATAACCCATCGTCCGGAATTTCCACAGCACCGCTATGTTCGCATGGCGGTGAGGTGTTAGGGCTGGCCGGGGGCTGAACGGCGGGCGCCGACGGCGGGTCGGGTTACCTCGACTCGCGCTGTGGCCCGGCCCGTTCGTTCGCGCCGCCCTTCAGTCCCTGGCCGCCCGCCGGCCATGAAATTCATCATCATCGGTGCCGCCGCCTTGATGGCGGCAGGCACGCCCGCGTCCGCATCCGAGATGCTGGCGGGGCCGTACAACGCCCAAGTGCTGCGCGTCATCGACGGCGACACTGTGGAAGCGCGGGTGCGCCTATGGCTCGACCAAGACTTGACCGTGCGAGTCCGCCTACGCGGCATCGACGCGCCCGAGATGCATGAAGACTGCGCCGACGCTGCAGAGGCATCCCGTACGGCGCTGACCCGTTTGCTGGGCGCCGGAGCGGTGACACTGACCCGCATCAGCTATGACAAATACGGTGGCCGTGTGGATGCGGCGCTATCGCTGGCGGACGGACGGGACGTGTCCGCCGTCATGTTGAGCGGGGGATATGCGCGCCGGTGGCCGAAGGGGAAAGGGGTGGCAGGGTGCCCATAAGCTGCCGTCGGTGCACTGCCATGGTGCGTTATGCGGCTGATGTCGGAGTTTATGAGAACACAGATGAAGATAGGGAGGCTGAGGCGCCTACCCCACAGAAACCACATCTGTGTCTATCTGCATTCATCTGCGTTCATCTGTGTTCCCATAAAATGACTGACAGCCAATTAGCCCCCACCATGGACCCCGGATCGGCGCTACGCTTGTCCGGGGTGACGCCATCCGTGTTTATCCGTGAAGCGGTGACCGCGCACACCTGCCAGCAACCCAAATCGAATTTGTCATTTCGAACGAAGCGAAGCTGAGGAGAAATCTTGCCTCAGCGAAAACGCCGTCCGTCGAGAAACAAGATTTCTCCTCGCCTGCGGCTCGTTCGAAATGACACGCGCTTTTCGCCCCGCTAAACCAGCCCCTCCGCCTGCAACGCCTGCCGCACCTTCTCCCGCCCCCGCACCCGGTCCATGAAGGCGCGCAGATTGGCGTAGGGGCTCAGATCCACATTGTGGAAGCCGCACCAATTGACCACGGTGAACAAATAGGCATCGGCGGCGGTGAACGTGTCGCCCATCAGATACGCGCGGGCGGCCAGTTCCTGGTCGAGCCACGCGAAGCGCCGCGCCAGACGGTCGCGGGCGCCCTGCTTGATTTCTTCCGGGATGGCGGGGTTCCACAGCGGGCCGAACGTCTTGTGCACCTCGGAGCTGACGAAGGTCAGCCATTCCTGCAGGCGGTAGCGCGCCATGGTGCCGCAAGCGGGGGCAAGGCCGGATGCGGGGGTCTGGTCGGCGAGGTACTGCATGATGGCGACGCCCTCGGTCAGGGTTTGGCCGTCATCCAGCACCAAGGCGGGCACGTAGCCCTTGATATTGATGGCGTTGAAGTCGGTGCCGTCCTCGCAACGGTGTTCCTTCAAATCCACCTTGACCAGTTGGAGCGGCAGGCAGGCCTCGGCGGCGACGATGTGCGAAGCCAGCGAGCAGGCGCCGGGGGTGTAGTAGAGCTTCATGGCATAATCTCCGTGGCTGAGCGGCCCCATCAACTTACCTGAAAAACGTTGAAAGTGGTGCTTGACGGCAGGGGGGCCTTTTGGGTACACATTCGGCCTCGCGGTGGCGGGTGTAGCTCAGTTGGTTAGAGCGCCAGTTTGTGGTACTGGATGTCGGCGGTTCAATTCCGCTCACTCGCCCCACTCCCCCTTCTTTCGATTCCGGTAAAACGGCCATCCTGATGGATGCGCCGCGAAAACCTGTGCGCATCCCCCATGCCCCTGATTCTGCAAATAATTTTCACGCGCATGGGTGAGCCCTTACACGATTTCGGTAGGGCGCTCCCCACGCATTTGGGCATTTCCTACCAACTATGAACGCGTGGCTACCTCTCTCAGAAGGTGGGAGGCGGGACGCCGCTCGGATAAGACTCGGCTCAGAAAGATCCAACTCTCGGGACACATTTGCCCGAAAGCTGCCTTCCAACGCACGGGGACTGATATGCAGAACGTGGAAATGCTTCTCATTGATGCCAACAAGCTGTTTCGGGAAGGCCTGAAGAAGCTTTTGGACGGATCGTCCTTCGTGATCTCCGACGAGGCGGACAGCATGGCCGAGGGCTTGGTGCGGCTGGAAGCGGGCATGAAGCCGAAGATCGCCCTGGTGGAGTTCGACGCCGGCTCGGACGACATCACCGTGCTGCAGCAGATGCGCGAAAAGCATGCCGACCTCAAGCTGGTGGTGTTGGCCGCCAGCACCCGCAACATCCACAATCTGGCGCGCTGCTTCGAAGCCGGCGCCGATGCTTACCTGCTGAAGAACATCTCGCCCGACGCCCTTAAGCAATCGCTGAAGCTGGTGCTGCTGGGCGAAAAAGTGTTCCCCACCCGGTTGGCCGCCATGCTGATTTCCGGTCAGGTGGACACCCAGCGCCCGGCCACCGCCTCCCCCGATCTGGAAGGCCTGTCCGAGCGTGAAATCCAGATTCTGCGCTGCCTGCTGAACGGCCACCCCAACAAGGTGATCGCCAAGAAGCTGAGCATCACCGAAGCCACGGTGAAGGTGCATCTGAAGGGCGTGCTGAAGAAGATCAACGCCGCCAACCGCACCCAGGCCGCCATCTGGGCGCTCAATAACGGCCTGTCGGCGGAAAACGCCGCCATCATCTCGCCGCGACGCGGCGCCGTGGCCCATGGCGGCGGCACCACGCCCACCAGCGCCAGCCCCATGGAGTTCGGGTCGGGGGTGTAGTCGCCTCCCTACCCCACCAGGGACTTGACCAAACTGACCGCCGCGTCGAAATCCGGTTGAACCGGATGCGGGCCGGCGGTCAGCATCAAATTGTCCACTAGGCCGAAATCCTCGACGATCATGCCGTGCTGGCGGCACCACACCCGGCCCTGGTCGTCGGGGTCGGAGGGCACGCGGGTCAGGTAAGCGGCAGTGTCTTCGCACCATGCCACCACCGGCTTGCCCAACGCTTCCGCATAGCCCATTTCCCACGCCGTCCCGGCATCGGCGCCGGGGCCACGGAAGGGCGAGATGCAGGCGATGACCGCGTCGCACGCGATGATCTTTTCCTTGTTCAGCGTGCGGATGGCGGCGGCCTTGCCGGCGGGGTCGAGCGCCGACAAATCCAGCGCGCCGATCTCGGGCGTCACCGCCTTCAACCCGGCCTTGTCGCAAATCTCCACCAGATATTCGAACAGGGCCTTGGCGGCGGGATGGAACACGGCGGGACCGGCCAGATAGACGCTTTTGGTCATAGGTTTTCTTTCACCAGAGAGCGGCGGGCACCAGATGGCGGCGGAGCGTGTGGATTTTGGCGGATGAGCCGGGCCGCGCCAAGGGCTAAGGCTTGAACACCCCATCACCCAGGGCGGAATTGATCTCCACCTTGTCCAGCCGGCTTTCCCCCGTGGTTATGCCCATGGCGGCGTGACCTTCGCGGTGGGCCACCAAGACGCCATCCACTTTGCGGAAATCGTCGTAATCGGTGACGAATTCCATGATTTGTCCGCCCATGGACAGCAAGCCGCGCGAGCGCCGGATCAGGGCCTGGGCGGGATCGATCTGAGCTTCCACAATCATGCCCTCACCCAAATCCACCGCCAGAACCTTCCAGCCCTCAGGCGTAGTGCCGGTCAGCTTGGGCGGCTTCTCGCTCAGCAGCAGAGGCAGGCGGAACCGGGCGGCTTGCAGCTTGGTGGCGGTGACCAGCGGGCCTTGGGCCGGGGCGCCGTTCTTATAGGCGATGGTCTTGTCGAGGATACGGCTTTCCTCCTCGCCATTGGGATAGCGGGTGTCCAGGCGCAGGCGGTCGGGGCTGGCGAACCAGCGTTCCACCGTGCCGGTCTGGCCGGTGCGCAGGGACGAAATCTGCCCGGTCTCATGCAGGGTGCGGATGGCCGCCAGCTTCTGGCGCCCGCCATAATTGGCGACCACCTTGTCCACCAAAGTGGAAACCTCGTCGGCCCCGGCAGCGGCGGGAAGGAACAGCAAGGCCATCAAGGCCAGAACGGCGCGTCCACGCATGAAAGTTCCCCCCTTGGCTACAACACCAGCGCCTTCGCCACGATCTCGCCCACGTCGCGCGACAGGCCGGGCTTGGCCGCGATGCGTTCCAACTGCGCCTTCATCAGCGCCTGACGGGCCGCGTCGTAACGCTTCCACCGCATGAGCGAGCGCACCATGCGCGAGGCCACTTGCGGGTTGGTGGAATCCAGCTCGATCACCCGGTCGGCCACGAATTCATACCCGGCGCCGTCCAGGGCATGCACCCATTTGGGGTTGCCGGCAAAGCCGCCGATCAGAGCGTAAATCTTGTTGGGCTCACTGGCATCAAAGGCGGGGTGGACCAGCAGGGCCTTAACCCGCTCCAACACATCGGGCCAATTGGCCATGGCCTGCAGGGCCAGCCATTTGTTGACCACCAGCTTCTCGCTTTGCCATTGCTGGAAAAAGGCATCCAGCGCCGGCTGGGTGGCATCCGCACCAAACAGGGTCAAGGCACCCAAGGCCGCCATCTGGTCGGTCATGCAGGTGGCGGTACGGAACTGCTCCTGGGTCAGGGCCAGCATTTCGTCGGTTTTGGTAAAGGCCAGGAAGCTTAGCGCCACATTGCGCAGGCGGCGCTTGCCGATGGCCTGGGGGGTCAAGGAATAGCCCGGTTCGGTCAGGGCGTTGCGGACCCGCTTCAACGGTTCGTAAAAGCGCCGGCCCATGGCTTCGGCCAGGAATAGGGTGGCGGCGTAAATGCCGTCCACGTCAATGACCTCCATGCGCTCGCCCAGCACCGAGAAGCCCGCCCACCCCAGGGCCTCGGCGGCAAAGGCCGGGTCGGTGGCGTGATCGGCCAGCACCTTGCCCCAGGCAGCGGCAAAGCCCTCGTCCAGGGTCAGTTCCTCACCGGCGCGGAACTTGCGGATCAGTTCGAGAATGACCCGGATAGCCAATTCCTGCCCGGCATCCCAGCGATTGAACGCGTCGGAATCGTTGGCCATGAGGAAGGCCAGATCGGCCTCGGCATAGGGCGCGTCCACCACCACCGGGGCGGAGAAACCACGGAACAGGGACGGCACCGCCGGTTCAGCCACGTCTTCGAAGACGAAGCTGGTCTGGGCTTCGGTCAGGTTCAGCACCCGCGTGGTGCCGTGGGCGGCGTTCTCGCCTTCCAGCCGCAGCGGCACGTCACCGCTTTTGCCCACCAGCCCCAGCGCCACCGGGATGTGGAAGGGCAGCTTTTCTTCCTGGCCCGGTGTGGGCTTGGTGGCCTGGGACAAGGTCAGGGTCAGGCGCTTGGTGGCTGGGTCATGGGTCCAGGCGGCGGTGATCTTGGGGGTGCCGGCCTGGGCGTACCAGCGGCGGAACTGGGCCAGATCCACGCCCGAGGCGGTCTCCATGGCGGCGACGAAATCTTCGCAGGTGACCGCGCTGCCGTCATGGCGGGCGAAGTACAGATCCATGCCCTTACGGAAGGATTCCGCGCCGATCAGGGTGTGGATCATGCGGATGATTTCGGCACCCTTCTCGTAGACGGTCGATGTATAGAAGTTGTTGATCTCCACATAGGATTCCGGCCGGATGGGATGGGCCATGGGGCCGTTATCCTCGGGGAATTGCGACGCGCGCAGGGCCCGCACATCCTCGATGCGCTGCAGGCCCCGGCTGTTCATGTCCGCCGAGAATTCCTGGTCGCGGAAGACGGTCAGGCCTTCCTTCAGGGTCAGCTGGAACCAGTCGCGGCAGGTGACCCGGTTGCCGGTCCAATTGTGGAAATATTCGTGGGCGATAACCGATTCGATGCCGAGGAAATCGCCGTCGGTAGCGGTTTCCTGCTTCGCCAGCACGTATTTGCTGTTGAAGATATTCAGGCTTTTGTTCTCCATGGCGCCCATGTTGAAGTGGGACACGGCGACCACGTTGTAGATATCCAAATCGTATTCCAGGCCGAACACCTGTTCGTCCCATTCCATGGCCTTCCTCAAGGATTCGAGGGCATGGCCGACCTGATCCTCATTGCCATGCTCCACCCAGAATTTCAGCGCCGCTTCGCGGCCCGAGCGGGTGGTGAAGCTGCCTTCCACCAGGGCCAGATCGCCGGCCACCAAGGCGAACAGATAGCAGGGCTTGGGGAACGGGTCCGCCCACACCGCACGGTGACGGCCCGCGCCCAAATCGGCGCTGTCCACCAGATTGCCGTTGGACAACAGTACCGGGAAGCGCGCGCGGTCGGCGGTGATGGTGACACGGAAACGGGCCATGACGTCGGGGCGGTCGGGATACCAGGTGATGCGGCGGAAGCCTTCGGCCTCGCACTGGGTGCACAGCATGCCGCCCGATTGGTACAGGCCCTCCAGCGCGGTGTTGGTGGTGGGGTCGGTGGCGACCACAGTGGTCAGGGTGAAGGCATCGGGCACATTGTCGATGATCAGCCGCTCGCCGTCCATGCGGTACTGGGCGGGCTGGCCGTCGATCTCGACCCGGCGGGTCTCCAATTCCTGACCGTCCAGTTCCAGCGGACCGGGGGCGTTGCGGCGCAGCTTCAGATCGGCCCGCACCTCCACTTCCGCCTCGCCAATGTCGAAGGCCAACTCCACCGCATCCACCCAGAAAACCGGCGGAGCATAATCGGCACGGCGGATGGTCTGGGGGGCGGCTTCGGTATCGGCGCGGTCGAGGGGCATGGAGCAAGCCTTCTGGTTTCTGAGGTCACAGGAAGATAAGCAAAGATGGGGCGCGCCGAAAGGGGTGCCCTACCCCGTATTCCTCAACCCCTGCGCCAGCGCATTAATCGACCGCAGCAGCGGGGTCAGCCAGCGCGCCCGGTCCGGGTCGCCTTCCGGCAAGCGGCGGTAGTGTTTCAGCGCGGTGATCTGGATGTGGTTCAGCGGGTCCAGATAGGGATTGCGCCGGGCCAGGGACAAAGTCAGCCGGGGATTGTCGGCCAGCAAGGCGGTAGCTTCGGTGATCTTCAGCAGCCAATCCACCGTGCGTCGATATTCATCAGCGATGCGGGCGAAGATGGTTTCCGCTTCGGCCTCGTCATGGCACAGGCGGGAATATTCGTGGGCGATGGACAGTTCGGATTTGCTGAGCGACATGGCGATGTTGCCCAGCAGGGCGCGGAAGAACGGCCATTCGCCATACATGGCGCGCAAGGTTTCCACCTCGCCGCCCCATTGGGACAGGGCCGTGCCCAGGCCGTACCACGCCGGAATGGTCTGGCGCGATTGGCCCCAGCCGAACACCCATGGGATGGCGCGCACGGAATATTTCGAGCGGTCGCCCTTGGCCCGGTGGGACGGCCTGGACCCCATATTGAGCAGCCCGATTTCCGCCACTGGCGTCGCTTCATAGAAATAGTCGATAAAGCTGGGCGTGTGATCGGTGAGGTCGCGATAGGCTTGCTCGCCCAATTTCGCCAACTGATCCATGACGTCGGTGAATTCGGCCCGGTCGATCCGGCAGGCGAAGGCGATGCCGCAGGACGCCTTCATCAACCCGGTCAGGCCCATGGTGAGTTCGTATACCGCATTCTCGGGGTTGGAGTATTTGGCCGACAGCACCTCGCCCTGTTCGGTGAATTTGATATCGCCGGTCAGGGTGCCGGGCGGCTGGGACAGGATGGCGTCGTGAGTGGGGCCGCCGCCGCGTCCCACCGTGCCGCCCCGGCCATGGAACAGGCGCGAGGCCACGCCGTGCTTGGCGGTCACAGCGGCGATTTCCTTCTGGGCGTTGTACAGGCCCCAGCTTGACGCCAGGATGCCGCCGTCCTTGCAGGAATCCGAATAGCCCAGCATGACTTCCTGCACCTTGCCGGATGCGGCCAGCAGCGCTTGGTACGAGGGCAGGCCCAGCAGGGTGTCCAGCACCGGGCGGATGCGGGCAAGGTCGTCGATGGTTTCGAACAAAGGCGAGACCCGCAACTCGCAATGCCAAGAGCCATCGGGACGGCGCCCGGCAAGACCGGAGAACCCGGCCAGGAACAGCACTTCCAGCACATGGCTGGCCTGATGGGTCATGGAGATGACATAGGCGCCGAACGCCTTGGCGCTGATCTCGCCCTTCAGCCCCTTGATTGTGGACAGCACGTCCAGCACCTCGCGGGTCTCGGGCGACAATTGGTCCACGAACAACAGCGGCGTGCCGCCATGGGACAGCAATTCGTCCAGCACCTTGACCCGCCCGGCCTCGTCCAAGGCGGCGTAATCGGGCAAATTGGGGGCGCAGGCGAACAATTCGGTCACCGCCTGGGTGTGGCGGGCGGAATCCTGGCGCACGTCCAATTGGGCCAGGAAGAAGCCGAAGGTTTCCGCCTGGACCATGAGGTCTTTCAAACCGGCTTCGGCCAGATTGCCGTCGCCATGGCTGGCAAGCGAGCGGGCGATGACGCTGAAATCCGTCAGGAAATCGGCCTCGCCGCCATAGCATCCCTGCGTGCCGGGATCGGGCTGCCCGTCCAACAGCGCCTCCAGCCGGGCGATCTGGCGGCCCAGGCGGTGATGCATGATGTGCAGCTTCAGGCGATAGGGTTCCTGGGCATAGCGCCGGGGGTTGTTGCCCAACACCGCGTCCAGCACATCCCGATCGGCGCCCAGCCTTTCCTGGAATTCATCGGACGGCGTGACCAGGGTGGAGGACAAGGTCAGTTCCAGGGCCAGCGCCTCGATGCGCCGACGATAGCGTTTCAGCACCTCGCGCGCTTGCAGGCGCAGGGCCAGCCGGGTTGCTTCGTGGGTGACAAACGGGTTGCCGTCGCGGTCGCCGCCAATCCACGAGCCCAGGCGGATGATGGGCGGCACCGTGATGGAGGCGGCCTCGTCGCCATAGGCGTTGCGCAGGGCGCGCTCCAGATTGCGGTGGATACGCGGCACGGCATCGAACAGGGTCTCGCGGAAATAGAACAGGCCGTTCTTGATCTCGTCTTCCACGCGGGGACGGTGGACGCGGACCTCGTCAGTCTTCCACAGCACTTGGATCTGGTTGCGCAAATCCTGCTCGATCTCGGCCCGCTCGGGGCCGGGGCTGGCAGAGTCCAGGCGACGGGTCAGCACGTCCAGGCGGCGCTGGACCTCCAGCACGGTGCGGCGCTTGGCCTCGGTGGGATGGGCGGTGAAGACCGGCTGGAAGCGCAGATGGCTCAGCAAATCGGCCACCCGTTCGGCATCAACGCCTTGCGCCTTCATCTCATGCAGGGTGTGGTCGAACGAGCCGTACCACAGGCGCTCGCCGCGCTGGACCCGGCGGCGACGGTCCTGATGGGCCCAATCATCCTCGGCGATGTTGGCCAGCAGGAAATACAGGCTGAACGCCCGCACCACATGGGACAACAGATGGGGGTCCAGGCCGGCGATGACCTCCATCAACCGGCGCCGTTTGTCCGCATCCTCGCGCTGGCGCAATTCGATGAAACCTTTGCGCAGGATTTCGACGGTCGCCAACACCTCGCGCGCTTCGTGCTGCTGCAGCACATCGCCCAGCATGCTGCCCAGCAATTTGACCCGGGCGCGCAAATCCTTGTCATCGGTCAGTGGCATGGTGCCTCCTTAGCTTATCTGGCCCGCCCGCCCGCTACCGGCATCCGCCGAACCGAGTATTGCTTTGGACCAGTGCCCTTTGCCGGGCAAAGCTGCGTATAGTGGTCAGACCAGCAAGTGAGAGGTGACCATGCCCGTCCGAACCCCGCTGAAAGCTGCCGACCCCGATACCCTAGCCACCCTGGCCGCCGCCCTGCGCGCCATCGCCCGCGATCATAAATCCGCGGCGCCGGTGCTTCATGCCTTGGCCAAGAGTTACGATTTACGCGCCCAAACCCAGAACACGACCCAACATTGAGGGCCTAACTATCGTCGTCATGCGCGGGCTTGACCCGCGTATCCACGTGGAGCCGTCTGGCACCCTCTTCGCCCGACCACGTGGATGGCCGTGTCAAGCACGGCCATGACGGGCTTTAATTGTGCCTTAGCTTGCCGCCACCCAGGCACGCAGCCATTCGGCCACGCTCCAGCCTTGTGCCGGGCAGCCGCGCGGCTTGTGCGGCGGGTCGGCGTCGAATACCTCGGCGATGGTGCCGACGCAATACTGGGCCAAATGGGGTTCCATGGCCGCCAGCACATCCCGCGCCCCGGCCCGGTCGTCCGGCCACACCTTCAGCCATGCATCCACGAACGGCCCCAGCAGGAACGGCCACACCGTGCCCTGATGATAGGCGCCGTCGCGGGAGTGCTGGTTGCCGGCGAAACGGGACTGGTAGCGCGGGTCATCGGCGGGCAGCGAACGCATGCCATAGGGCGTCAGCAGCTTGTCGCGGATGATCTGAACCACGGATTCCCAACGCTCGGGCGCCAGCACCGGGTGGGTCAGCGAGATGGCGAACAATTGGTTGGGGCGCAGCAGCGGTGACTCTGCCGGGTCGCCGTCGATGACGTCATAGAGATAGCCACCCTGCGCGTACCAGAAGCGCTTGTTGAACGACTCCCGCGCCCGCTTGGCATCGCGGGCGGCGCGTTCCGCCGCCTCACCCTTCAGCCAGCCCGCCATCAGGCACAGGGCGTTGTACCATAGGGCATTGATCTCCACCGGCTTGCCGCGCCGGGGCGTCACCACCCAATCGCCGACGATGGCGTCCATCCAGGTCAACTGGTAACCCTCCGCCGCCGCCCGCAGCAACCCGTCCTCGGGATCGACGCCGATGCCGAACAAGGTGCCGTCGCGGTGGCGGTCGATGACCTCCGCCAGCTTGGGCAGGATCAACGCCAGAGTCTCGGTGTCGCCGGTGGCGGTGACGTAACGGTCCACCGCATGGAAGAACCACAGGGTGGCATCGGCGGTGTGGTAGACCGGCGGCCACGGCCCGTCGGGGATGTTGTCGGGGATCAGCCCGTCCTTCAGATAGCGGGCGAAGGTGCGCAGGATGTCGCGTGCTTCAGTCCAGCGCCCGGTGACCAGGGTCAGGCCCTCCAGCCCGATCATGGTGTCACGGCCCCAATCGTTGAACCACGGATAACCGGCGACGATGCTGCACAGGCCGTCGCCCTCGGCCTGGACGCGGGCCAGCAATTCGGGACGGTTGCGCGGGGTGAAGACGAAGGCATCGGCGGCCAGGGTCAGCAGCGCCGCAGGACCGTGTTGCAACGCCGGATGGGCGCGCAACAGCAGACGGCGGCGACGTTCGTGCTCGGCAGCCAGGGCTTCGTCAGGGGTCAAAGCCAGCGCCACCGCCCAAGGTTCGGTGGAGGCGGTCAGCGCCGCGCCCGTGCTATCCAACATGGCGGATAGGGTGCCGGGGCTCCACAGCGGGCCGCGATCCAGGAAGTCGCGTTCGGTCTCGATGGGATAGACCGCTTCGGTGCGGCGCGGGTCGTTGAACTCCACGCGCCCGGTCCAGGCCAGCCGCACGGTCGGCCACGGCGCCATGGTGATCTCGGCCTTGCCAGCGTCGACCGTCACGTTGGCGTCCAGCAACGGCTGGTCCACACCCCAATCGGCATGGCGCACATGCAACCAGGGGCGCAGGGACAATTCTACCGGGGCGCCTTCGATCAGGCGATACAGTACGGTCACAGTGTTCTGACGCCAGCTCATGACCACGCGGCGTTCCATCATCCGGCCCAAGCCTTGGAAGCGCCACACCGGCAGGCCTTGCTCCAGGCGGAATTCCGTCAGCAAATCGAATAGCGGAGTGCCGTCCACCGTCTCGACCACGCCATCCAGCATCACCGTGCGGCCATGGGGCGCATCCAGCGCGGCCACCAGCAACCCGTCATGACGGCGGCTGGCCGGCCCCATTAGCGTGCCCGAGCCGTAACCGCCCAAGCCATTGGTGACCATCCATTCCGTTTCGGTCATGGCAGCGGGGGAAATGCGGATTTGGGAAACGGACATGGCAGTCTCCGGGGTGCGGGCACCTGCTTATGGTGGCGCGGCCCGTCGCCCCTGTCTACCTCAACCGGATAGGCTCTACCTCATCTGAACAGAGTGGCAATGGCTGCAAAATCGGGTAGGAAACGCACATGGAACCCTCACTCGTCGCCGTCTCACTGTTCACCCTGGCCGGACTGTTCGCCATCGTGCTGATCGCGGATAAGAAACGGGCCGAGGCCGAACGGAACCTCACACTAAAGGCGTAGGCGCGCGCTTGAAATCGTCAATGGTGATACCAATGTGCGATAGGGATAATCCCTAACAGCATGTGAATCATTTGGCCATGGATGGTGGGGCGGCATCATTGAAAGGTCGGGCACGCTTCCAGGGCTGGCTGGTCCTGGCGGTGTTGACTGCGGCCATCCTGGCCACCTTCTTCCTGCTGGCGTGGCGGGACCTGACCACACGCTATGAAATGGCTGCGCGCCAGGGCCACGACACCACTTGGTTCATCGGCCGCAACGTGGCGGAGAAATTCCGCCAATACGACCGCCAGCTTTCCGCCATTATCGGCGAAATCGAATCCGCCGGCACTGCCGCCTTCGCGGGCGAGCCGGTATGGCATATGATTTCCCTGGCGATCCAAACCACGCCGTTCGTGCGCTCCATCGGACTGTATGACGAGACCGGGCGCATCCTTCAGCATAGCGACCGCAAGGGCGGCTTCCCCGATACCAACGTGGCCGACCGCGATTATTTCCGCACCCTCAAGGCCAATCCCGGCCAGGGCCTGTTCATCACCCGGCCGTTCAAAAACCGGGGCTATGAAGAAACCATCATCGGCTTGGCCCGTGCCATCATGACTGCCGATGGCAAGTTCACCGGCGTGGCGCTGATCGCCGTCTCGCCCGAGGCCTTCGATTTGCTGGGCGGCTTGCCCAATCTGCCACGCGACAGCGCCATTTCCATCCACCGCCGCGACGGCATCAATCTGTTCCGCGCACCGCTGATCCCTGACCAATGGGGCAAAGATCTCTCCGGCACCGCGCTGTTCACCAAGCACCTGCCGACGTCAGCGGTGGGGGTGACCTATACGCCCACCGGCGGCAGCACCTTCGACAGCCAGGACCGCCTGCTGGCCTATCGCACGGTGGAGGAATGGCCGCTGGTGGTGGTGGTCGGCATCCTGCGCGCCGAGATCGCCGCCACTTGGCGCCAGGATTGGACCCGTAACGCGGTCTTCGTCGGGTTGGCCCTGATCGGCTTTTCCTGGCTGGCGACCATCGCCCAGCGCCAGACCACGGGCCGGTTGGAGGCCGAACTGAACCTCAGCCGCCGCGAATTGCAGCACCGCGCCATCGTGGAAGAGGAACTGCGCCGCTGGGCCACCACGGATTCCTTGACCGGCATGGCCAACCGCCGCCATTTCCTTGAACATTGCGAACGCGAGATGCAGCGCGCCCTGCGCTACAGCCGGCCCATGCCGGTGCTGATCTTCGACGTGGATTTGTTCAAGACCATCAACGACCGCTTCGGCCACGCCATGGGCGACGAAGCCCTGAAGATCATCGCCGACGTGGCCGCCGCGAGCTTGCGTGAGACCGATCTCATGGGCCGGCTGGGCGGCGAGGAATTCGGCGTGCTGTTGCCCGAGACCGACACCACCGGCGCCGCCGATCTGGCCGAACGCCTGCGCGCCGCCATCGCCGCCGCCCCCATGACCGTCAATAACCAGACTGTGCCGCTCAGCATCAGCGTCGGCGTTGCCATGCTGCATCCCGACGACACGTCAGTCGACGCCCTGTTCAACCGCGCCGATCAGGCCCTGTATCGCGCCAAACATGCCGGCCGTAACCGGGTGGTGCTGGCGGAAGCCCCCACGGCCATGGCTTAAAAACTCTAGATTCACCACCAAGGGCACCAAGAACACCAAGACGGCGTGCAGGAACACACCCAGCCAGCCACACGGCAGACAGCTTCGTGCCCTTCGTGCCCTTGGTGGTGAATCTTACGGTGATAGCCCCGCGTGATGTCCCTAGGGGCGCAGGCTCCGTCAGCCATGGCTTAGGCCCTGACCTCGCCCAGCACGAACACCCGGATGGCCGAGGACAAATTGCCGGCGCGGCCCTGATCGATCTCGGCCACCAATTGATTCAGCGACACCGCACGCTTTTCCGCGATCTCCTTCAGCGCATCCCAGAATTCCGGCTCCAGCGAGACGCTGGTGGCATGGCCGGCGATGACGATGGAACGCTTCTTCAGCATGCGGCCTCCGGAACCGGGCGCGCCTGCCCGGTGTTTACTGACGTGAACAACTGCACGGAGGTTTGCCATGAACTGGGATCAGGTCAAAGGCAATTGGAAGGAATTCAAGGGCAAGGTCAAGGAGCAGTGGGGCGAGCTGACCGATGACGACCTTGACCGCATGGCCGGCCAACGCGACCAATTGGTCGGCCAGATCCAGCAGCGCTACGGCACCACCCGCGAAGAAGCCGAGCGGAAGGTGAAGGATTGGGAAGAGACGCGGCATTAGTCACAGTCCCGGCGCGGTCATTGCCGCGCCGGGACACGTCACTTCGGCCCCAGCATATCTTCCGCCCGCACCCAGGCATCGAATTCCGCCTCACTCACATAGCCCGACGCCAGCGCCGCCAGTTTCAGGGTCGTCGCCTCGCCATGGGCCTTCTTGGCGATGGCGGCGGCTTTGTCGTAGCCGATATGGGGCGCCAGCGCCGTCACCAGCATGAGCGAGCGGTTCAGCAGATCGGCGATGCGGTCACGGTCGGCCTCCAGCCCCTCGATACAGCGCAGGCGGAAACTGTCGCCGGCATCGGCCAGCAGGCGTACCGAGTTCAGCACGTTGACGATGATCACCGGCTTGAACACGTTCAGCTGCAAATGCCCCTGCGCCCCGGCCACGCTGGTCGCCACATGGTTGCCCATGACTTGGCAGCAGACCATGGACAACGCCTCGGCTTGGGTCGGGTTGACCTTGCCGGGCATGATGGACGAGCCCGGTTCGTTGGCCGGCAGCACCAATTCCCCCAAACCGGTGCGCGGCCCCGAGCCCAACAGGCGCACGTCGTTGGCGACCTTCATCAGCGCCACCGCCGCCCCGTTCAACGCGCCCGACACCGCCACCAGGGCGTCATGGGCGGCCAGAGCGGCGAATTTGTCCGTGGCCGGGCGGAAGGGCAGCTTGGTCAGCGCCGCCATTTCCTCGGCGAAAGCGACGTCGAAGCCCTTGGGCGCGTTCAGGCCGGTGCCCACCGCCGTGCCGCCCTGGGCCAGTTCGTACAATCCCTCCAACGCCGCCGCCAGCCGCAGGCCAGCCGCCCGCACCTGGGATGCCCAGGCGCCGACCTCTTGCCCCAGGGTCAAGGGCGTTGCGTCCTGCATATGGGTGCGGCCGATCTTGATGATGGCGGCGAAGGCCAGCGCCTTGGCCTCCAGCGCCAGCGCCAGCCGGTCCAAGGCGGGCAGCAGCCGGTGAGTGATCTCCTCGGCTGCGGCCACATGCATGGCAGTAGGAAAACCGTCATTGGACGATTGGCTATGATTGACGTGATCATTGGGATGCACTGGCGCCTTGGCCCCCAATGGCGCTCCCAGCATCTGATTGGCACGGTTGGCGATGACTTCGTTGGCGTTCATGTTGCTTTGGGTGCCCGAACCGGTCTGCCACGGCACCAACGGGAACTGGTCCAGCAGGCGAAGGTCGATCACCTCCTCCGCCGCCCGCGCGATGGCATCGGCCAGATGCGGTTCCAGCTTGCCCAGCCGGGCATTGGCCAAGGCCGCCGCCTTCTTCACCAGCCCCAGCGCGCGGATCAGCGGCGGCGGCAGGCAATCATCACCGATGGGGAAGTTGGACAGGCTGCGCTGGGTCTGGGCGCCCCATAACTTATGGGCGGGGACCGCCACCTCGCCCATGGTGTCGCGCTCCATTCGGAGATCACCCATTCCGTCCCTCCCAAACACGTTTGTCCCCGCCCATATGGTGGTGCAGCCCCCCCAACCGTGAGGACCCGTTATGTCCATGCCCCTAACCCTGGCTGAGACCGGCGCACTGGCCTTAGCGGATGCCGCTACCCAGTTGGATCAGGCGGATAACGCCGGGAAATTCCTCCATGCGCTGGAGCGCAACCGCAAGGTTTGGCAAACCATCAAGGATGTGGCCCTGCGGCTGCCCAATCCGCAATTGGCCGATTACGCACTCAGCACCGCCGGAAAGATGGGGCACGGAGTCAACGACGCCCAGGTCAGCGCGCTGATCGACATCAGCCGCCGGGTTTCCGCCCAATTGGCCGGCGGCAACATCGACCATATCCGCGAGCGCGCCTATTTCATCTGGGAAAACAGCGGGCACCCCAGCGGCCAGGATTTGGAACATTGGCTCATCGCCGAAATCGAGACGAAGGGCAAAGCCGGCATCACCCCCTGCTAACGGCTAATTGTGCGTATGCCGTCCAAGGGTATAGCCTTTCCGTCCAATGCCCCCGCGATGTTTAGGATCGAAGAAGGGGCACCCATAGAAGAAGGGCGACACGCCCAAGGGAGGAAACCATGGGGATCATCTCCATTCCGGTCCGCTTGACGCTGTCCGAAAGCAGCGCGGTGGCCTTGACCATGGCGGCGGATGAACTGGCCGCCGCCAGCAACACCATCAACTTCCTGGCCGCGCTGGACACCAACCACCGCCTGTGGCTGACGCTTAGCGACATCGCCCATAACAGCAAGTGGACGGTGCCCGACCGCCGGCTGTCCGACTTCGTCATGGCGACGTCCCACAAGGCGGGCCGCAAGACCGGCGATGACCAGATCGAGACCCTGATCGGCATCAACCGCGACGTCTCGGCCAAGCTGGCCGGCAACCAGGACATGGACGCCGTCCAACGCCGCGCCACCCTGGCTTGGCAAGAACGCGGCCGCCCCTATGGTTTGGGCCTGGAACGCTGGCTGATCGCGGAAATGGAACGCAAGGCGCGCATCCGGCATTGATCGGGATGGCGGCGGTGCTTATGGTCCGGGCGTTCTCATCAGCCGGACCAAACGCCCATGCGCCGCGCCACCTTCCTGTCCACGCCCCTAAAGCTGACCGGTGAAATCCGCCGCTTCTGCGCCACCCTGTCCGACTCCGAGCCGGTGGTGGTCAAGGCCGTGCCGTTCCCCGGCTGCGACGGCGAGTGCTGGGACAATCTGCCCGGCCAAATCCAACGCTTCGGCGGCCAGCCCCTGGCCGGCTGGCGCATCGTGGTGTGGCCCCGCGTCATGCTGCACGCCGAGCCCCATCTGATCTGGCATTCCCCCAAGGACGAGCTGATCGACGTCACCGCCACCCCCGACCGCGCCCCGCAAGCGGTGTTCGTGGCCGACCCAAAGGCCGCCAACCGCCCCGCACCGTTCCGCCAAGCCCTGACCACCGATGCCGATCTGGCTCGCTGGCTGGCCATCACCGAGGCCGGCCAGGAAGAAACCGAAGCGGGCATGGCGACCTTCCTGAAGGTCCTGAAGAAATTCGCCCGCCCCAACGATCCCTGCCATTGCGGCAGCGGACGACAAATGCGGAAATGCCATCCGTTGCGCTAACGCCCGGTCTGGGATGGGGTGTCGCCATGCACCTCGTCCCCCCTCAGCTTCAGCGCCCACATCACCCCCACCATGCCGCCCTTGATGGCGGGCAGCAGCAGCCAGATCAGCAGGCAGGTGACCAGCAGGGCGCCGGCCATGAACGGCACCAACGGCGGCGCCCAATGCTGTTCCACCGTCAGCGCCCCCGGCACGACGATGTGGCCCACCACCAGAATGGTGAAATAGGCCGGTCCGTCATCGGCGCGGATGTGCCCCAGCTTCTCGCCGCAATGGTGGCAATGATCGGTCACGGTCAGATAGCCATCGCGGTACGACCCGATGCCGCAACGGGGACAGCGGCAGCGCAGGCCACGCAATAGCGCGGTCAGCTTCGAAGGCCGCTCGGGGTGGAGGGCCGGAAGCGGCGGCGGCGTATCGTTCATGAAGCACCCCGCCAATTGTACAGGCCCTTAGAGTCTGGCGATGCAAGGGGCAGATTGCTAGGGGGCTGAAAGCGCCTTGACGGGCGATTGCTGCAGGTGGAAAACGATCATTCAATGAACGTTTTGCGCATCCTGGATAACGACAATCGACAATCAGCTCGGCGCCCCGCTTCCACTGTCCCTGCATCCCCAAATCTGCCTGAGGGACCCTGACGGCAACCTTGAATTCGGCTTCATTCCAGGCATCAAGGACGCCATCACTGGAGAGGGGCTATCGGTTGCTTCCTCGATTCGTCTCCAGCAAGGCAACAAACATTTGGGATTGCTACATGTTCGTGAGAATCATGAGGAAAAAATAGGTAAATATTACAAAGGGCTCGACCCTCTGACTTATATTTCAATCGTGACAAAGGGATATTCGCAGATATACCTGCAACGAGACCGTAGCCTCTTCCTTTTGAAGTTCAACGGGGTCGTGAAGAGTGCCGTGG
This sequence comes from Rhodospirillales bacterium, assembly GCA_014380005.1. Lineage (GTDB taxonomy): Bacteria > Pseudomonadota > Alphaproteobacteria > Rhodospirillales > Magnetospirillaceae > Magnetospirillum. Next base: position 34,063 of record JACMKT010000026.1, read on the forward strand.
TGGCAAAATTTCATCGATCCGATGAAGAATACTACCGTGTGATCACGGCCTACCCGTTGGAACGCCTACCCCCATTCGGCAAACGTGGGGCAAAGCTGATCTGGGAGAGATAACCAGAGAGGAGAGGTTTGTGGCCACCACAAGCGTGAGCGAACCACGCTGCTGGCACCGCACTGCCAACCCTCTTCATCCGGCTCCAGTGGCAGCCTTTCGGCTGGTGCGGCTGGGCTTTGGGCGCTTGGGTAGGCGGTGGCCACAAATCTACAATAACGCAACCGCTCGTCACGCTCAACACCTCGAATGAGAGTGAGCATGGTTGGCGGCAGACCGCGCAACCAAAGCGGCTGCGCGGTCCTTAAGCCTTGCGACCGGGCTTTAGTGGGCGAAGTCGGCGAAGAAGTCGTTGCCCTTGTCGTCCACCACGATGAACGCGGGGAAATCGACCACTTCGATGCGCCAGATGGCTTCCATGCCCAGCTCGGGGTATTCGACCACTTCCACCTTCTTGATGCAGTCCTGGGCCAAGCGGGCGGCAGCGCCACCAATGGAGCCCAGGTAGAAGCCGCCATGCTTCTTGCAGGCGTCGGTGACGGCCTGGGAGCGGTTGCCCTTGGCGATCATCAGCATGGAGCCGCCGGCGGCCTGGAACATGTCCACGTAGCTATCCATGCGGCCAGCGGTGGTCGGGCCGAACGAGCCCGACGGCATGCCTTCCGGGGTCTTGGCCGGGCCGGCGTAATAGACGCCCATCTGCTTGAAGTAGTCGGGCAGGCCCTCGCCCTTGTCCAGGCGCTCCTTCAGCTTGGCATGGGCGATGTCGCGCGCCACGATCATGGGGCCGGTCAAGGACACGCGGGTCTTGATGGGGTACTGCGCCAGGGTCTTACGGATTTCGTCCATGGGGCGGTTGAGGTCGATCTTGACCACCTCGCCCGACAGCTTGGACATGTCGATATCGGGCATGTACTTGGCGGGATCGCGCTCGAGCGCTTCCACATAGACGCCGTCCTTGGTGATCTTGCCCAGGATCTGGCGGTCGGCAGAGCACGACACACCGATAGCCACCGGGCAGGACGCGCCGTGGCGCGGCAGGCGGATGACGCGGACGTCGTGGCAGAAATACTTGCCGCCGAACTGGGCGCCGATGCCCATGTCCTGGGTCATCTTCAGGACCACCTGCTCCAGCTCGCGGTCGCGGAAGGCTTGGCCGCCCTTGCTGCCTTCGGACGGCAGCGAGTCCAGATAACGGGCCGAGGCCAGCTTCACCGTCTTCAGGGTCATCTCAGCCGACAGGCCGCCGATGACGATGGCAAGGTGATAGGGCGGGCAGGCCGAAGTGCCCAGGGTGCGGATCTGCTCGTCCAGGAACTTCAGCAGGGAGGTCGGGTTCAGCAACGCCTTGGTCTGCTGATACAGATAGGTCTTATTGGCCGAGCCGCCGCCCTTGGCCATGAACATGAACTTGTAGGCATCACCTTCGGTGGCATACAGGTCGATCTGCGCCGGCAGATTGGTGCCGGTGTTGACCTCGTCATACATGTTCAGGGGCGCGGTCTGCGAATAGCGCAGGTTCAAATCGGTATAGGCCTGCTGCACGCCCTTGGACAGGGCCGCTTCGTCATTGCCGCCGGTGAAGACGTTCTGGCCCTTCTTGCCCATGACGATGGCAGTGCCGGTGTCCTGACACATGGGCAGGGTGCCGCCGGCGGCGATCATGGCGTTTTTCAGCAGGTCATAGGCAACGAACTTGTCGTTGGCCGAAGCCTCAGGGTCTTCCATGATCTTGCGGATCTGGGCCAGATGGCCAGGGCGCAGCAGATGCGAGGTGTCCTTGAACGCTTCATAGGCCAACCGGGTGATGGCCTCGGGCTCGACGGTGACCACGGTCTTGCCGTTGAAGGTGGCGGTGCCCACACCGTCCGACGTGACCTTGCGGTACGGGGTGTCGTCATGGGTCAACGGGAACAGCTCGTGGAAGACGAAGTCGGACATCGGCGCCCCTCAGCTCGAAAATGGGTAGGCACACGCCACCCCGCGCGGGTGGGGGCCTGGCGGGTTGGTCAAACACCTTTTTCGACGGGGCGTCAAGAGTCTTGACCCCTGGCCTGAGGGCTAGCCGGAGAAGGACATATTCACCACAAAGACACAAAGAACACGAAGAGGCCCTACCGGGTGGCACGCACTGAGCCTCCCGAAAATCATCTTTGTGTTCTTTGTGTCTTTGTGGTGAAAACCCTACTTCTTTCGGAACGCGTCCAAGGCAATGACCTTGGCGCCCTCGGCGGGGATTTCGTCTTGGGGCGGGGGGGCGGAGGTGACGGAAACTGCGTCCTCGTCCCCGTCATCATCCTCGTTGAACTCGTCGTCTTCCACCTGGAACTGCAGGCCGAACTTGGCCGACGGATCGGCAAAGCCGGTGACGGCGGCGAACGGGATGTGCAGACGCTCGGACGCGCCCGAGAAGGACAGCGTCACGGCGAAGGATTCCTCGGCGACCTCCAGGCCCCAGTACTGGTGCTGGAGCACGATGGTCATCTCTTCCGGGTGGCGAGCCATGATGTGGGGCGGCAAATGCACGCCCGGCAGGCGGGTGCGGAAGGTGATGTAGAAATGGTGATCGCCGAACAGTCCGGTTTCAGCCGTCTGAACCAAAGCGTCGCGGACCACGCCGCGCAGGGCGTCTTCCACCATTTTATCGTAGCGCAGCGAATCTTCCGGCATATGACCGCACGGCCCCTGACAGTCCGAATAATTAAGTGGGGGGGCTTCTGTTGCCCGGTGCCCCCCCGAACCGCGCTTACGGGTTAAGCCGCAGCGGCAAGAGCAACGTTGTCGTTGGCACTTGATAGTGTTTAGCCCGATAACGGTGGATACTATGC